>NZ_JBIBHR010000010.1:0-284820 GCF_042957125.1 Streptomyces sp. NPDC008125
ACAACACCCACAACTCATCCGGTACCAACCGCTCAACCAGATCCGTCATGCACAGACCAACGAGCCCTCACGCCATAAGAAACGACGTCTAAGCGTCCGCTCAGTGGTCTCTGGTAAGAACGGAGCGCACAGCGAAGACACCAACCGGACGAACGGAGCCGCACCCATGGGCGACCAGAACGCATCCGCACCCGTGTTCCCGCAGGAGGTCATCGACGAGTACGCCTCGCTCGGCATCGACCTGCCCGCCCTCTTCTCCGCCGGGCACCTCGGCGAACGGATGGGCGTGCGGATCACCGAGGCGTCGGCGGACCGCGTCGTCGGCACCATGCCGGTCGAGGGCAACACCCAGCCCTACGGCCTCCTGCACGGCGGGGCGTCCGCGGTACTCGCCGAGACCCTCGGCTCCGTCGGCTCGATGCTCCACGGCGGCGCCGGGAAACTCGCGGTCGGCGTCGACCTCAACTGCACCCACCACCGAGGGGCCCGCAGCGGGCTGGTGACCGGCGTCGCCACTCCCGTGCACCGCGGACGTTCCACCGCCACCTACGAGATCGTCATCACCGACGACCACGACAAGCGCGTCTGCACCGCCCGCCTCACCTGCCTGCTGCGCGAGGCACCGGCCGCGGGCTGACCTTCCCCGCCCCGGCGACCCCCCTCCCCCCACTGCCCGGCCGGACCTTCGAACCACCCGGCCGGGCATCTTCATGCCTACTACACGTAACGGAAGTTGACCATGGCTTTCAGCCAACTCACCTGACATGACACGGGTTTCCATGCACCACTTCACGCCACCCCACGAGGGCAACGGGAGGGTAAAACCCCTGCCGTAACACTGCGTAACAAGCGCGCAATGAACGCGACCACGGCCGCACCCCCTCCCCCGCACCCCTCCGACCCCTCCTCCACCCACCCGGCACGGAACCACCCGTCAGTACCAAGATCACCCCAAGCCCCTTAGCAGAGCTGGGCGTTCTCACCATGCGAGAGGGATCCACCGGGGGCCGGACCGGTCCAGGTCCAGCACCACCTCAAGCTTTCCTCAAGTCATAACAAGACAGTCACATCCTTGCCCACACCCGTCCACGATCCCACTGCCTGCGCCTAGAGTCACCGCCAGTCACCGCGCCGCCGGGCGCGGCAGCAGCACGCCCTGTACCCATCACGTACGGCTTGGCGAACCACAGGCACCTCAACGGAGGAGGCCGCGCCAGGGAAAGGACTTTTCGTGCGACACCGTTCCATGCTCATACTCACCGCAGTGCTCACCACCGGAGCACTCACCCTCACCGCCTGCGGGTCGCGCGACGACAAGGGCAGCAGCGACGGCGCGAGCGGCAGCGGTGGGAACCAGACCGTCGTCATCGGCCTCGACGCACCCCTGACCGGCGACCTCTCCGCCCTCGGCCTCGGCATCAAGAACTCCGCCGACCTCGCCGTCAAGACGGCGAACAAGGAGAAGACGGTCCCGGGCATCACGTTCGAGCTCCAGCCCCTCGACGACCAGGCCCAGCCCTCCGTCGGCGGCCAGAACGCCCAGAAGTTCATCGGCAACAAGGACCTCGTCGGCGTCGTCGGCCCCCTCAACTCCAGCGTCGCGCAGTCGATGCAGAAGCCCTTCGAGGACGCCAGCCTCACCCAGGTCTCGCCCGCCAACACCGGCACCGAGCTGACCCAGGGCGACAACTGGAAGGACGGCGACGCGGCCAAGAAGCGCCCGTTCAAGACGTACTTCCGCACCGCCACCACCGACGCCATCCAGGGCGCCTTCGCCGCGAACTACCTGTTCAAGAACGCGGGCATCAAGGACGTCTACCTGATCGACGACCAGAAGACGTACGGCGCCGGCCTCGCCGCCTCCTTCAAGACGACCTTCACCGGCCTCGGTGGAAAGATCGTCGGCAGCGACCACGTCAACCCCGACGACCGCGACTTCAACTCCGTCGTCACCAAGGTGAAGAGCTCCGGCGCCAAGGCCGTCTACTACGGCGGTGAGTACCCCGCCGGCGCGCCCCTGAGCCAGCAGCTCAAGGACAGCGTCCAGATCCCGCTCATGGGCGGCGACGGCATGTACAGCGCCGACTTCATCAGCCTCAACAAGAAGGCCCAGGGCGACATCGCCACCTCGGTCGGCAAGCCCGTCGAAGAGCTCGACTCCGCCAAGAAGTTCATCGCGGACTACGCGGCGGCCGGCTACAAGGACGCCTACGAGGCGTACGGCGGCGGCACCTACGACGCCACCTGGGCCATCATCGAGGCCGTCAAGCTCGTGGCCGCCGAGAACGACGGCAAGCTCCCCGACGACAGCCGCGAGAAGGTCCTCGCCGCCATGGCCAAGGTCCAGTTCGACGGCGTCACCGGCCCCGTCTCCTTCGACCAGTACGGCGACACCACCAACACCATGATGACGGCCTACCAGGTCGACGGCGGCAAGTGGGTCTCCAAGCTCAGCGAAGCCGTCACCAAGTAGTCCGGCGAACGCCCCACTTCGGTCGCCCCCCCGGGCAACCAGACCGCGCGGGAGCGCCACCAGCGCTCCCGCGCGTTGCCATATCCGAACCACTCCAACGGAGGCCCTGCGGTGCACGAACTGCCGCAACAGCTGGCCAACGGACTCATCCTCGGCGCGATGTACGGACTCATCGCGATCGGCTACACGATGGTCTACGGAATCATCCAGCTCATCAACTTCGCACACGGCGAAATCTTCATGATCGGAGGCTTCGGGGCGCTCACCGTGTACCTCTGGATGCCCTCCGGTTGGAACCTCCTCGCCGTCGTCCCCCTCATGATCGTCGGCGGCGTGATCTGCTCCGTCGCCGTCAGCGTCGCCGCCGAACGCTTCGCCTACCGGCCTCTGCGCAACGCACCCCGCCTCGCCCCCCTCATCACCGCGATCGGGCTCTCCCTCGCCCTCCAGCAGGCCGTCTGGATGTGGTACCCGGACGCCAAGGCCGACCGCTCCTTCCCCCAGTTCAAGGGAAGCGCCTTCGACCTCCTCGGCGCCCACGTCCAGCGCGGCGACCTCTTCGTCCTCGTCGCCGCACCCGTCTGCATGCTCGCCCTCGGCCTCTTCGTCTCCAAGACCCGCGCCGGCCGCGGCATGCAGGCCACCTCGCAGGACCCCGACACCGCGAAGCTCATGGGCATCAACACCGACCGCATCATCGTCATGGCCTTCGCCATCGGTGCCGCGTTCGCCGCCGTCGCCGCCGTCGCCTACGGGCTCAAGAACGGCCAGATCGGCTTCAAAATGGGCTTCCTGATGGGTCTCAAAGCCTTCACCGCCGCCGTCCTCGGCGGCATCGGCAACATCTACGGCGCCATGCTCGGCGGCGTCGTCCTCGGCCTCGCCGAGGCACTCGCCACCGGCTACATGAGCGACGTCCCCGGCATGGAACTCTTCGGCGGCGGCGCCTGGAAGGACGTATGGGCCTTCGTGCTCCTCATCGTCGTCCTGCTGCTGCGGCCACAGGGGCTGCTCGGCGAACGCGTCGCGGATCGGGCGTGACAGCGATGACCACACACACCACCCGCGCGCCCCTCAACCTGCCCCCCGCGACCGCCCGCGCCCTCACCACCGCCGGCACGGCCGTCGCCCTCGCGGGCACCTTCCTCGCCTGGACCTGGACCGACGAGTTCCCCGGCGACCTCACCGTCACCGGCTACCCCGGCGGCCTCCAGGTCCTCACCCTCGTCGGCTCCCTCGTCACCCTCCTCCTGATCCTCTCCGGATACGGCATCCGAGGGCTCCGCTGGCTCACCCCCGGCGGCACCAACACCTCCGTGCGATACGCGGCACTCGCCGTCCTCGCCACCACCGGCTACGCCGTCGGCGCCATCACCGTCGACCTCGGCGGCGTCGTCAACCTCGAACCCGGCGCCTGGGTCAGCCTCACCGGCGCACTCGTCGCGACGCTCGCCGCCTTCGGCCTCCCCGCCGACCAAGCGCTCGCCGACGAGCACCCCAGCGGCCTCGCCGTCCTCGGCAACAGCCTGACCGCCCCCGCCCCGGCCCGCGCCCGCGAACTCCCCGCCTGGGCCGAAATCCTCATCATCGCCACCAGCTTCGGTGTCGCCCTCTACCTCTTCTCGTTCATCATCGACACCGAGTACACCGAACTCTTCATCGGCTCACTGCTCAGCTTCGGCTTCGGTTTCACCGCCCTGCACCGCGCCGGCCTCATCGGCCGCCTCACCGCGCTGACGGTCAAACACCGCAACGTCACCCTCACCGCCGCCCTCGTCGCCGCCTTCTGCTTCCCCTTCACGCAGTCCACCGGGGAATACACGCTCATCGGCACGAACATCCTCATCTTCGCGGCCGTCGCCCTGGGCCTCAACGTCGTCGTCGGCCTCGCCGGCCTCCTCGACCTCGGATACGTCGCCTTCCTCGGCGTGGGCGCCTACACCTCCGCCCTCGTCTCCGGCGCGTCCGCCTCCGCGATCGGCATCCACTTCCCCTTCTGGGCAGCGGCCCTCACCGGAGCAGGGGTCTCCCTGATCTTCGGCGTCTTCATCGGCGCACCCACCCTGCGGCTGCGCGGCGACTACCTCGCCATCGTCACCCTCGGCTTCGGGGAGATCTTCCGCGTCACCGTCAACAACCTCAACGGCAACAGCGGACCCGACCTCACCAACGGATCCCAGGGCATCCCCTCCATCCCCGACCTCGACATCTTCGGATTCGCCTTCGGGGAGAGCCACGACATCGGCCCCTTCAGCCTCAGCAGGTCCGCCAACTACTTCCTGCTGATGCTCCTCGTCACCGCCGTCGTCGTCCTCGTCTTCCGCCGCTCCGGCGACTCCCGCATCGGCCGCGCCTGGGTCGCCATCCGCGAGGACGAGACCGCCGCCACCGCCATGGGCATCAACGCCTTCCGGCTCAAGCTCCTCGCCTTCGCCCTCGGCGCCACCCTCGCCGGCCTCGCCGGGACCGTCCAGGCCCACGTCAACTACACCGTGACGCCCGAGCAGTACCAGTTCGCCGGCGCCGTACCCCCGAACTCCGCCTTCCTGCTCGCCGCCGTCATCCTCGGCGGCATGGGCACCCTCAGCGGACCCTTCGTCGGCGCCGCACTGCTCTACCTCATCCCGGCCAAGCTCCAGTTCATGCAGGACTACCAGCTCCTCCTCTTCGGCATCGCACTCATCCTGCTGATGCGCTTCCGCCCCGAAGGCCTCATCGCCGACCGCCGGAAGCAGCTCGAATTCCACGAGTCCGACGCCGACGACGCGAACGGCCTGACCAACCAGCCCGACGTACCCGAACCACGGCAGCCCGAGGACACCGGCGCCGGCATCGCCAAGGCGGGGGCGTGACACCATGACCACCACCACGAACACCACCGAAGGACCCGCGACCCCCACCACCGGGGCCACCGTCCTCGACGCCACCGGCGTGACCATGCGCTTCGGCGGCCTCACCGCCGTACGCGACGTCTCCCTCACCGTCGACAGCGGCGAGATCGTCGGCCTCATCGGCCCCAACGGCGCCGGAAAGACCACCTTCTTCAACTGCCTCACCGGTCTCTACGTCCCCACCGAGGGCAGGGTCAGCTACAAGGGCACCGTCCTGCCGCCCAAGCCCCACCTGGTCACCCAGGCAGGCATCGCCCGCACCTTCCAGAACATCCGGCTCTTCGCCAACATGACCGTCCTGGAAAACGTCCTCGTCGGCCGCCACACCCGCACCGACGACGGACTCTGGTCCGCCCTGCTGCGCCTCCCCAGCCACACCCGCGCGGAGAAGGCCAGCCGCGAACGCTCCATGGAACTGCTGGAGTTCATCGGCCTCGCGCACAAGGCCGACCACCTCGCACGCAACCTCCCCTACGGAGAGCAGCGCAAGCTGGAAATCGCGCGCGCTCTCGCCAGCGACCCCGGACTCCTCCTCCTCGACGAGCCCACCGCCGGCATGAACCCGCAGGAGACCCGCGTCACCGAAGAGCTCATCTTCGCCATTCGTGACCAGGGCATCGCCGTACTCGTCATCGAGCACGACATGCGCTTCATCTTCAACCTCTGCGACCGCGTCGCCTGCCTCGTCCAGGGCGAGAAGCTCGTCGAAGGCACCCCCGGCGTCGTCCAGGGCGACGAACGCGTCATCGCCGCCTACCTCGGCACCCCCTTCGAAGGAGCCCCCGGCGCCGACGAGGTCGCCGAGGTCGAAGCCGCCGAAGCCGGAGCCGGCCACGGCACGGCCGCGGGCAGCACGCCCGCCGACAGCACGACCGCGGCGGGCGCAGCCGCGGAGAGCACCACCGCCGAGGAGGAAACCTCATGACCGCGCTCCTGGAAGTCGAGGACCTCCGCGTCGCCTACGGCAAGATCGAGGCCGTCAAAGGCATCTCCTTCAGCGTCGAAGCCGGCCAGGTCGTCACCCTCATCGGCACCAACGGCGCCGGAAAGACCACGACCCTGCGCACCCTCTCCGGGCTCCTCAAACCGGCCGGCGGGCGCATCCTCTTCGACGGCAAACCCCTCAAGGACGTCCCCGCCCACAAGATCGTCGCCCTCGGCCTCGCCCACTCCCCCGAGGGACGCCACATCTTCCCCCGGCTGACGATCGCGGAGAACCTCCTCCTCGGCGCCTATCTGCGCAGCGACAGGGCAGGCATCGAACAGGACGTCCAGCGCGCCTACGACCTCTTCCCCATCCTCGGGGAACGCCGCAAGCAGTCCGCCGGAACCCTCTCGGGCGGCGAGCAGCAGATGCTCGCCATGGGACGCGCCCTGATGTCCCGGCCCAAGCTCCTCATGCTCGACGAGCCCTCCATGGGACTCTCCCCGATCATGATGCAGAAGATCATGGAGACCATCGTCGA
The DNA here is from genome assembly GCF_042957125.1 of Streptomyces sp. NPDC008125. Taxonomy (NCBI): domain Bacteria; kingdom Bacillati; phylum Actinomycetota; class Actinomycetes; order Kitasatosporales; family Streptomycetaceae; genus Streptomyces; species Streptomyces sp. NPDC008125. The sequence goes on from NZ_JBIBHR010000010.1 coordinate 6,831, forward strand.
ACTCCGGGCCTCCGGTACGACGATCCTCCTGGTCGAGCAGAACGCCCAGGCGGCCCTCTCCCTCGCGGACCAGGGCCACGTCATGGAGATCGGCAGGATCGTCCTCTCCGGCACCGGAGCCGACCTCCTGCACGACGAATCGGTCCGCAAGGCCTACCTGGGCGAGGACTGACCCGCGCCGGTACACGCACGTACGCGCACGTACGCCGCAGGGCCCGCACCCGAGCGATCGGAGTGCGGGCCCTGCGGCGTCACGGAAGGGCGAGCCGTTACTCGGCGGCCTTCTTCTTCTCCTCCGCGTCCGCGATCAGCGCCTCGGCCAGCTGCTGCATGGACAGCCGCCGGTCCATCGAGGTCTTCTGGATCCAGCGGAACGCGGCCGGCTCGGAGAGGCCGTAGTCGGTCTGCAGGATGCTCTTCGCCCGGTCGACCAGCTTCCGCGTCTCCAGCCGCTGCGCCAGGTCCGCGACCTCGTTCTCCAGCGCCCGCAGCTCGGCGAAGCGGGACACCGCCATCTCGATCGCGGGGACGACGTCGCTCTTGCTGAACGGCTTCACGAGGTAAGCCATCGCCCCGGCGTCGCGGGCCCGCTCCACCAGGTCGCGCTGGGAGAACGCGGTGAGCATGAGGACCGGGGCGATGGACTCCTCGGCGATCTTCTCGGCCGCGGAGATCCCGTCGAGCACCGGCATCTTGACGTCGAGGATGACCAGGTCGGGCTTGTGCTCGCGGGCCAGCTCGACGGCCTGCTGGCCGTCTCCGGCCTCGCCGACGACCGCGTACCCCTCTTCCTCCAGCATTTCCTTGAGGTCCAGGCGGATGAGCGCTTCGTCCTCGGCGATGACGACGCGGGTCGTCAGCGGCGGAACGTGCGACTTGTCGTCGTCGACGGCGTCTGCGGGCTCGGGCGACTCGGGCGTGGTCACGGGGGCTCCTCGTTAAGGACAGGGGTACTGCTCCCAAGAGCCTACCTAGCTACGGTATGGTGGATCATCAGCGGGTCGACATTAACCTTCGATTCTGCGAGCCCCGGTAGTCCAATTGGTTAGAGACAATGGATTCAAAACCCATCCAGTGTCGGTTCGAGTCCGACTCGGGGTACTTTTCCTTCGTTTCGAAGGTGCACGCAGATTCGCGGAACTTCACTTGATCTGAGTACGGGCCGCTGAAAATCCCGCGCCCGTCCCGCACCTTCCCGCAAAGCTCGGCCCCATGGACGACGTGGGTACCCGCAAACACGCCCTCACACTGCTCGCCGAGGGCCACAGCCTCGGCTCCGCGAGTCGGCTCACCGGCATTTCCCGCGCCGCCATCCGCTCCTGGCAGACCCGCCTCGATCCGCTCGACGCCTCCCGTGCGGAGCGGTGCCCACGGTGCGCCGCCATCCCCACCGCGGTCGAGCCCGCCGCCACGTACGCGTGACTGCTCGGCCTCCATCCGGGCGACGGCCGCATCAGCGCGGCAGCACATGGGCGCGTGCATACTCTGCGCATCGCATGCGCCGGCTCCTGGCCCGGCCTCGTCGATGCCTGCGCCGAAGCGGTGCGGCTGATCCGCCCCTCGAACAAGGTCATGCGGGTCCGGGCCGCCGGTTGCCCGTACGTCACCTCGTACAGCAAGCATTGGCCCTGCCTCTTCCCCCAGCACGGCCCCGGCAAGAAGCACGAGCGCCGCATCGCCCTCGCCCCCTGGCAGCGGGAGATCGTCGCCGCGCACCCCTGGAAGCTGGTACGCGGGCTGGTCCACTCGGACGGTTGCCGTGGAAGCACTGCACGCGGTCGGGGCGGCGGTACAACGTCTCCGTCGCCCGACGTGCGTCCGTGGCCCTGATGGACGCGCACGTCGGGCCGAAGTACCGAGGCGGCCGGCTTCCGACCGTTGCGGCCGGAGTACGGACTACTTCGGGCTGTCGTCCTCGCCCACGTGGTGCACGCGGACCAGGTTGGTGGAGCCCGAGACGCCGGGCGGGGAGCCGGCGGTGATGACGATGACGTCACCCTTGGAGCAGCGGCCGATGCGCAGGAGTTCCTCGTCGACCTGGGCGACCATGGCGTCGGTGGATTCGACGTGCGGGCCGAGGAAGGTCTCGACGCCCCAGGTGAGGTTGAGCTGGGCGTGGGTGGCGGCGTCGGGGGTGAAGGCGAGGAGGGGGATGGGCGAGCGGTAGCGGGAGAGACGTTTGGCGGTGTCGCCGCTCTGGGTGAAGGCGACGAGGAATTTCGCGCCGAGGAAGTCGCCCATTTCGGCGGCGGCGCGTGCGACGGCGCCGCCCTGGGTGCGGGGCTTGTTCCGGTCGGTGAGGGGCGGCAGTCCCTTGTCGAGGATGTCTTCCTCGGCGGCTTCGACGATGCGGGACATGGTGCGCACGGTCTCGATGGGGTATGTGCCGACGCTGGTCTCGCCGGAGAGCATCACCGCGTCGGTGCCGTCGATGATCGCGTTGGCGACGTCGGACGCTTCCGCGCGGGTGGGGCGGGAGTTGTCGATCATCGAGTCGAGCATCTGGGTGGCGACGATGACGGGTTTGGCGTTGCGTTTGGCGAGTTTGACGGCGCGCTTCTGGACGATGGGGACCTGTTCCAGGGGCATTTCGACGCCGAGGTCGCCGCGGGCGACCATGATGCCGTCGAAGGCGGCGACGATGTCGTCGATGTTCTCGACGGCCTGGGGTTTCTCGACCTTGGCGATGACGGGGAGGCGGCGGCCTTCCTCGGTCATGATGCGGTGGACGTCGTCGATGTCCTTTCCGCTGCGTACGAAGGAGAGGGCGATGACGTCGGCGCCGATGCGCAGGGCCCAGCGGAGGTCGTCGATGTCCTTCTCGGAGAGGGCGGGGACGGAGACGGCGACGCCGGGGAGGTTGAGGCCCTTGTGGTCGGAGACGACGCCGCCTTCGAGGACGGTGGTGTGGACGCGGGGGCCGTCGACGGCGGTCACCTGGAGTGCGACGCGGCCGTCGTCGACGAGGATGCGCTCGCCGGGGGTGACGTCGGCGGCGAGGCCGTCGTAGGTGGTGCCGCAGATGTTCTTGTCGCCGTCGGCGAGGGGCTCCACGGTGATGGTGAAGGTGTCTCCGCGTTCGAGGAGTACGGGGCCTTCGCCGAAGTGTCCGAGGCGGATCTTCGGGCCTTGGAGGTCGGCGAGGACGCCGACGCTGCGGCCGGTCTCCTCGGAGGCTTTGCGGACGTGGTGGTACCGCTGTTCGTGCTCGGCGTAGCTGCCGTGACTGAGGTTGAAGCGGGCCACGTCCATTCCCGCTTCGACCAGGGCTTTGATCTGGTCGTACGAGTCGGTCGCGGGTCCCAGGGTGCAGACGATTTTCGCTCGGCGCATGGTTCGAGCCTAGACCTTACCTACGGGTAGGCAATTGGCGCGGCATGACTGTCCAACGTCCTTTCGGTTAAGGGATGTTGACAAGTGTTGTATTGCGCGCCGGGCTGCTCCGATGAGCGTTTTCCGATGCGTGGAGAGCGGCTCCGGGGGCGGTCTTCAGCTCTTCGGAGGGACTTCGGGGTGCCCCGGAGGACCCATGAGCGAGCTGATGATCCGTCAGGGACAGGAGTTCGTGCGCAGACGGTCACCAGATCGAAATGTGAACAGGGTGTTCTGTATGCGTAGGGTGCGTCAGAATCTACGCGCGTCATCTGCGCGCGTCATGAACGCGGACCGACCCGGCCGGGTGCCGGTCGCACGCGTCTTCCGAGTGAACGAGGAGTCAAGAAAGATGCCGTTGAACCGCAGGACGTTTCTGGGCCGTTCGGCAGCCGCGGGTGCGGGTGCCGCTCTGGCGGGCGGACTTGTCGCGGGAGAGGCCCAGGCCGCGCCTTCGGGCCACGGTCGGGATCGCGGGCACGGCGAGGGCCACGAGAAGCGGTACTCGTTCACCGTCATGGGGACGACGGACATGCACGGCAATGTCTTCAACTGGGACTACTTCACGGACAAGGAGTACGACGACGCCGCGCACAACGACGTCGGCCTGGCGAAGATCTCGACGCTGGTGGACCGGATCCGCGAGGAGCGGGGGCGTGGCAACACGCTGCTGATCGACGCCGGTGACACGATCCAGGGCACCCAGCTTTCGTACTACTACGCGAAGATCGACCCGATCACCGCGAAGCGCGGTCCGGTGCACCCGATGGCACAGGCGATGAACGCGATCGGTTATGACGCGGCGGCGCTCGGAAATCACGAGTTCAATTACGGCATTCCCGTGCTGCGGAAGTTCGAGGAGCAGTGCGACTTCCCGCTACTCGGCGCGAACGCGCTGGACGCGAAGACGCTGAAGCCGGCGTTCGCCCCGTACGTGATCAAGCGGGTGCGGACGCCGCACGGCAAGGACGTACGGGTGGCGGTGCTGGGTCTGACCAACCCGGGCATCGCGATCTGGGACAAGGCGAACGTGAGCGGGAAGATGGTGTTCCCGGGTCTTGAGGAGCAGGCCGCCCACTGGGTGCCGAAGCTCCGCTCGATGGGTGCGGACGTCGTGATCGTCTCGGCGCACTCGGGTACGTCGGGCACGTCGTCGTACGGCGACCAGATTCCGTACGTGGAGAACGCGGCCGGTCTGGTGGCGGAGCAGGTGCCGGGGATCGACGCGATTTTGGTGGGTCACGCGCACTCGGAGATTCCCGAGTACTTCGTGACGAACAAGGAGACGGGCAGGCAGGTCGTGCTCTCGGAGCCGGCGAAGTGGGGTCAGCGTCTGACGCTGTTCGACTTCGACCTGGTGTGGGAGAAGGGCCGCTGGACGGTGGAGAAGGCCGGCGCGCAGGTGCTGAACTCCAACACGGTCGCCGAGGACAAGAAGATCACGCGGCTCCTGAAGGACGAGCACGCGAAGGTGGTGGCCTACGTGAACCAGGTCATCGGCACGTCGGTGTCGGCGATGTCCACGGTGGAGGCGCCGTGGAAGGACGAGCCGATCATCGACCTGATCAACCAGGTCCAGGCGGAGACGGTGAAGGCGGCGCTGGCGAGCGGGGAGTTCGCGTCGCTGCCGGTGCTGTCGCAGGCGTCGTGCTTCTCGCGTACGGCCTCCATCCCGGCGGGCGACGTCACGATCAAGGACGCGGCGGGTCTGTACCCGTTCGAGAACACGCTGGAGGCGCGGGTCATCACGGGCGCCCAGGTGAAGGACTACCTGGAGTTCTCGGCCCGGTACTACGTGCAGACGGCGGCGGGTGCCGCGGTGGACACGTCGAAGCTGACGAACGCGGGCGGCACGCCGGACTACAACTACGACGCGCTGTCGGGCGTGACGTACGACATCGACATCGCCAAGCCGGTGGGCTCGCGGATCGTCGGGCTGTCGTTCGAGGGCGCGGCGATCGACCCGGCCGCGAAGTTCGTGCTGGCGGTGAACAACTACCGGGCGAGCGGTGGCGGCAACTTCCCGCACGTTCCGGCCGCGCAGCAGGTGTGGGCGAACTCGGACGAGATCCGGAACACGATCATCGCCTGGGTGACGGCGAAGGGCGAGGTCGACCCGGCGGAGTTCGCCACGGTCGGCTGGCGTCTGACGCGGGACGGCGTTCCGGTCTTCTAGCAGGGCCTGTTCCCTACACGCCCTGGTACTCACGTCGTACTCCGCGATCCGGTTCGACGGCCTTCGGGGTCGTTGGCCTCGGCCGGATCGCGGAGGGTGGTGGACGGACGAGCGCACGGTCCGGTCGGACGTGGTCGCGCGGGTCCCGCGTCCGCTCTTCACGTCCCTTTCCCTGCCCGGCGGTTCGGCGCGGCCGAGGCCATTGCCGTGGGCCGGGCCCCATGGCGTGGGGTGTGACCGGCCGCCGTCGGGTGCGGGGGGAAGCCGGTTCCGCCCCTTCGGGCACCCATCGTGCCCCGTGGCTTCCTGCCCCGGTACCGGTGTCGCGCTTAACGTCCGTGGGTGAACCTCTGGACCTCCCTCGAACCCGCCTCCGCGACCGTGGACCCGGGTGACAGTACGACCGTGCGGCTGCGTCTGCGCAACACCGGTGACGTGGTGGACGAGTATCGTTTTGACGTGGTGGGCTCGCTTGCTCCCTGGGCTCTCGTGGAGCCGCGGTCACTGCGGTTGTTCCCGGGGACGACGGGGACGGTCGAGCTGACGTTCTCCCCGCCGCGCACGCCGGACGCCGCGGCCGGTCCTCATCCGTACGCGGTGAAGGTCACGCCGACGGAGCATCCGCAGGCCACCACGGTTCCGGAGGGGAACCTCACCGTCACCCCGTTCACGGAGGTACGGGCGGAGCTGGTGCCGCCGACGGTGAAGGGCCGTTTCCGCGGGCGGCCGCGGCTGGCCGTGGACAACCTGGGCAACACCAAGCTGACGGCGTCGGTGCGCGGCAGCGACAACGGTGATCAGCTGTCGTACGACATCCGTCCGGGCAATGTGCAGATCGAGCCGGGGCGCGCGGCGTTCCTGAAGGCGACGCTGAAGCCGCGGCAGATCAAGTGGTTCGGATCCAAGGAGGACCGGCCGTACACCTTGGCGGTGCGGCGGTCGGGTGCCACCCCGCTGGACGTGGCGGGCACTTACGTGCAGAGGAGTGTCCTGCCGCGCTGGTTGGCGGCTTTCATGAGTCTTCTCCTCGCTCTGGTGATCGCGTTCGTGATGGTGTGGCTCGCCCATCCGCCCCGCGTCGCCAGTACGGCCACCGAAAAGCTCCAGGAGGCCCCCGTCACCACGTTGCCGCAGCCGCCCCTTCCCTCGCCGGCCCCCGAGGCGCCGAAGGCCGCCTCCGTCCCGGCGACGACTCCCCCGGCCGCCGCCACGACGCGGGAGGCGGACGACGACGGGGGTGGGGCCGGAAGCAGTGGTTCCGAGGAGAAGAAGACTGAACCCCAGGAGCGGACCGCCGCGACCGCGGTCCGGCAGAAGGCCGCGGAGGAACCGGGTCAACCACACATCTGCTACCGCGTCTACACGAGGGAGCACGGCTGGTCCGACGCCGTGTGCGACGGCGACACGGCGGGCACCGGGGGTGCGGGGGAACAGATCACGTCCGTCAACACCGCGGTGTCCAAGAGCAATGGCACGGCCGGCGGCGCCAACGTCCACAACCCCACGGGGACTGATCAGTACTACCCCCACGCCTGGACGAACGCCGTCGACGGCGACGACAACTACGTCGGCAGCACCAAGGAGGACGCCCCGTACATACGGGGGTTCAACATCCAGGTCGACGGCGGCAAGGGCGTCGTCTGCCAGACCGCGTACGTGCACGACGACGGCTGGCGCGCCCAGGCGTGCGACGAAGGCCTCAACGACTACTACGACTTCGCCTACGCCGGCGCCCAGGAGAACGACGTGTGGATCGAAGCGGTGAGGCTCACGGTGTGACCCGTCGTCCGCCACCCCGCGCGGGACTCGGTGGCGGGTGCCTGCCGGAGCTCACCGAGGGGCGTGCGCGATCGGCGCTCCGTCCGGGGCGGGCCCGGCCCCGCTCGGGCGGCTTCGGGCGGGCGTGAGAAGGAGGCAGCCGGTTCCCGGTGTTGTTCGTACGCAGGTGTACGGGGCGGTCGCTCCGGCTCTCGGGCCGGGGTGGCCGCCCTTTCGCGTGGTGTCCGGTGGGTGGGTCAGGTGTTCTGGCGCGGTGAGGCGGTGCGTGGGTTCTGCGGGGGGACGGCGGGGTGGGGGGTGAGGCCGAAGGTGGTGAAGGCGGTGCGGTCGGGGAGCGGGTAGGGGTTGGTGCCGGTGAGGTGGTTGAGGATGGTGGCGCTGCGGTGGGCGGCGAGTCCGAGGTCGGGGGCGCCGACGCCGTGGGTGTGGCGTTCGGCGTTCTGGACGTAGATGTTGCCGGTGATGGCGGGGTCGAGTTCGAGGCGGTGGTGGAGGTCGACCCGGGGGCGGCCGGCGGTGTCGCGGCGGATGTGGGGGGCGAGGGCGCCGAGGAGGGTGTCGAGGGGGCGTTCGCGGTAGCCGGTGGCGAGGACGACGGCGTCGGTGGTGTGGCGGGTGCGGGTGCCCTGCTCGATGTGTTCGAGGTGGAGTTCGACGCGTTTGTCGGCGAGGCGTCCGGCGGTGCGTACGGCGACACCGGGGGTGAGGGTGGCGTCGGGCCAGCCGCCGTGGAGGGTGCGGCGGTAGAGCTCGTCGTGGATGGCGGCGATGGTGTCGGTGTCGATGCCCTTGTGGAGCTGCCACTGCCGGGTGACGAGGTCGTCGCGGGTCCGCTCGGGGAGTTCGTGGAAGTAGCGGGTGTAGTCGGGGGTGAAGTGTTCGAGGCCGAGTTTGGAGTATTCCATCGGCGCGAAAGCGGGTGTGCGGGCGAGCCAGTGGAGTCCTTCGCGGCCGTGGGGGCGGGCGCGCAGCAGGTCGAGGAAGATCTCGGCGCCGGACTGTCCTGAGCCGATGACGGTGACGTGTCCGGCACTGAGGAGTTCTTCGCGGTGGTCGAGGTAGGCGCCGGAGTGGATGACGGGGGCGTCGTCGGATGCGGCGAGGGGTTCGAGGGGGGCGGGGACGTGGGGTGCGGTGCCGACGCCGAGTGCGAGGTGGCGGGTGTGGGCGCGGCCGGGGGCTTCGGTCTGTCCGTGGGGGCCGAGTTGGGTGAAGTCGACTTCGAACAGGGCGTGTTCGGGGTCCCAGCGGATGGCGTCGACGTGGTGGCCGAAGTGGAGTCCGGGGAGTTGGTGGGTGACCCAGCGGCAGTAGGCGTCGTATTCGGCGCGTTGGATGTGGAAGCGCTCGGCGAAGTAGAAGGGGTAGAGGCGGTCGCGGGCGCGGAGGTAGTTGAGGAAGGTCCAGGGGCTGGTGGGGTCGGCGAGGGTGACGAGGTCGGCGAGGAAGGGGACTTGGAGGGTGGCGCCGTCGATGAGGAGGCCGGGGTGCCAGTGGAATGCGGGGCGCTGGTCGTAGAAGGCGGTTGTCAGTGGGGCGTGGCGGAGGTTGTGGGCGAGGGCGGCGAGGGAGAGGTTGAAGGGGCCGATGCCGATGCCGATGAGGTCGTGGGGCCGGCCGGTGGCGGGTGTGGTGCGGTCGGTCATCGGTGGGTGCAGCCTTCCGTGAGGTGGGCGCTGAGGCGGGTGACGTGGTCGAGGAGGGCGGTGAGGTCGGCGGGGGTGGTGCGGGGGTTGAGGAGGGTTGCTTTGAGCCAGAGCCGGTCGTCGGCGTGGGTGCGGCCGAGGACGGCGTGGCCTTGGTCGAGGAGGGCGCGGCGGAGGGTGGCGACGGTGCGGTCGTCGGTGCCGGTGGGGCGGAAGAGGACGGTGCTGATGGTGGGGGGTGCGTGGAGTTCGAGGCCGGGGGTGCGGGCGATGAGCTCGGCGAGGTGGTGGGCGGCGGCGAGGGTGCGGTCGATGAGGTCGGCGAGTCCGTCGCGGCCGAGGGCTTGGAGGGTGACGGCGATTTTGAGGGCGTCGGGCCGTCGGGTGGTGCGCAGGGAACGGCCGAGGGTGTCGGGGATGCCGGCTTCGGTGTCGTCGTCCGCGTTGAGGTAGGGGGCGAGGTGGTGGAGGGGTGAGAGGTGGTGGTGGTCGGGGACGGCGAGTATGCCGGCGGGGGCGGGCTGCCAGCCGAGTTTGTGGAGGTCGAAGGTGACGCTGTGGGCGCGGTGGAGGCCGTGGACCTTGGCGCGGTGGGTGGGGCTGAGGAGGAGGGTTCCGCCGTAGGCGGCGTCGATGTGGAGTTCGGCGCCGTGGGTGTCGCAGAGGTCGGCGATGTCGGTGAGGGGGTCGATGGCGCCGGTGTCGGTGGTGCCGGCGGTGGCGGTGACGAGGTGGGGGCCGGGGGTGGTGGTGAGGGCGTGGTGGAGGGCGGTGAGGTCCATGGTGCCGGTGGGGGCGGGGACGACGTGGGGTACGGGGAGGCCGAGGAGCCAGGCGGCGCGGGTGATGCTGTGGTGGGCGTTGGTGGCATGGATGGTCTGTACGGGGCCGTGGCGTTCGCGGGCGAGGAGGAGGGCGAGTTGGTTGGCTTCGGTGCCGCCGGTGGTGATGACGGCGTCGGGGTGGGGGTGGTGGGGGTAGATCTCGCGGGCGAGGGTGTCGGTGAGCTCGGCTTCGAGGGTGGTGGCGGCGGGTGCCTGGTCCCAGGAGTCCATGGAGGGGTTGAGGGCGGAGGCGGCGAGGTCGGCGGCTGCGGCGAGGGCGAGGGGCGGGGTGTGGAGGTGGGCGGCGCAGTGGGGGTGTGCGGGGTCGGCCGCGCCTTCGGCGAGAGCGGTGACGAGGGTGCGCAGTGCGTGGTGGGCGCCGGTGCCTTCGTCGGGGAGGAGTGTGCCGATGGCGTGGCGGGTGCGGGCGGTGGTGGCGGTGGGGCCGCCGGCGGGAAGGGGGCCGGCGCGGCGGGTGGCGCCTTCGTGGAGGGCGGCGAGGACGGTGTCGAGGAGGGGGCGGAGGTGGTCGGGGCCCGTGGTGCCGCCGGCGAGGGGTGGGGTGGAGGACATGGGTGTGGGCTGCCCCTTCGTTGGTGTGGTGGCGGTGGACATGCGGGCGTCTCTTTGTTCGGGTTGCGGTTGGGCCGCCCGGTCCAACGATGCCGACCCTAAAGGGGTATGGGCGTGTGTCGCGGCGCACGCGTACGTATGACCCTTCCCTGTAAGGGAGTTCGATCCGACGCGGTGCGCACCGAGGGGCGGCGGGGGTGAGTGCGGCGAGCGTCCTCTCCGCCGGTTGCCCACGCCCGCACGACGGTTCAGCGAGACATCCGGACATGACCGCGCCCGGCCCCCCTCGGATGGAGGGGGGCCGGGCGCGGGTGGTGCGGGAGGTCAGTGGGCGTCGCGTACGGCCAGGGCGCGGCGCAGGTCGTCGAGTTCGTCGACGAGCTTGCGTCGGAGGGCGGGGGTGAGGGTCGTGTCGTCGAGGGCGCGGTGGCCGAGGGCGAGGGCCTCGGCGTCCACGTCGTACGCGGGGAAGGCGGCGCGGCCCGCGGCGGTGGCGATGGCGGGGCCCCGGCGGGCGGCGAGGGCGGCGGCCTCGGGGTAGTAGCGGGCGACGTAGTCGCGGGTGAGGCCGCTCTGTCCGGGCTGCCAGAAGCCTTGGGCGGTGGCGGTGAAGAGGTAGTTGGACAGGGTGTCGTCGTGGAACAGGGACTGCCAGGCGGCGGCCTTGGCCTCGGGGTCGGGCAGGGCGGCGCGGCAGCGGGCGGCGCCTTCCTGGCCGGCGGCGCTGGGGTCCTGGGCGAGTTCGGCGGCGATGGCGGTCTCGTCGGTGGCGCCGAGGACGGCGAGGCGGGTGAGGACGCGCCAGCGCAGTTCGGGGTCGAGTTCGGGGCCGCCGGGTGCGGTGCCGTCGGCGAGCCACGCCTGGAGGGCGTCGGGCTGGGTGGCGGCGTCGATGAGGTGGCGTACGGCGACGAGGCGCAGTCCGGGGTTGCTGCCGTCCTCGGTGCGGCGGACGAGGTCGCGGCAGAGGTCGGTGAGGGTGGCGAGGGCGGCGGGGCGCTCGTCGGGGGTGAGGTAGCGGTCGGTGAGGAGGGCGGCGAAGCCGAGGACGCCCTGGACGAGGGCGAGGTCGGTCTCGTGCGGGAGGTGGGCGCGGGCGAGGGCGAGGTGGGCGGTGGGGTGGAGGTCGCCGTCGCGGACCATGTCGCGGGCGGTGTTCCAGATGACGGCGCGGGTGAGGGGGTCGGGGATGCCGGAGAGGCCGTGCTCGACGGCTGTCCAGGATGCGGGGTCGAGCCGGACCTTGGCGTAGGTGAGGTCCTGGTCGTTGGGGACGACGAGGACGGGGCGCCGGCCGGGGAGGGTGAGGGGTTCGCCGGTGCCGGGGACGTCGACTTCGAGGCGGTCGCGCAGGACGAGGCGGTCGGGGCCGGTGCCGAGTTCGTGGTCGTAGAAGCCGACGGCGACGCGGTGGGGGCGGCTGCCGAGGTGGTCGACGGCGAGGGTCCACTCGTTGCCGCGGTCGTCGACGCGGGCGGTGAGGGTGTCGGGGCCGGTGGTGCGCAGCCAGGTGTCGGCCCAGCCGTGGACGTCGCGGTCGGTGGCGGAGGCGAGGTTGTCGATGAAGTCGGCGAGGCCGGCGTTGGCGAACTTGTGGCGGGCGAAGTGGGCGTTGATGCCGGCGAGGAAGTCCTTCTCGCCGATCCAGGTGACGAGTTGGCGGAGCGCGGAGGCGCCCTTGGCGTAGGAGATGCCGTCGAAGTTGACGAGCGCGGAAGCGGTGTCGGGTACGGCGGCGGGGTCGGGGGCGACGGGGTGGGTGGAGGGGCGCTGGTCGGCGTCGTATCCCCAGCCCTTGCGGGCGACACCGAAGTCGACCCAGGTGTCGGTGAAGCGGGTGGCTTCGGCGATGGTCTGGTAGCCCATGTACTCGGCGAAGGACTCGTTGAGCCAGATGTCGTCCCACCAGCTGAGGGTGACGAGGTCGCCGAACCACATGTGGGCCATCTCGTGGGAGATGACCATGGCGCGGGTCTGGCGTTCGGTGTCGGTGACGGCGGAGCGGTAGACGAACTCGTCGCGGAAGGTGACGAGTCCGGGGTTCTCCATGGCGCCGGCGTTGAACTCGGGGACGAAAGCCTGGTCGTAGGAGTCGAACGGGTAGGGCTCGTCGAACTTCTCGTGGTAGCGGTCGAAGCAGGCGCGGGTGGTGTCGAGGATCTCGTCGGCGTCGGCGTCGAGATAGGGGGCGAGGGAGCGGCGGCAGTGGATGCCGAAGGGGATGCCGGCGTGCTCGGTGGTCACGGAGTGCCAGGGGCCCGCGGCGACGGCGACGAGGTAGGTGGAGATGAGGGGGGTGGGGGCGATGGTCCAGCGGCCGTGGCCGGTGGGGGTGGAGATGCCGTTGCCGAGGACGTTCCAGCCGTCGGGAGCGGTGACGGTGATCGCGAAGACGGACTTGAGGTCGGGCTGGTCGAAGGCGGGGAAGACGCGCTGCACGTCGTCGAGGAAGAGCTGGGTGTAGACGTAGCTCTCGCCGTCGGTGGGGTCGGTGAAGCGGTGCATGCCCTCGCCGGTGTGCGAATAGCGCATGGTGGCGTCGACGCGGAGCTCGTGGGGGCCGGCCGTCAGTCCGGTGAGGGGGTAGCGGTCGTCGGCGAGGAGGGCCGGGTCGAGGGGGTGTCCGTCGAGGCTGAGCGCGTGCAGCTCTGCGGGCTTGACTTCGATGAACGTGTCGCCGGCGGTGCGTGCGGTGAACCGGATGGCGGTGTTGGACCCGAAGGTCTCGTCGCCGGTGGTGAGGTCGAGGTCGACCGTGTATCGCTGGACATCGATGGTGCGGGCTCGGGTCTGCGCTTCGTCGCGCGTCAGTACGGACATTTCTCCATGCTGCCGTACGGCTCCGAGGGCGTGCGACGGGGTGCTCCCGGGGCGGGTCCACGGGCGGACCGCCCGTAGACCCGACCCGGGGGGCGCCGGGTCCACGCGGGTGGGTCACGCCTCCGGCGGGGCGCCGCCCTCGGTCGCCCGGTCGCCGCCGGTCGTCTCCTCCGCGATCCGCTCGTGGTGGCGGATCACCTCGGCGACGATGAAGTTGAGGAGCTTCTCCGCGAAGGCGGGGTCGAGCTTGGCGTTGCCTGCGAGCTGGCGGAGCCGCTCGATCTGCCGCGCCTCGCGCGCCGGGTCGGCGGGCGGAAGCTGGTGAGCGGCCTTCAGGTGTCCCACTTGCTGGGTGCACTTGAACCGTTCGGCGAGCATGTGGACGACGGCGGCGTCGATGTTGTCGATGCTCTCGCGCAGCCGGTTCAGTTCGGCGCGTACGGACGGATCGATGTCGTTCATGGTCGACGAGCTTAGACGTAGCGCACCGGCGGGTGGGCGTCGGTGGGTGGTACGGGTCCGGGGCCCGCGCACCGCACTCGGCGAGGACCGGCCGTGGCGTGCCCGGACACCGCCCGGCGCCGTACGGTGGAAGGCGAGCGGCGACGGGGGCCGCCTTCCGGGGGGTGGGACGTGGCGGAGAACGGTCGGCCCGGGGAGCCGGTGGTGCGTGGCTTTCCGCATCTGGGCACGGTCAGGGATTCGATCACCGCGCTGTACCGGCGGATGGGCGGCGAGGGGGTGCGTGCGTTCGCGGGGAGCCTGCCGGCGGCCGAGGTCGCGTTCGGGGACGCGGAGGAGTTGTACGGCGGTGCGCAGCGAGTGGCCCGGGCCGCGGTGGCGCACCTGCGGCTGCCCGATGCCCGCATGATCGTCGGTTTCCGTCGGATGGAGCATGCGGCGACCGTCGAACTCACCTCGGGCCCCGAGTACTTCGTGGAGCTGAACGACCGTTTCCGGTCCAACCGGCGTGACGTGGGTGCCGCGTTGGTGCATGAGGTCACCCATGTGTTGTTGCATCGGCTGGGGTTGGAGTTCTCCGGCACCCGGGAGAACGAGATACTGACCGACACGGTGGCGGTGTACCTCGGTGCGGGGTGGCTGTTGCTGGACGCGTTCCGCGAGGATGCGCCGACCCGCCAGAAGCTCGGTTATCTGACGCCGGAGGAGTTCGGGTACGTGCTCGCGAAGAGGTCGCTGGCGTTCGGTGAGGACCCCTCGCCGTGGTTCACCAGCCCGCGGGCTCACCAGGCGTACACCGAGGGCCGGTCCAGGGCGCTGCGGGATCTGCGGGTGCCGCCGCTGCGGGCGGCGGGCGGGATGAGCAGGATGCGCTACGCCCGGGACCGGCACCGGGCGGTGGCCGCACCCGGTGCTCCGTACGCCTTCGAGGGCGGCGGTCCGGAGCGGCGGGTGCTGTTCGACTGCCCGACCTGCCATCAGCGGCTCCGGGTGCCGGTGCGCGGCCCGGTCCGGGCGCGGTGCGTGGTGTGCGGGACGCGGTGGGCGTGCGACACGTGAGCCGGGGCGCGCGTGCCCGGCCGGACCGGGACCGCCGGACCGAACCGGCCCGCCGGACGGTCCCCGCCGGTCAGACGGTCCCTGCCGGTCGGACGGTCCCGGCCGGGGGGACGACCGGGGCGGGCGGGGTCCAGCGCCGGGTGCGGGGGACGGCGGTGGAGAGGCCGTAGTCCTTCTTGAGGTGTTCGGGGATCGCGTAGTGCATGACCCGGCCCCGGGTGAGCGAGGAGAGTTCGAACAGGGTGGTGAGGTGGCCGAGGCGGTCCAGGGCCCACGCGCCCAGGGGCGAGCGGTCCTCGATGGTCTCCAGTACGTTCATCAGGGCGGGGGCGGCCTTGACGACGGTGTCCCAGGGGGTGCGGGCGACGCCGAGCCAGTCGGCGCAGGTGTCGCCGATCAGGTGGCGGATCAGTGCGGAGACGACCGGGTCCAGCAGGGTTCCGGGGACCACTTCCTCGTACAGGTCGATCAACTGCCGGGTGAGGGCGACCCCTTCGTCGCTCGGGCCCATGTGGCGGGTCATGTAGAGGTCGGAGAAGGCGCGGGCCTGGTCGAGGTCCTCGGGGGCGTGTTCCTGGTCGACGCCGAGCATCGCGCCGACGACGCGCCAGGCGTAGTGGTAGGCCTCCGCGCCGTCGACGCTCATGTGGATGCCGAGCCGGTGCAGGGCGTCCAGTACCTGCATCGAGAACATCATCTGCCCGCCGATCATGTCCTCCTGGCAGATCGGCGTACCGAGGGCCGCGGTGTCCCAGCGGCCCTCGCGCCGCAGGTGGTAGCGGATGGAGGCGTGCAGGAGGCGGACCTTCTGGGCGGCGGGGAGGAAGCGTCCGCCTGCTTCGAAGGCGTCGGGCTGCATGAGGTGGACGGTGAACTGCCCGGTCTCCGCCATGCGTTTGGAGGGGTAGTTCAGCGCGTGCGTCGCCGA
Organism: Streptomyces sp. NPDC008125; assembly: GCF_042957125.1. Lineage (NCBI taxonomy): Bacteria > Bacillati > Actinomycetota > Actinomycetes > Kitasatosporales > Streptomycetaceae > Streptomyces > Streptomyces sp. NPDC008125. The sequence continues at coordinate 22,470 of NZ_JBIBHR010000010.1, forward strand.
CAGGAGCTTCGCGATGTGCGGGACGACGTAGCAGGCGGGCATGGCGGCGAAGGAGAGGGCGGTGGAGATGTGCACGTTGTTGTCGATGAAGAAGAGCCGCGCCTTCTCCATCTCCTCCCAGTCGACCCAGGAGGGCGGGCTGCTGGTCTCGTGGAGGTAGGCGCGCGCGACGTCCGGCAGCCCGTCCGGGAGGGGCTGCCCGGCCACGGAGACGTACCGCATCAGGGTGTTGAACTTCCCCGTCTCGCCGCGCTCGAAGAGGGTGGCGACCGTGGCGTCGGCGAGTTCGTCGCCGCACTGGCGCAGCGCGTTCATGGACTGCTCGGTCGGGTACACGGGTGGCTCCTCGGGGTGGTGCGGATCGGCGGGGGCGTCAGGCGGGGCGGGCGGTGACCGCCGTGGCCAGGTGGGTGAGGGCGGCGTGCGCGGGGGCGGGAAGGCCGGCGGCGTCGAGGGCCCGGGTGGCGAGGGTGACCCGGTCGCCGATCATGCGCTCGACACGGGCGCGGGCGCCGGTGGACTCCACGACGGCGCGTACGAGGTCGAGTTGGGCGGCGGTGAGGCTGCCGCGTCCGAGGAGCCGGGAGAGTTCGCGGCGCTCGGCGGGTTCGGCCGCGGCGAGGGTGTGGGCGATCAGCGCGGTGGGGCGGGCGCCCGTGATGTCGTCGGTGTTGGCCTTTCCGGTGTACTCCGGTTCGCCGAACAGGCCGAGGAGGTCGTCGCGGAGCTGGAACGCCTCACCGAGCGGCAGCCCGTAGTCGGTGAAGGCGTCGCGCAGGAGGGCGTCACCGCCACCGAGCGCGGCACCGATGTGCAGGGGGTGTTCCACGGTGTACTTGGCGGTCTTGTACCGGACCACCTTCAGCGACTGCCGCACGTCGGGCGGTCCTGCGGTGCGCAGGATCTCCAGGGCTTCCCCGGCGACGAGTTCGCGGGCCAGCACGCCCCAGAGGGGGCGGGCCCGGGCCAGGTAGGCGCCGGGCAGGCCGCAGCCGGTGAAGAGCTGTCCGGCCCAGGACATCAGCAGGTCTCCGGCGAGCATCGCGAGGGAGGCGGCGCGCGGGTTGACCCGGGTCCCCCGGGTGACGGCGGAGCGCAGGGCGACGTGGGCGGTCGGCAGGCCGTGCCGCAGCCGGCTGTCGTCGATGATGTCGTCGTGGACGACGGCCGCCGCGTGGACGAGTTCCATGGCCGCCGCCGCCCGGACCATGGCCCCGCTGTCCGGCTGCCGCGCCGCCCGCCAGCCCCAGTAGCAGAAGGCCGACCGCAGCCGTTTGCCGTGGGCGGTGGCGTCGGACAGGACGGCCGCGAGCGGGGCGAGGTCCTCGTCCACGGCGAGCAGCGCCTCGGTCTCCGCGTCGGTGAACCGCCGCAGCTCCCGGTCGACCCGGGCCCGCAGCGCGGCGAGCTCCGGCGGCTCGGCGGCGGCGGGGGCGGGCGCGGGGCGGGCCGCCGATGGTGCGACGGCGGGCTGTCCGGGCCCGGACAGGGGTACGGCGTGGGCCGGCGGCCCCGGCGCGGAGGGCGGGGCCGGCCCGGGGCGTACGGGCTCAGGCACCGGGCCCGCCCGCGCCCCGGGTACGGGCGTGGCGCGCGAGGATCTCCAGGTGCGCGGGGCCGGTGCCCACCCGGTCGAGCGCCAGGCGCCCGCGCGCCCGGAGGTCCTGCTCCCCCTGCTGGGCGAGGTCTCCGAGGTCGGAGCGGCCGAACAGACCGCGGGCGGCGGCCCAGGCCGCGCCGCAGGTGGTCAGGGCCAGATCGGCCAGGCCGGCGGCGAGCAGGACCGGCCCGCTCCCGCCGTCCTCCCGGGTCTCCGATGCCATGGTGGTGCCCGCCCCTCCCGTACGGCGCGCCGCCGCTCCGGCGCCGCTTCGGTGGGCAGGCTGCCCCGGTGGAGGGCGGCGGAAGCACCGGTCACCCCATGTGATGATCGTTCGTTCGCCCGTACTACTCCGCGCCCGGCGCCCGCCCCCCGGGCACTCCCCCGTGCGGGCCCGCGCTCCTGCGCTCCTGCGCTCCTGCGCTCCTGCGCACAGCACGACGCCCGGTCCGGAGAACCGGACCGGGCGTCGCCCTTCGCTACTGGATTGCCGAGCCTTACGCGGCGCGGCGGCTGCGGGGGGCGCTCCCGCCGTTGCCGCCGTTGCCCCGGCCCGCCCCGGCGGGACGGCCGGAGCCGGCGCCGGTGCGGCCCGAGCCCGTGCTGGTACGGCCGGAACCGGTGCGGCCGGCGCTCGCGCCCGTGCGGCCGGCGCCCGTACCGCGGGCCTCGCCGCGCTGCGACCCGGCGGAGGCTCCGCCGCGACCGCCGCCGTTGCCCGTGCCGCGTGCGCCGCCGGTGGTACCGGTGGTGCTCGCGGCACCCGCGCCACCCGCGCCGCCCCGGCGTCCGCGGCCGCGGCTGCCCGAGCGGGTGGTGGTGCCGGTGCCCGGCTGGCCGCCGGAGCGGGTGCGCTGCTTCGGCGGGGTCGGCTGGGGAACCTCGATGACGACCGCGACGCCGGAGGGCTCGCGGGCGCCGGTGATCCGGCTGAGTTCCGGGTCGCTGGAGGTGATGCGGGTGGTGTGCGGGGCGATGCCCGCGTCCTGCATGAGGCGGGTCATGTCCCGCTTCTCCTCGGGCAGCACCAGCGTGACGACGCTGCCGGACTCGCCGGCGCGCGCGGTACGGCCGCCCCGGTGGAGGTAGTCCTTGTGGTCGGTGGGCGGGTCCACGTTCACGACGAGGTCGAGGTCGTCGACGTGGATGCCGCGGGCCGCCACGTTGGTCGCGACGAGCGCCGTCACCTGGCCGTCCTTGAACTGGTCCAGGGTGCGGTTGCGCTGCGGCTGGGACCGGCCGCCGTGCAGGGCGGCAGCGCGGACACCGGCGGCGAGCAGACGCTTGGCGAAGCGGTCGGCGGCACGCTTGGTGTCGACGAACATGATCACGCGGCCCTCGCGGGCGGCGATCTTCGTGGCGACGGCCTTCTTGTCGGTGTCGTCCAGCACGTGCAGCACGTGGTGCTCCATCGTGGTGACGGCGCCGGCCGACGGGTCGACGGAGTGCACCACCGGGTCGGTCAGGAACATCTTGACCAGCCGGTCGATGTTCTTGTCCAGGGTGGCGGAGAAGAGCATCCGCTGGCCGTCCGCCTCGACCTGCTTGAGCAGGGCGGTGACCTGCGGCATGAAGCCCATGTCGGCCATCTGGTCGGCCTCGTCGAGGACCGTGATCGAGACCTCGTCCAGGCGGCAGTCACCGCGCTCGATGAGGTCCTTCAGGCGGCCCGGAGTGGCGACGAGCACCTCCGCGCCGCGCCGGAGCGTGGCGGCCTGCTTGGTGAGGGACATCCCGCCGACCACGGTCGCCAGGCGCAGGTTCACGGAGGTGGCGTACGGCGTGAGCGCGTCGGTCACCTGCTGGGCGAGCTCGCGGGTCGGGACCAGCACGAGGGCCAGCGGGGCGCGGGGCTCGCTGCGGCGTCCGGCGGTACGGGCCAGCAGCGCGAGGCCGAAGGCCAGCGTCTTGCCGGAGCCGGTGCGGCCGCGGCCGAGGATGTCCCGGCCGGCGAGCGAGTTCGGCAGGGTGGCGCCCTGGATCGGGAAGGGGTCGGTGACACCCTGCGCGGCCAGCGTCTTCAGCAGCGCGGCGGGCATGTCCAGCTCGGCGAACGCCTCGACGGCGGGCAGAGCGGGGGTGAGGGTCTCCGGCAGGGCGAACTCGCCACCCTGCGGAGCGGCGGGGCGGCGGCGCGCGGGGGCCTTGGAGGCTCCACGGCGGGCGGGGGCGGCCTGGGACTGGCCACGGCCCCGTCCACTCGGCTGACGGTTGCCGGCCGGGCGGTCCTGGCGTTCGAAGCGGGTCATACGGAATTTCCCTCCTGGGGGATTCCTGGGTCGCTGCGACATGCTCTTCGGACCGCTTTCATGTGCGCCCCAGGATGCGGCACATGGCGGGTGCTCCGGCGACAGGACGTCCCGGAGACAGCACAAACCGGGGCCCGCACCGTGAAGGTGCGAGCCCCGGCTGCGAGGTACGCGTCCGGCCGAATTAGGCGGGGACGATGTTCTCCGCCTGCGGGCCCTTCTGGCCCTGCGTGACGTCGAAGGAGACCTTCTGGCCCTCCTGGAGCTCACGGAAGCCCGAGGTGGCGATGTTCGAGTAGTGGGCGAAGACGTCGGCGCCGCCGCCGTCCTGCTCGATGAAGCCGAAGCCCTTTTCCGAGTTGAACCACTTCACGGTTCCAGTAGCCATGTCATTCTCCTAAAAGAGGTGCAGTGCCGAGAATCCGCACTTTACGAATTCCAAGTCGCCGCATTGAGCCCCATCCGGAGAAAGCCGGAAAACAATAATGCGCCTGAGGAAGCATTCCCGTCAGGCGCACATAAAGTTCATGGGTACCAAAACTGCAACTGGAACACCGTAGCACGTCCTCCCGGCGAGCGGTGGATCTTGAGGCTGCGGATCTTGGAAACTTGCCCGGGAGGGGCCCGCGCGCCTGGCACCAGGCGGTTGTGGCGGGTCGCGGACCCACCCGGGCGGCCACGCCGCGCCGTGGCCGAGACGGCCGGCGGCCCCGGCCGGCGTGAGCGTCCCCTCCTCGGCGAGGAGGGCCAGCGACGCGAGGCGCAGAGGGTGGCCGGGGAGCGGCACCCTCCCCGGCGGAGCGCAGGACGGTGCCGCGCCTCAGCCCACCGGCCCCTCGTTCCCCCGGCGGAGCGCAGGACGGTGCCGCGCCTCAGCCCACCGGCCCCTCGTTCCCCCGGCGGACCGTGCGCAGTCCGCGGCCCGGGGTCCAGGAGCGGACGACGAGTTCCTCGCCGTCCATGCCGGTGTGGACCACCTCGGTGATGTCCACGCGGAAGAGGTGGAACGGCTCGGGGGGTGCGGCCTCCTCGATGAAGCGGGCCAGCAGAGCGGGGTCGGTGACCTCGATCGCGCGGCCGGCGACGCGTACGTCGCCGTCGGCCATCTCGGCGTCCGGTCCGGGGTTCGCCTGGATCGCGAAGCGGGGGTCACGGAAGAGGTCGAGGGCCTTGCGGGAGCGGGGCATCATGCCGAGCAGCATCTCGCCGAAGCGGAAGTCCGCCTCCAGCCCGGAGACCCGCGGCGACCCGTCCGTGCGGAGGGTGGCCAGGACCTGGTGGCGGTAGAGGCGGAAGCGCTTCTCGGCGGTGGTGGCGAACCCGGGTTCGGCCGCGTGGAAGTCCGCCCAGGTGGTGGGGGGCGGGGTGGCGGGGGTGGGGGTGTTCGGTGTCATGCGTCCCATCGAACCGCCTCATCCCGACACCTTCTGTCAGGATTTCCGGCGCATCACCGCAACGGGTGCCCGGCACCGGGCCGCGCGCCCGACGAGCCCGGTACCGCGTGCCCCGCCACGCACTCCCGCGGGCCCCCTCCCCGGGGTCATCCCACGATGCCGCGTTCCCGGGCCGCCGCGAGCCAGAGCGGGAACTCCGCGACGAGCCGGTCGTAGAGCTCCTCGTCGGGGACGGTACGGGGGTCGGGTCCGGCGTGGAAGTACCCGGCGTTGTCGACCACGCGCTTGGCGGGGACGGCGAGTTCATCGAGCTTGCGCAGGAAGTCGAACTGCGTGCTGCGGGTGTTGCCGAACCCGACGAACTGCCAGAACAACGGGAGTTCGGCGGCCTTGCAGAGGTAGCGTTCGGCCGCGAGTTTGTTGACCGGGCCGCCGTCGGTCTGGAAGACGACGAGAGCGGGGGCGGTGGAGCCGCTGTCGAGGTAGTGGTCGATGACCGCGTCCATGGCCAGGTGGTAGCTGGTCTTCCCCATGTGCCCGAGGCTCGCCGCGATCGCGTCGACGCGGCCGTGGTGGTTGTCGAGCGCGATGTCGGTGACGGCGTCGATGTCGGTGGAGAAGAAGACGACGGGGACGCGTCCGTCGTCGTCGAGATGGGCCGACAGCCCGAGGACCTGGTCCGCGAGCGCCTGGACGCTGCCGTCCTTGTAGTAGTCCTTCATCGAGCCCGAGTAGTCGAGGACCAGGTAGACGGCCGCCCTGGCGCCGTCCATGCCGCGCTTGCGCAGGGAGACGCCCGCCCTCTTGTAGAGGCTGACGAGGCCGGGCGCACGCGCCTCCACCTTGTCGAGGGAGAGTGCGGGGCCAGCGGCCGGGGTCGATCCGATCATGCCTGTCTCCGTTCCGATCCGGTCCGATCCCGAGCGATCCGATCCGGTTGCGCATGGCGCCGAGCCACTGCCGCTCCACGCCTGCCGGGCAAGGGGATTGGTGGTCCCGGCACCACCCCCGAGCTGCCGTCCGACACCCGGGCATATGGTCCGAATTCTAGGTTCGCTATCTTGATCGCCGCCGTCACCTCGGCACCGCGCACCACCTCGCCCAGTGAAGGAGCCGGTCATGGAGGCCGACAGCCCCGCCGACACCCCCACCTGTTACCGCCATCCGTCCTTCGAGACACATGTCCGCTGCACCCGCTGCGACCGCCGGATATGTCCGGACTGCATGCGTGAGGCCGCGGTCGGCCACCAGTGTCCGGAGTGCGTACGGGAGGGCAATCGAACGGTCCGTCAGGCGCGGAGCCTCTTCGGCGGCCGGGTCCCGTCCCGCACGAAGCCCCTGGTCACGTACGCGCTCATCGCCCTGAACGTCCTCGCCTACGTCGCCGAGGTCGTGAAGCCGGAGATCCTGGACCGGTTCGGGATGCTGGGAGCCGCGCTCACCGGCCCCGACGGAGCTATGTACGTGTACGACGGCTGGACGCCGCCCGGTTACGAGTTGACCGGCGTGGCCGACGGCGAGTGGTACCGGCTGCTGACCGGCTCGTTCCTGCATCTGCCGCCGGATTCGTCGATCGGCGTGATGCACCTGGTCTTCAACATGCTGGCGCTCTGGAACCTCGGCCGGGACGTGGAGGGCCAGCTCGGCAAGGTCCGGTACGCGGCGCTGTACCTGCTTTCCGCTGTGGGCAGTTCGGTGCTGGTGTACGTACTGGCGCCCGACAGCAACACCGTGGGGGCCTCCGGCGTGGTCTTCGGCCTGGCCGCCGCGCTCTACGTCATCGGCCGCCGGCTGGGCCGTGACGTGGGCGGGCTGAACCGCTTCATGGCCGGGTTCCTGGTCTGGATGGTGATCTCCGCCTTCTTCGCCTCCTGGCAGGGCCACCTCGGCGGACTCCTCACCGGCAGCCTGGTGATGTCCGGGCTGGCGTACGCCCCCGGGAAGCTCCGCAACGGCCTCGCGCAGACCGTCGCCGCCGTCGTTCTGCTGGGGCTGCTGGTGCTCGTGGTGGTGCTGAGGACGAACGCGCTGACGGGCGGCTGAGCGCCCCGGAACACGGGCGCGCCCGGCACGGACGGCTCCGTGCCGGGCACGCCCTTGTTCCGGCAGCCGGCCCCCGGACGCGCCACGGCGCCCACCCAAGTCCGGTCGGGGACGAGGCGGGCGCCGCGTTCAGTTCCGTACGCCGTTGTACGGGACGTCTGCTCCGGGGCCCGGCCGTGGGATCACGGCCGGCTCCGGCGATCGGGGGTCAGACCATCAGGGAGCGGTCCGTCGGGCGGATCGGGGCCGGCAGGGCGCTGGTCCCGGTCAGGAAGCGGTCCACGCCGCGTGCCGCGGAGCGGCCCTCGGCGATGGCCCACACGATGAGCGACTGGCCGCGGCCGGCGTCACCGGCGACGAAGACGCCTTCGACGTTGGTGGCGTAGTCGGCGTCGCGGGCGATGTTGCCGCGCTCGTCCAGGCCGAGGCCGAACTGCTCGACGAGGCCGTTGGCCTGGTCGGTGCCGGTGAAGCCCATGGCGAGGGTGACGAGCTGGGCCGGGATGACGCGCTCGGTGCCGGCCTTCTGCTCCAGCTTGCCGTCCTTGAACTCCACCTCGATGAGGTGCAGCGCCTGGACGTTGCCGTCCTCGTCGCCCTCGAAGTGGGTGGTGGAGACGGAGTAGAGCCGCTCGCCGCCCTCCTCGTGCGCGGAGGTGACCTTGTAGAGCATGGGGAAGGTCGGCCAGGGCTGGTTGGCGTTCCGGTCCTCGCCGGGCTGCGGCATGATCTCCAGCTGGGTGACGGAGAGCGCGCCCTGGCGGTGGGCGGTGCCCACGCAGTCGGCTCCGGTGTCGCCGCCGCCGATGACCACCACGTGCTTGCCCTCGGCGCTGATCGGGGAGACCGTCAGGTCGCCCTCCTGCACCTTGTTGGCGAGCGGGAGGTACTCCATGGCGAAGTGGACGCCGCCCAGCTCGCGCCCCGGGACGGGGAGGTCGCGGGAGACCGTGGCACCGGCCGCGACGACGACCGCGTCGTAGCGGCGGCGGAGGGCGTCGGCCGGCATGTCGGCGCCGATCTCCACCTCGGTGCGGAACTTGGTGCCCTCCGCGCGCATCTGCTCGATGCGGCGGTTGATGTGCGACTTCTCCATCTTGAACTCGGGGATGCCGTAGCGCAGCAGGCCGCCGATGCGGTCGGCGCGCTCGTACACGACGACCGTGTGGCCGGCCCGGGTCAGCTGCTGGGCGGCGGCCAGTCCGGCGGGCCCGGAGCCGATGACGGCGACGGTCTTGCCGGAGAGGCGCTCGGGCGGCTGCGGGGTGACGTCGCCGCTGTCCCACGCCTTGTCGATGATGGAGACTTCGACGTTCTTGATGGTGACGGCCGGCTGGTTGATGCCGAGCACGCACGCGGACTCGCAGGGAGCCGGGCACAGCCGCCCGGTGAACTCCGGGAAGTTGTTCGTGGCGTGCAGGCGCTCGGACGCGGCCGTCCAGTCCTCGCGGTAGGCGTAGTCGTTCCACTCGGGGATGAGGTTTCCGAGCGGGCAGCCGTTGTGGCAGAACGGGATGCCGCAGTCCATGCAGCGGCCGGCCTGCTTGCTGATGATGGGGAGCAGGGAGCCCGGAACGTAGACCTCGTTCCAGTCCTTGACGCGCTCGCCCACGGGGCGGGTCTGCGCGACCTCGCGCCCGGTGGTCAGGAAGCCCTTGGGGTCAGCCATTGGTCGCCGCCTCCATCATCTTCTCGGTGGTCTCCTGCTCGGAGAGACCGGCGAGCTCAGCGGCGTCCTTGGCGGCGAGCACTGCCTTGTAGGTGGACGGGATGATCTTGCTGAAGCGGGTCACGGCGGTGGCCCACTCGGCGAGGAGCTTCTCGGCGACGGTCGAGCCGGTCTCCTCCTGGTGGCGGCGCACGACGTCGTGCAGCCACCGGGCGTCCGCCTCGGAGAGTTCCTCGATCGCGCCGAGGTTCCCCGGGTTGACGTTGTCGCGGTTCAGGTCGACGACGTACGCGACTCCGCCGGACATGCCGGCCGCGAAGTTGCGGCCGGTCTCGCCGAGGACGACGGCGTGGCCGCCGGTCATGTACTCGCAGCCGTGGTCGCCCACGCCCTCGGAGACGACGGTGGCACCGGAGTTGCGGACGCAGAAGCGTTCGCCGGTACGGCCCCGCAGGAAGAGTTCGCCGCCGGTGGCGCCGTAGCCGATGGTGTTGCCCGCGATGGTGGAGTACTCGGCGAGGTGGTCGGCACCGCGGTCCGGGCGGATGACGATCCGGCCGCCGGAGAGGCCCTTGCCGACGTAGTCGTTGGCGTCGCCCTCCAGGCGGAGGGTGACTCCGGCGGGGAGGAAGGCGCCGAAGGACTGGCCGGCCGAGCCCGTGAAGGTGATGTCGACGGTGTTCTCGGGCAGGCCCGCACCGCCGAACTTCTTCGTGATCTCGTGGCCGAGCATCGTACCGACGGTGCGGTTGACGTTGCGGATGGCGACCTGGGCGCGGACCGGCTGGGCGGCTTCCGCGCTGTCGGCGCCGAGCGCGTCGGCGGCGAGCTTGATCAGCTCGTTGTCGAGCGCCTTGGCGAGGCCGTGGTCCTGCTCCTGGATCCGGTGGCGGACCGCGCCCTCGGGGAGCTCGGGCACGTGGAACAGCGGCGCCAGGTCGAGGCCCTGGGCCTTCCAGTGGGTGATCGCCCGGTCGGTGTCGAGGAGTTCGGCGTGGCCGACCGCCTCTTCGATCGTGCGGAAGCCCAGCTCGGCGAGGATCTCGCGGACCTCCTCGGCGATGAACTGGAAGAAGTTCACGACGTACTCGGCCTTGCCGGAGAAGCGCTCGCGCAGCACGGGGTTCTGCGTGGCGATGCCGACCGGGCAGGTGTCGAGGTGGCAGACGCGCATCATGACGCAGCCGGAGACGACGAGCGGGGCGGTCGCGAAACCGAACTCCTCGGCACCCAGCAGTGCGGCGATGACGACGTCGCGGCCGGTCTTGAGCTGGCCGTCGGTCTGCACGACGATGCGGTCGCGCAGGCCGTTGAGCAGCAGGGTCTGCTGGGTCTCGGCGAGGCCGAGCTCCCAGGGGCCGCCCGCGTGCTTGAGCGAGGTGAGCGGGGAGGCGCCCGTTCCGCCGTCGTGGCCGGAGATCAGGACGACGTCCGCGTGGGCCTTGGACACACCGGCCGCGACCGTGCCGACGCCGACCTCGGAGACCAGCTTCACGTGGATGCGGGCCGCCGGGTTGGCGTTCTTGAGGTCGTGGATCAGCTGAGCCAGGTCCTCGATGGAGTAGATGTCGTGGTGCGGCGGCGGCGAGATGAGGCCGACGCCCGGGGTGGAGTGCCGGGTCTTGGCGACCCAGGGGTAGACCTTGTGGCCGGGCAGCTGGCCGCCCTCGCCGGGCTTGGCGCCCTGCGCCATCTTGATCTGGATGTCGTCGGCGTTGACGAGGTACTCGCTGGTGACACCGAAGCGGCCGGAGGCGACCTGCTTGATGGACGAGCGGCGCGCCGGGTCGTACAGGCGGTCGGCGTCCTCGCCGCCCTCGCCGGTGTTCGACTTGGCGCCGAGCTGGTTCATCGCGATGGCGAGCGTCTCGTGCGCTTCGAGGGAGATCGAGCCGTACGACATGGCGCCGGTGGAGAAGCGCTTGACGATGTCGGCGACGGACTCGACCTCGTCGACGGAGATCGGGGCGCGGTCGGACTTGAAGCCGAACAGGCCGCGGAGCGTCATCAGCCGCTCGGACTGCTCGTTCACCCGGTCCGTGTACTTCTTGAAGATGTCGTACCGGCGGTTACGGGTGGCGTGCTGGAGGCGGAAGACCGTCTCCGGGTCGAACAGGTGCGGCTCGCCCTCGCGGCGCCACTGGTACTCGCCGCCGATCTCCAGCGCGCGGTGCGAGGCCGCGATGCCGGAGGCGGGGTACGCCTTGGTGTGCCGGGCGGCGACCTCCTTGGCGACGACGTCGAGGCCGGCGCCGCCGATCTTGGTGGCGGTGCCGTTGAAGTACGTCGCGACGAAGCCCTCGTCGAGGCCGACGGCCTCGAAGACCTGGGCGCCGCGGTAGGAGGCGACGGTGGAGATGCCCATCTTCGACATGACCTTGAGGACGCCCTTGCCGAGGGCGTAGATCAGGTTCCGGATGGCCTGCTCGGGCTCGATGCCCTCGATGAACGTACCGGCGCGGACGAGGTCCTCGACGGACTCCATGGCGAGGTACGGGTTGACCGCGGCGGCGCCGTAACCGATCAGCAGGGCGACGTGGTGGACCTCGCGGACGTCACCGGCCTCGACCAGCAGGCCCACCTGGGTGCGCTGCTTGGTGCGGATGAGGTGGTGGTGGACGGCGGAGGTGAGCAGCAGCGACGGGATCGGCGCGTGCTCGGCGTCGGAGTGCCGGTCGGAGAGGACGATGAGGCGGGCGCCGTCCTCGATGGCGGTGTCGACCTCGGTACAGATGGCCTCGATACGGGCCGCGAGGGCGTCACCGCCGCCGCTGACGCGGTAGAGGCCGGCCAGGGTGGCGGCCTTCATGCCCGGCATGTCGCCGTCGGCGTTGATGTGTATCAGCTTGGCGAGCTCGTCGTTGTCGATCACCGGGAAGGGCAGCGTGACGCTGCGGCACGTCGCGGCGGTCGGCTCCAGGATGTTGCCCTGGGGGCCCAGCGAGGAGCGCAGCGAGGTGACGAGCTCCTCGCGGATGGCGTCCAGCGGGGGGTTGGTGACCTGGGCGAAGAGCTGGGTGAAGTAGTCGAAGAGCAGCCGGGGCCGGGCGGAGAGCGCGGCGATGGGCGAGTCGGTGCCCATGGAGCCGAGCGGTTCGCCGGCGGTGCGGGCCATCGGGGCGAGGAGGACGCGGAGCTCTTCCTCGGTGTAGCCGAAGGTCTGCTGGCGGCGGGTGACCGAGGCGTGGGTGTGCACGATGTGCTCGCGCTCGGGGAGGTCGCCGAGTTCGATCTCGCCGGTCTCCAGCCACTCCTCGTAGGGCTGTTCGCCCGCGAGGCCGGCCTTGATCTCGTCGTCCTCGATGATGCGGTGCTCGGCGGTGTCGACGAGGAACATCTTGCCGGGCTGGAGGCGGCCCTTGCGGACGACCTTGGCGGGGTCGATGTCGAGGACGCCGACCTCGGAGGAGAGGACGACGAGGCCCTCGTCGGTGACCCAGTAGCGGCCGGGGCGCAGTCCGTTGCGGTCGAGGACCGCGCCGACCTGGGTGCCGTCGGTGAAGGTGACGCAGGCGGGTCCGTCCCAGGGCTCCATCATCGTGGAGTGGTACTGGTAGAACGCGCGGCGGGCCGGGTCCATGGAGTCGTGGTTCTCCCACGCCTCGGGGACCATCATCAGCACCGAGTGCGGCAGCGAGCGTCCGCCGAGGTGGAGGAGCTCCAGGACCTCGTCGAAGGAGGCCGAGTCGGAGGCGTCCGGGGTGCAGACGGGGAAGATGCGGTCGAGCGCGGCCTCGCCGAAGAGTCCGGAGGCGAGCTGCGACTCGCGGGCCTTCATCCAGTTGCGGTTGCCCTTGACCGTGTTGATCTCACCGTTGTGCGCGACGAAGCGGTACGGGTGTGCCAGCGGCCAGCTGGGGAAGGTGTTGGTGGAGAAGCGGGAGTGGACGAGCGCGACGGCGGTGGCGAACCGGCGGTCGGACAGGTCGGGGAAGAACGGCTCCAGCTGCCCGGTGGTGAGCATGCCCTTGTAGACGAGGGTACGGGCGGAGAGCGACGGGAAGTAGACACCGGCCTCCCGCTCGGCACGCTTGCGCAGGACGAAGGCCTTGCGGTCGAGGGCGATGCCGGTGCTGGTCCCGTCGGCGACGAAGATCTGACGGAACTCGGGCATGGTGGCGCGGGCGCCGTTGCCGAGGAGGGCCGGGGCGACCGGGACCTCCCGCCAGCCGAGGACGGTGAGGCCCTCTTCGCCGGCGATCTTCTCGATCTCCGCGACGGCGTCCGTGGAGCCGTCGGCGGGGAGGAAGGCGATGCCGACGGCGTACGAGCCGGCTTCCGGGAGGTCGAAACCGGCCTCTTCGCGGAGGAAGGCGTCGGGGACCTGGAGAAGGATTCCGGCACCGTCGCCCGAATCGGGCTCGGAGCCGGTGGCGCCGCGGTGTTCGAGGTTGCGCAGTACGGTCAGCGCCTGCTCGACCAGCGCGTGACTGGCCACACCGGTCAGGGTGGCGACGAACCCGACACCGCAGGCGTCGTGTTCGTTACGGGGGTCGTACATCCCCTGCTGGGCGGGGCGACCGTCCATGGGCGACCAGGCGTGGATGCGCATCGGCTCTCCCGTCGTCGTCGTGGCATATGCATGGCCGAGGGACGACGTTGGCCCTCTGCGAAATTTCGTGCAGGTTACATGATGGGGCGCTTCTCGATAAGCGGAAGGCCCGTTCCAACATGCGGACATTGCATCGCTGAGGATGGGGTCGCAGTCGGAGAGATCAACGCCCGGGGAGCCGCAGAGAGCAGGCGCCGTTGCCTGCGGTGTCTGAGGCTCATGCCCGGCAGCCATGCGTTCGAAACCAGGAAGTAACGATTACTTATGTGGAGTCGCGCATAGGCTCTCATTTTACGTTGCGTGGACCGCATCCGCCCAGGGGCGGAAACCGGGACGTACGTCACACGCATTTCCGGGGTGTTGTGGGTTGCTTTCCGGAGCGTCGTATGAGCGCGCCGTACGGGTGAACGGCCCGCCGCGGTCCGCCGCGGTCCGCACGCCGGTCCATACGCCGATTGGGCGCCGGTCGGGCGCCGGCACGCCGGCCGGCCTCCCGTCGACCCGCGCCCTCTCGGGGAGTCCGGCGGGCCGGCGGGTCAGCCGCCGACCGCCACCCCGAAGAGCCCGCCGAGGCCGTACGTGAGCGCGGCGGCGCCGCCACCCAGAGCCAGCTGCCGCAGCCCGCTGAACCACCAGCTGCGTGCCGTCACCCGGGCCACCACGGCGCCGCAGCCGAAGAGGCCGAGCAGCGCGAGCAGGACGGCGGGCCAGAGCGCGGTGGCGCCGAGCAGGTACGGCAGCAGCGGCAGCAGGGCGCCCAGCGCGAAGGCCGTGAACGAGGAACCGGCGGCGACGAGCGGCGACGGCAGGTCGCCGGGATCGATGCCGAGCTCCTCGCGGGCGTGTATCTCCAGGGCCTGCTCGGGGTCCTCGGAGAGCTGGCGGGCCACCTCGGCGGCCAGGTGCGGCTCGACGCCCCGGGAGACGTAGAGCTCCGCCAGCTCCCGCATCTCGTCGTACGGGTGCTTGCGCAACTCACGCCGCTCCACGTCGAGTTCGGCTTCCACCAGCTCCCGCTGCGAGGCGACCGAGGTGTATTCGCCGGCCGCCATGGAGAAGGCGCCCGCGGCGAGGCCGGCCAGCCCGGTGATGACGATGGTGCGGTGCGAGACGTCGCCTCCCGCGACCCCGGTCATCAGCGCGAGGTTCGAGACCAGGCCGTCCATGGCGCCGAACACGGCCGGGCGCAGCCAGCCGCCGTTGACGTCCCGGTGGGTGTGGTTGTCGCGGTGCGCCTCGTGCAGTGCGGCGTCGGTCTCGATGATGGACACAGTGCTCCCCAATCCGCCGACGGTTCCGCAGCCCCTCCGCCACCGCCCGACACCATCGAAAGTACGCACGAAAATCCGTGCCCGCCAGCAAGGCAGGCCGTACTTACCACTGCTCTGACCAGGCAGGACAGGCATGGCTCACCTTCCTTGGGGGGCCTGTGCGGGGGCTGGTGGGCGCCCTTTCGGGCGGGTCCGTCCCCGTTCACCCGTCCGGCTGTCCCACCGCCGACGCCCGTCATCCTTTCGGGTAGAGCTTCGGAAGGCGGATCCCCGTCCTTGCCTGGTTTTCCCGTTCCTCCGTCCAGCACCGCGCTTCGTTTCGTCTAGCTTCATCCGCATGGCCCTTTTATTCCGGTTGTCAGCCTTCCCGGCCGTCGGGCGTGGCACAGATCGGACAGAGGGAAATCGTGTACGGACGAAGGGTCGACCGATGGAACCGATCACGGGCAAGGACCGGGCCCGGGGCGCATTGCTCGGGCTGGCCGTCGGGGACGCGCTGGGTGCCCCGGCGGAGAACCTGAGACCGTCGGAGATCCGCGCCCGCTGGGGCCGGATCGAAGGTTTCGTCAGCGACGACCCGGCCGGTACGGACGACACCGAGTACGCGATCTTCTCCGGGCTGCTGCTGGCCCGCCACGGTTCGGCCCTCGCCGTCGCCGACGTGGACCGGGCCTGGCACCACTGGATCGCCGATCTGGACGAAGGGCCCTTCCGGGGGGCCGGGTTCAGCGAGCGCGGCACGCTGGAGAACCTGCGCCGGGGACTGGCCGCGCCGATCTCCGCGCAGCACCGGCACGCGTGGAGCGACGGGCTCGCGATGCGCGCGGCCCCGTTCGGGGTGTTCGCGGCCGGACGGCCCGCCGAGGCGGCCCGGCTGGTGGCGATCGACGGGCAGGTCAGCCACGACGGCGAGGGCATCTACGGCGGCCAGGCGGTCGCGGCCGGGGTGGCGGCGGCGATGGTCGGGGCGGGCCCGGCCTCGGTGATCGCGGCGGCCCTCTCGGTGGTGCCGATGGACTCGTGGACCGCGCGCTCCCTGCGCCGGGCGGTGACCGCCGCCCAGCGGGGTTACCCGGACCGGCTGACGGCCGAGCGCGCGGTGCGGTCGGCGGTGGTGATCGGCGGCTACCCCTGGACGGACCTGGCGCCGGAGGCGGTGGGGCTGGCGTTCGGCGCCTTCACGGCGGCGCGGGGCGATTTCCGTACGGCGGTGCTGATGGCGGTCAACATGGGGCGGGACGCGGACACCACGGCGGCGGTGGCGGGTGCGCTGGCCGGGGCCTGGCGGGGGACGGCGGCGATCCCCCCGGAGTGGGCCGCCGCGATCGGCCCGGTGCGCGGCAGCTGTCTGCCCTCGATGCGGGGCTACCACGTGCTGGACGTGGCGGATCTGCTGACGGCGGGCGACCCCGCGGGCGCGCCGGAGGAGACGCGGCCGGCGGCCCCTCCCCCACCGGCTCCGGACCGCGGAACGCCCGGCCCGGTGGCTCCGGACCGGGAGGCGTTGGACCTGGGGCCTCCGGACCGCGAGGCGCAGGACCCCGGGGCGCAGGGCCGGGAGCGGGCGGACGGGCCCGCACCGGTCTCCCTGCTGCACGCGGAAGGGGCGCTCCGATGACCGCCGCAGGTACGGAAGCCGCGCACCCGGGTACGGAGCAGCGGGAGACGACCCGGCGGGCGCGGATCGAGGGCCTGCTGCTGGGGCTCGCCGCCGGGGACGCGGCCGGCTGGCCCGCCGCCCGGCACCGGGCGGCCCGGATGCCCGAGTGGACCCGGCGGCTCACCAGGGAGCTGGACACCTTCGCCGAGCAGAACGCGACCACCACGCTGCCGGTTCCGATCGCGCTGAACCAGCCGCCCGAGCCGCTGCGGCTGGGCCCGTCGGACGACGCCGAGTGGGCCGCGTTCGCCGCCGGTACGGTGCTCGCGGCGGCGGCCGACGAGACGCACGGGCTCGACCCCTCCCGCCGGATGCGCGACGCGGTGGACCGCGCCTGGAACGCGCTGGCCGCCAAGGTGGCTGCGGCCAGCGCGCGGGCGCCGGAGGTGGAGGCGGCGGTGCTGCCGCTGCGCGCCCGGATCTCGGTGCGCGCCGGGCTCGGCAACCTCGCCGCCGGGCTGCGGCCCCCGGCCACCGGCCACGACAACCCGCACTACTTCGACGACGCCGCCTGCGTGCGGGCCGCGGTGCTCGCGGTGGTGCACCCGGGCGATCCGGCCGCCGCGGCGGCGCTCGCCGAGTTCGACGCCCGCTACACGCAGGACGGCGACGGGGTGCACGGCGCGCGGGCCATCGCCGCCGCCATCGCCGAGGCGCTCGCCGGGGCGGACGTGCGAGCGGTGGTGGACGCGGCGCTCGCACAGCTGCCCGACGGCACCGAGATCGCCCGCAACGCGGTGCACGCGGTGCGCCTGGCACGGGAGTTCGCGGACGAGCCCGCCGGGGCGTTCTCGCTCGTCCCGGTGCTGGAGCATCAAATCGTCGACCACGTCTACAGCTACGGGATCGCGGCCGCCGAGACGGTGCCGGTGGCGCTGGCGCTGACCACCGCGGCGCGGGGGCAGATCGCCCAAGCGGTCCCGGCCGCCGCGTGCCTGTCCCGGGTCGCGGATTCGGCGCCCGCGCTCGCCGGGGCGCTGACCGGGGCGCTCGGTGGCATCCGGACCGTACCGTCCGGGTGGCGGGAGGCGTGCCGGACGCTTGCCGGATGTGCGCTGCCCCGGCTCGCGGGCATGGATCTGATCGAACTCGCCGGGCTGCTCGCAGCCACGGAACAGGCCGCCCCGGGTGGACAATTCAGCCATGATGCACGCAGTGAGTACCCAACACCCCGTATCGGACACGCTTTCCCTCGATGAACGAGTGAGCGGTGCCCTCGTCGGCGCCGCCGTCGGCGACGCTCTGGGGGGCCCGGTCGAAGGCTGGACCTCCGAGCAGATCGCGGAGCGGCACGGCGGGCGGGTGCACGGGATCGTCGGCCCCTGGTACGGCGACGACTGGCGCACCGCCCGCCCGATCGCCCCGTACCACAAGGGCGATGGGCACGTCACCGACGACACCTTGATGACCCACGCGCTGGTGCGGGTCTACGACGCGGTCCGCGACCACCTGGACGCGTACTCCGTCGCCACCCACCTGGTCCCGGACCTGATCTCCACCCCGCGCTGGATTCCGGAGCTGGAGGCGGAGGCGCTGCCGCTCCAGCGGATCTTCCTCGCGGAGAAGTGGCTGGTGGCGCGCGTCCACTACGGGCACGTCGATCCGCGCGAGGCGGGCAGCGGAAACATCGTCAACTGCGGTGCGGCGATGTACATGGCGCCGGTCGGCCTGGTCAACGCGGCCCATCCGCAGGCGGCTTACGCGGAGGCGCTGGAGGTCGCCGCGCCGCACCAGTCCTCCTACGGCCGGGAGGCGGCCGGGGTGTTCGCGGCGGCGGTCGCCGCGGCGTGCACGCCGGGCGCCACGCCCGTCTCCGTGGTGGAGGCGTGCCTGGCGCTCGCGAAGGACGGTACCCGCGCGGCGATCGAGGCGGTGTGCGAGGAGGCGGCCCGGCACGCCGACCCCGAGTCGGCGCTGGTGCCGCTGCGGGAGGCGGTCGCCCCCTTCGACACGGTCGGCCCGGACTACCGCTCCCCCTCGCTGGGCGCCCGTCGGCCGTCCCGCCTGCACTCGATCGAGGAACTGCCCGTCGCCCTGGGCATGCTGCTGGCCGGCGGCGGCGACTACCGCCGTACGGTGCTGGGTTCGGTGAACTACGGACGGGACTGCGATTCGATCGCGACCATGAGCGGGGCGATCGTCGGCGCGCTGTACGGGGAGGCGGCGGTGCCCGAGGAGTGGGCGAAGAGGGTCGCCGAGGCGAGCCGGCTCGACCTGCACGCCCCGGCGCGCAGCCTGACGACGGTGGCGCGCGAGGTGTTCGCCGCCGACACCGCCCGCCGCCGCGCCCACGAGGCGGCCTTCGCGGATCTGGCGGGTGAGCGGTGAACGTACGGCTGACCTGGGTCCAGCCCGAGGACCTGATCGGGCACGAACTGCGCCAGGCCGGTCAGGACGGCCGCGACGCGTCGGAGATCGCGGCACGGTGGTACGCGGCAGGGGGCCCGCCCGCGCCGGAGCGGGCCGGGGCCTCCCAGCCGCCCGCACCGCCGCGGCTGCGCGCGCTCGCCGAGCGACTGCTCGACGAACTCGCGCAGCTGGAGTGTCCGTCGGCGGCGCAGGAGCCCACCGGCCTGGCGGAGATCCGGGCGCTCTGCCCCCGGTGGCCGGCCCCACCGGCAGCCCGGCCCGCCCCCGACCGGTCCCGGCTGCACGCCGGGTGGCTGGGCCGGGCGGCGGGCTGCCTGCTCGGCAAGCCGGTGGAGAAGCTGCCGCTGGAGGGCGTCCGCGCGCTCGCCCGGGCCACCGGCAACTGGCCGCTGTCCGACTGGTTCACCGCCCGGGGCGTGCCGGCCGGGCTGCTCGCCGCGTACCCCTGGAACCGTCGCTCGGGGCCGACTTCGCTGGCGGAGAACATCGACGGGATGCCGGAGGACGACGACCTCAACTTTCCCCTGCTGACCGTGCTGTTGCTCCGGCGTCACGGGCGCGGCTTCACCACGGACGACCTCGCCCGGCTCTGGCTGGACGAGCTTCCGGCCGGCCGGGTGTTCACCGCCGAGCGGATCGCGTACCGCAATCTGCTGGACGGGGTGGAGCCGCCCGGTACGGCCCGCTACCGCAACCCGTTCCGGGAGTGGATCGGGGCGCAGATCCGTGCCGACGTGCACGGCTGGGCCTGCCCGGGCGATCCGGGGGCGGCGGCGGAGCAGGCGCACCGCGACGCGGTCCTCACCCACACGGCGAACGGCGTGTACGGGGCGATGTTCGCGGCGGCGGCGCTGGCGGAGGCGGCCGGTGGGGCGAGCGACGTGCACGGCTGCCTGGCCGCCGGGCTGCGGGTGGTGCCGCCCGGGTCCCGGTACGCGCGCGCGGTGCGGCTCGGCATCGAAGCGGCCGGGGAGGCGAAGGCCCCGGGGAACCCAGGGGCCGCGGGCGGCTTCGACGCCGTCGTCGACCGGCTGCACGAGGTCTACGCCGCCACGCACCACTGGGTGCACGTGCTGCCCAACGCGGCGCTGCTGGCCGCCGCGCTCACCCACGCCGACGGCGACTTCACCCGGTCGATCGGCAACGCGGTGATGGGCGGTTGGGACACCGACTCGAACGGGGCGACCGCCGGGTCGCTCGCCGGGCTGCTGGCGGGCGGTCCGGGCGCCCTGCCGGACCGCTGGACCGCCCCGCTGAAGAACCGGCTCGCCACCTCGGTACCGGGATTCGACGGCATCGGCTTCGACACTCTCGCCGAACAGACCTATCAGGAGGCTCTGCGCCCATGACCCGCATCGCGGTGCTCGGCAGCATCAACATGGATCTCGTCGCCTATGTCGCACGGGCGCCCGCGCTCGGCGAGACCGTCGCCGGCAGGGAGTTCCGTACGGTACCCGGTGGCAAGGGCGCCAACCAGGCGGTCGCCGCCGCACGGGCGGGCGGGCAGGTCACGATGATCGGCGCGGTCGGCGCCGACGCGTACGGCTCGCAGTTGCGGGGTGGTCTGGAGAGCGCGGGGATCGACACCCGTCTCGTGCGGACGGCCCGGGGCGCGAGCGGCACGGCGCACATCGTGGTCGACGACTCCGGTGCCAACGCGATCGTGGTGGTGCCCGGCGCGAACGGCACGGTCACCGCGCTCGGCCCCGCGGAGCGGGAGGCGGTGGCCTCGGCCGATCTGCTGCTGCTCCAGCTGGAGCTGCCACTCACCGCGGTGACCGAGGGGGCGCGGGCCGCGCACGCCCGGGGGGTGCGCACCATCCTCACCCCGGCCCCCGTCCGGCCGCTGCCGGACGAGCTCCTGGACCACGTCGACCTGCTGGTCCCCAACGAGCACGAGGCGGCGCAGCTCTCCGGTCACGAGGACCCGGAAGCAGCCGCCGAGGTCCTGCTGCGGAAGGTGCCGGAGGTCGTCATCACCCTCGGCTCGAAGGGCTGCCTGTACGCGGCCCGGGGCGGTGAGCCGGTGCGCTTCCCCGCTCTCGAAGTGACCACGGTCGACACGACCGGCGCGGGCGACACCTTCGTCGGGACGCTGGCCGTGGCCCTCGGTGAGGGGCGTCCGGTGGCCGAGGCGGTCGCCTGGGCGTCCTCGGCCGCCGCCCTCTGCGTCCAGAAGCCCGGCGCGTCCACGTCCATGCCCTACCGAAGCGAGATCGATGCCTCATGACCGAATCCGGGACCACCCCCACGCACACTCCTCTGTCGGGCCTGCGGGTCCTGGACCTCGCCACCCTCTTCGCCGGTCCGCTCGCGGCGACCATGCTCGGCGACTTCGGCGCCGGGGTGATCAAGGTCGAACATCCGCGCAAACCCGATCCTTCGCGCGGCCACGGTCCCGCGAAGGACGGGGTCGGCCTCTGGTGGAAGCTGCTGGGCCGCAACAAGCGCAACCTCACCCTGGACCTGTCGAGCCCCGGCGGGCGCGAGGTGCTCCTGCGGCTGGCCGCCGAGACCGATGTGATCATCGAGAACTTCCGGCCCGGGACCCTGGAGCGCTGGGGTCTCGGCTGGGAGGAGCTGGAAGCGGTCAACCCCCGGCTGGTGCTGACCCGGGTGACGGCCTTCGGTCAGTTCGGCCCGTACTCGCACCGGCCGGGGTTCGGGACGCTCGCCGAGGCGATGAGCGGTTTCGCGTCGATCACCGGTGAGCCGGAGGGGCCGCCGACGCTGCCCCCGTTCGGCCTCGCCGACTCGATCGCGGCGCTCGCCACCGCGTACGCCGTGATGGCCGCGCTCGCCGGGCGCGACCGCACCGGGCGGGGGCAGGTGATCGACATGGCGATCATCGAGCCGATCCTGACGGTGCTGGGCCCGCAGCCGCTCTGGTTCGACCAGCTCGGCCATGTCCAGCAGCGCACCGGCAACCGTTCGCGGAACAACGCCCCGCGCAACACCTACCGCACCTCGGACGGCCAGTGGGTCGCCGTCTCCACGTCGGCGCAGTCGATCGCCGAGCGGGTCATGCGGCTGGTCGGGCGTCCCGAGCTGATCGAGGAGCCGTGGTTCGCCTCGGGTGCGACCCGGGCGGAGCACGCGGACGAGCTGGACGGGGCGGTCGGGTCGTGGATCGCCCGGCACACCCGGGACGACGCGCTCGCCGAGTTCGAGAAGGCGGAGGCGGCCATCGCCCCCGTCTACGACGTGCGGGACGTGATGGAGGACCCGCAGTACCGGGCTCTGGACAGCGTGACCGAGGTGGACGACCCGGAGCTGGGGCCCCTGCGGATGCAGAACGTCCTCTTCCGGCTCTCCGAGACCCCGGGCGGCATCCGGTGGGCGGGCCGCCCGCACGGGGCCGACACCGAGGAGATCCTCACCGGGCTCGGCCTCTCCGGCGAGCGGATCGCGGCGCTGCGTTCCGAGGGGGCGCTGTGACCGCGGCCGGGGCGCGCCCACGCCCCGCCGCGTGCCTCGCACCGGGCGACACCTCCTCGTACGGCGCGTACGACACGACTCCGGTGCCCCTGACCTGGCTGTACGTTCCCGGGGACCGGCCGGAGGTGGTGCTCAAGGCGCTGGGCGCGGGGGCGGACGTGGTGATCGTGGACCTGGAGGACGCGGTCGCCCCGGGCCGCAAGGAGTACGCGCGTTCCGCGACCGCCGAGCTGCTCACCGATCCGGTGACCTGCGCCGAGGACGCCGTACCGGTCCATGTGCGGGTGCACGGGGAGGACGACGTGCGGACGCTCGCGGGGCTGCCGGGGCTCTCGGGCATACGGCTCCCCAAGGTCACGCACGCGGCGTCGGTGCACCATGTGGCGGCGCTGGCGCCGGGCGTTCCGCTCTATCCGCTGCTCGAATCGGCGCTCGCGATCGAGCACGCCTACTCGATCGCCTCGGCCCACCACGACGTGCGGGGCATCGCGCTCGGGGAGTCGGACCTCCGGGCCGATCTGGGCGTACGGGACGACGTCGGGCTCGACTGGTCGCGCAGCCGGATCGTGGTGGCGGCGCGGGCGGCCGGGCTGGAGCCGCCGACGCAGTCGGTCTTCCCCGACGTGCGCGACCTGGACGGGCTCTGGGCCTCGTGCGGCCGGGGGCGGGCGCTGGGGATGCTGGGGCGGGCGGCGATCCACCCGCGCCAGCTGCCGGTGATCGAGCGGGCCTTCCGGCCGACCGACGAGGAGCTGGAGGCCGCCGAGGAGATCGCGGCGGCGGCCCGTACGGACGCGGGCGCGTTGGCGCTGCCGGACGGCCGGTTCGTGGACGCGGCGGTCGCCGCCGCCGCGCACCGCACCCTGGCCCTCGGGCGGCGGACGGCCGGGGCGGTGGGGGCCGGGGCGCGGGCGCCGGTCGGCTGACGGGCCCGGACACGAGGAAGGCCGCCGCACCCGGTGGGGGTGCGGCGGCCTCGTGGTGTCCTGGGGGCTCAGCTCGTACCGGCGGTACGGGCGGCGCCGTCGGTCTCCGGCTCGTCCGAGGCGTCGGTCACGACGGGCTCGTCCGCCCTGTCGGCCTCCGTCGCGTCGGCCTTCACCAGGTCGGCCTTGGTCGCGTCGGTCGTACCGTCCTTCGCGTCCGCCTCCGCGTCGGTGACGGCGTCGGCTCCGGTGCCCGCGTCGCCGTCCTCGTCCGCCGCCCCGGGTTCCACGATCTCCTCGCGGCCGGGACGCACCTTGGCCGAGATCACCAGGTAGGTGACGGCCAGGGCGAAGACGATGATCGCGGTCCACACGTTCAGCCGCAGGCCGAGCACGTGGTGGGCCTCGTCGACCCGCATGTACTCGATCCAGGCCCGGCCTGTGCAGTACGCGGCGACGTACAGGGCGAAGGCCCGGCCGTGTCCGAGACGGAAACGGCGGTCCGCCCAGATGACCAGGAGGGCGACACCGACGCACCAGAGCGACTCGTAGAGGAACGTCGGGTGGTAGATGCCGGCGACCCGGTTCGGGGCCTCGCTGATCTTCAGGCCCCACGGCAGGTCGGTCTTGCGGCCGTAGAGCTCCTGGTTGAACCAGTTGCCCCAGCGCCCGATGGCCTGGGCGAAGGCGATGCCGGGGGCGAGGGCGTCGGCCCAGGCGGGCAGCGGGATGCCCCGGCGGCGGCAGCCGATCCAGGCGCCGACCGCGCCGAGGGAGATGGCGCCCCAGATACCGAGGCCGCCCTCCCACACCTTGAAGGCGTCCACCCAGTTCTGGCCGTCACCGAAGTACAGCTCGTAGTCGGTGATGACGTGGTAGAGACGGCCGCCCACGAGGCCGAAGGGCACCGCCCAGACGGCGATGTCGGCCACGGTGCCGGCTCTGCCGCCCCGGGCGATCCAGCGCTTGTTGCCGAACCAGACGGCGACGAAGACACCGATGATGATGCAGAACGCGTAGCCGCGGAGCGGGATCGGGCCGAGATCGATCACGCCGGTCGACGGGCTGGGAATGAAGGCAAGGTTCATGACGGGACCGACGCTACCCTGCCGGGCCGCGCGGGCGGCACGTCACCCGGCAACGTCTGGGTAACAGGGAGGGAATCCACCGTCCTCCGCTCCACCGTGATCAGGAGGCCGGAGGCGTCGGAGTGAGGGTGCCGACCGGCTTGCCCTTGTTGGCCTCTTCCACCCACTTCTTGAGGTTGGCGACCGAGATCTGCTCGTCGCCCTTCTTCGGGAAGATGGACTCGCCGTTCAGCAGGGCGGTCGGGGTGCCCTGGAACCCGCCCTCGCTGAACGCGGTGTTCGACTTCGCGACCCAGGCGTTGTGCTTGCCGTCCTCCACACAGCTGCGGAAGGTCGGGGTGTCGAGGCCGGAGACCTTCTTGGACAGGTCGATCAGCGTGCTGTCCTTGCCGAAGGCGTCGTCGGTCTCGGCGGGCTGGTTGCTGTAGAGGACGTCGTGGTACGCCTTGAACTTGCCCGCGTCCTGGGCGCAGGCGGCGGCGTTCGCGGCGCGCACCGAGCCCGTGCCGCCCATGTTGCCGTCGATGATCGTGGCCAGGTGGTACTCCACCCGGAGCTGTCCGCTGTCCGTGAGCTCCCCGATCGTGGCGCGGAACGCGCTCTCGAACTGGGCGCAGACGGGGCAGCGGAAGTCCTCCCAGATGGTGAGCGTGGACGGGGCGTCGCTCGCTCCCACCGGGATGGCGAGGTCGTCCTTCCCGGTGGCTCCGGAGGGGGCGACGACGGGGGCCGCGGTGCTGTCGTCGTCCCCGGCGTTGGCCGCGATCAGGCCGATCACCGCGGCCAGCGCCAGCACGCCCACCACCGCGCCCGCGACGATCAGGGTGCGGCGGCGGCGCTCGCGCGCCTTCTCCTGCTCACGCTGCTGGACGAGCCGGTCACGCGCGGCCCTTCTTCCTTCATGGTTCTCGCTCACACCCGCAGCAACGAACCGGGGAGGCACTCGCGTGCCTCCCCGGTCCCACTCCACCCGTACGGGTGACGCCATGCGTCAGCGCTTTCGAACGCCCTCGGCGAGTTCGCCCGCGAGCGCCTTCACCGCGGCCGTGCCGGCCGCCGCGTCGGGAGCGTCCAGGATGGCCTTGACGAAGGCCGATCCGACGATGACGCCGTCCGCGAACCCGGCGACCTCGGCGGCCTGCGCCGCGTTGGAGACGCCGAGGCCGACACAGACCGGGAGCGAGGTGGTGGCGCGGGTGCGGGCCACCAGGTTCTGGGCCTGGTCGCCGACGGACGCGCGGGTGCCGGTGACGCCCATGAGGGAGGCGGCGTAGACGAAGCCGGAGCCGGCCGCCGTGATGGTGGCGAGGCGCTCGTCGCGGCTGCTGGGGGCGACGACGAAGACGGTGGCGAGTCCGTGCTTCCCGGCGTTCTCGCGCCATACCGCCGACTCCTGGACCGGCAGGTCGGGCAGGATGCAGCCGGCGCCGCCCGCCGCGGCCAGCTCGGCGGTGAACCGCTCGATGCCGTAGCGGTCGATGGGGTTCCAGTAGGTCATCACGAGGATCGGGGCGCCGGTCGCCTCGTACGCCTCGCGGACCGTGCGCATCACGTCGGCGATCCGCACGCCGCCGCGCAGCGCGATGTCGTCGGCGGTCTGGATGACGGGGCCGTCGAGCACCGGGTCGCTGTGCGGCAGGCCCACCTCGACGACGTCCGCGCCGCCGGCGACGGCGGCCTTGACGGCCTCGATGCCGCCGTCCACGGTCGGGAAGCCTGCCGGGAGGTAGGCGATGAGGGCCGCGCGGTCCTCGGCCTTCGCACGGGCGAGGGTGGTGTTCAGCAGTTCGATGGTTCCGGTGTGGCCGGTGGTGCCGGTGGTGCCGCTCACTTGACGTCCCCCTCGATCTCCGCGCCGGTGCCGGCCGCGTCCGCCTCGACGGCCGCGTCCGTGTCGTACAGCCCGAAGTAGCGGGCCGCCGTGTCCATGTCCTTGTCGCCGCGCCCGGAGAGGTTGATGACGATCAGCCCCTCCTCGCCCAGCTGCTTGCCGATCTCCAGGGCACCGGCGAGCGCGTGGGCGCTCTCGATGGCCGGGATGATGCCCTCGGTGCGCGAGAGCAGCCGCAGGGCCGACATCGCGGCGGCGTCGGTCACCGCGACGTACTCGCCGCGGCCGATGTCCTTGAGGTACGAGTGCTCCGGGCCGATGCCCGGGTAGTCCAGCCCGGCCGAGATGGAGTACGGCTCGGTGATCTGGCCCTCGTCGTCCTGGAGGACGTAGCTGCGCGAACCGTGCAGGATGCCGGGTTCACCGGCGGTGAGGGTCGCCGCGTGCTCGCCGGTCTCGACGCCGTGCCCGGCGGGCTCGCAGCCGATGAGGCGGACGGAGTCGTCCTGGAGGAAGGCGTGGAAGAGGCCGATGGCGTTGGAGCCGCCGCCGACGCAGGCGACGGCGGCGTCCGGCAGCCGGCCGGCACGCTCCAGGATCTGGCGGCGGGCCTCCACCCCGATGACCCGGTGGAAGTCGCGGACCATGGCCGGGAAGGGGTGCGGGCCGGCGACCGTACCGAAGAGGTAGTGGGTGTGGTCGACGTTGGCGACCCAGTCGCGGAACGCCTCGTTGATGGCGTCCTTGAGAGTGCGGGAGCCGGACTTCACGGCGACGACCTCGGCACCGAGCATCCGCATGCGGGCGACGTTGAGCGCCTGGCGCTCGGTGTCGATCTCGCCCATGTAGATGGTGCACTCCAGGCCGAACAGCGCGCAGGCGGTCGCGGTGGCGACGCCGTGCTGGCCGGCTCCGGTCTCGGCGATGACCCGGGTCTTGCCCATCCGCTTGGTGAGGAGCGCCTGGCCCAGCACGTTGTTGATCTTGTGTGAGCCGGTGTGGTTGAGGTCCTCGCGCTTCAGGAAGACGCGGGCGCCGCCCGCGTGCTCGGCGAAGCGGGAGACCTCGGTCAGGGCGCTGGGGCGGCCGGTGTAGTTGACCATGAGCTCGTTGAGCTCGGCGGCGAAGGCGGGGTCGGCCTTGGCCTTGTCGTACTCGACGGCGACCTCGTCCACGGCGGCGACGAGCGCCTCCGGGATGAACTTGCCGCCGTAGGCGCCGAAGTAGCCTTCGGCGCTGGGGATCAGACCCTCGGGGTCCGGAACGAAGAAGTCAGAGGACATCCGACAGTGCTCCTGGAGATGGCAACGGGTGGGTTCACCGGATGCGCCGGGGCGGAGCGGAAGGCCGCCGCGACCGGGTCCGGTCGGGGCGGGTACGGCGCGGCGCGCCGACGCGGCACGGCCCCTTACGGGCGGGTGCGCGGGACGCGGGCGGCCGGGCTCGCCGTGGCGCTCAGCCGGTGCGCCATCGCATGCCGTTGACCTGTCCCGGCTCGTCGCCGATGACGTAGCGGACCCGGCGGCCGTGCACCCGGCGGGCGGGCGCGCGGCAGCCCCGGTGCCAGAACGGCGGGGCGCAGCGGCGGGGCTGCGGGTGGTCGAGCGGGAGGAGCGGGGGGCGGCCGCCGCCGTGCGCCGGGAGCGCGCGCGGCTCACGCACCGGCGCGCCCGCGGGGCGGGTGCCCTGCGGGGACGGCGGTGCGGAGCGCGGGGGCCCCGGGGGCGCGGAGACGGTCACGGCGGGAGGTCAGCCCCGTCCGTGCCGGAGCGCGGGGTGGGTGCCGGCGGCGACCAGGTCGGCGACCGCGGCGCGGGGGTCGCGGCCGGTGACGAGCGACTCGCCGACGAGGACGGCGTCCGCGCCGGAGTTGGCGTACGCGATCAGGTCGTGCGGGCCCCGGACGCCGGATTCGGCGACCTTGACGATGTGGTCGGGGATCTCGGGGGCGACCCGCTCGAAGGTGGAGCGGTCGACCTTGAGGTCCTTGAGGTTGCGGGCGTTGACGCCGATGATGCGGGCGCCGGCGGCGACCGCGCGCTCGGCCTCCTCCTCGTCGTGGGCCTCGACGAGCGGGGTGAGGCCGATGGACTCGGCCCGCTCGATCAGGGAGACGAGGGCCTCCTGGTCGAGGGCGGCGACGATCAGCAGGGCGAGGTCGGCGCCGTAGGCGCGGGCCTCCCACAGCTGGTAGGAGGTGACGATGAAGTCCTTGCGCAGGACGGGGATGTCGACCTTGGCGCGGACGGCTTCCAGGTCCGCGAGGGAGCCGCCGAAGCGGCGCTGCTCGGTGAGGACGGAGATGACGGAAGCGCCGCCGGCCTCGTAGTCCGCGGCGAGCGCGGCCGGGTCGGCGATGGCTGCGAGGGCTCCCTTGGAGGGACTGGAGCGCTTGACCTCGCAGATGACGCCGACGCCCTCGCCGCGCAGTGCGGCGACTCCGTCCTTGGCCCGTGGGGCGCGTGCCGCGCGGTCCTTGAGCTCGTCGAGGCTGACGCGCGCCTGCCGCTCCGCAAGGTCCGCACGGACGCCGTCAATGATCTCGTCGAGCACACTCACGCGAGCGGCCCCCTTCCGGAACGAACGAATGGTGGAGCAGGATCAACCCTCTCGATGGTATCCGCAGGAGGGCGGCGGGCTCGCATCCGGCCGGTCGGCGTCCCAGCAGGTGGTCGCTCAGGGGGCCAGTGCGGAGCCGAACGGGAGGTTCCGTACGACGCTGAAGACCACCAGCACCGCGCCGATCCCCCACCACCAGCGGGGCGGGACGCTCGTCCGCAGGGGCTGCCCGCGGGCGGTGCGCACGAGCCAGAGCGACCAGAACGCGGCGAAGAGGACGTAGCCGGTGACGGCGAGGGCGTTGTCGCCGAGGGCGGTCGCGAAGTCGCCGGTGGCGAAGGCGTGGGCGCTGCGCAGTCCGCCGCAGCCGGGGCAGAGCAGGCCGGTCAGCCGGAAGAGCGGGCAGACCGGGTAGTGGCCGGGCTCGCCGGGGTCGACGGTGGCGACGTACCCGAAGGCGCCGGCGACGGCGGCCAGGGTGGCGGCCGGTGCCGCGAACCGCCGCAGGCCGTGCGCCGGGCGGCGCCGGGCGTACGGGGGTGCGGGAGGGGGCGCGTACGGGCCCGGCCCGGCGGGAACGTGCCCGGCGGGAACGTGCCCGGCGGGAACGTGCCCGGCGGAAAGGTGCCCGGCGGGGGCCCCGGCGTCCGGGGGCGGCGGGGTCACGGCGGGGAGGGGAGAGGCGTCCACCCGCACGATTGTGCCCCCGGTACGCGAGGAGGCGCAGCCCGGGACGGGCTGCGCCTCGCGTGTCGCGTGGCCGCTCCTGGCGGGGCGGGGCCGCTGCCCGTACGGGCGGGGCCCCCGCTCCGCGGGGGCGGTGTCAGTGGCTGAGCTGGGCCTCGCCGGCGCGGGCGCGGGCGGCGGCGTACTCCGGGGACTCCTTCGGCATGCCGAGTCCGGCCATCTTCATCGCCAGGCCCACGACGGCGCCCAGGAGGGTCACGCCGATGCCGACCCAGAATCCGGCCGGGTTGGCCGCGACCATGAAGACGCCTGCGACGCAGAAGCCGATGAACGAGATGATGACACCGGTCCAGGCGGCCGGGGTGTGTCCGTGGCTGCTGCCCGCCATGAGTTGCTCCTCGTTGGTGTTGCGCGGTGTGTACCGGGGCTTGCGGTGGTGAGGCCCGCCCCCATTGTCCCGTACGCGGAGGCGGGACGTGAGCTGGGGGTGTCGGTGTCCCCGTCGTGTCCGGGGGTTCCGGGCGGCGGACCGGGCGGAGCGCTAGCCGGTCGGGTCCTCGCCCCGGTCCAGCGCCTTCCACAGCTCCTCGGGCCGGTCGGGGTCCCGGGGGGTCGCGGGGGCCCGGCGGGGGCGGGGGGTGCCGTCGCGCTCGTACCGGCCGGACATGGTGGGCCAGCGGCTCCCGAAGCGCAGCGCGAGCACCCCGGCGACAAGGATGAACAGGCCGCCCAGGGCGGTGACGAAGGGCCACGCGGTGTGGCTGAGGGCGTCGATGGTGGAGCCGGCGTCGCCGGTGGTGGCGGCGGCCTTCTCGTCCAGGGCAGCGGTGTCCGACGCGCCGATCCAGGCGCTGAGTCCGGCGCCGAGGCCGCTGACGGCCAGCAGCCCGGCGACGACGTAGCGCCCGGCGCCCCGGACGGCGAAGACCGCGACGAGTGCGGCGAGCCCGACGATCGCCAGTGCGGCGGGGGCCCCGGTGACGTCCTGGCCGTCCGCGGTCAGCGGGAGGCTGCCGCCCGCGACGGCTGCCTCGCCCCGGGCCCAGGTCTGTCCGGAGGCGAGCAGGACGACGGCGGCCCCGACCGCGCCGAGGAGCAGCCCGAGGGCCAGGCTCCGGCGGCTGCCGGGGGCGTCGGACGCGGTGGTACGGGCACGGGGCTGGGGTACGGGGACGGCGCTCACGCCTTCCACTATCCCCTACCGCCCCGGAGGCCGTCGGGTGCCCCCTGATCGGGCTGCCCCCGATCCGCCGGGGGGTCACCCGAGGGGCGCTCCGTGGTCGCGGAGCCGGTTGGCGGTGTGGACGGCGCGGAGCACGGCGGCCGCCTTGTTGCGGCACTCGTTGTCCTCGGCCACCGGGTCGGAGTCGGCGACCACACCGGCCCCGGCCTGGACGTAGGCGGTGCCGTCGCGGAGCAGGGCGGTGCGGATGGCGATGGCGGTGTCGGAGTCGCCGGCGAAGTCGAGGTAACCGACGCAGCCTCCGTACAGCCCCCTGCGGTTGGGTTCGAGCTCCTCGATGATCTGCATGGCGCGCGGCTTGGGCGCTCCCGAGAGGGTGCCGGCGGGGAAGCAGGCGGTGAGGACGTCGAAGGCGGTGCGCTCCTCGGCGACGCGGCCGGTGACGGTCGAGACGATGTGCATCACGTGGGAGTACTTCTCGACGGACATGAAGTCGACCACTTCCACACTGCCGGGTTCGCAGACGCGTCCGAGGTCGTTGCGGCCGAGGTCGACGAGCATGAGGTGCTCGGCGCGCTCCTTGGGGTCGGCGAGGAGTTCCTCGGCGAGGGCCTGGTCCTCCTGCGGGGTGGCGCCCCGGTGCCGGGTGCCGGCGATGGGGTGGACCATGGCGCGGCCGTCCTCGACCTTGACCAGGGCCTCGGGGCTGGACCCGACGACGTCGAAGCCGTCGAACCGGAAGAGGTACATGTACGGCGACGGGTTGGTGGCCCGCAGCACCCGGTAGACGTCGAGCGCGCTCGCGGTGCAGGGCGTTTCGAAGCGCTGCGAGGGCACGACCTGGAAGGCCTCGCCGGCCCGGATGCGCTCCTTGATGTCCTCGACGGCCCTCTGGTAGGCCGGGCCGCCCCAGAGGGCGGTGTACGGCGGCAGCTCGGAGGGGGGCAGGACGGCGGGGGCGTTCTCGACGGGGCGGCGCAGGTCGCGTTCCATGGCGTCGAGCCGGGCGACGGCGTCGTCGTACGCCTCCTCGACGCCGCTCTCCAGGTCGTTGTGGTTGATGGCGTTGGCGATCAGCAGGACGGTGCCGTCCCAGTGGTCGAGGACGGCGAGGTCGGAGGTGAGCATCATGGTGAGCTCGGGGAGGCCGAGGTCGTCGCCGCCGTGGTCGCCGATGCGTTCCAGGCGGCGCACGATGTCGTAGCCGAGGTAGCCGACCATGCCGCCGGTGAAGGGCGGCAGGCCCTCGGTGCCCGGCAGGTCGCGGGGGGTGTGCAGCGCTTCGGTGGTGGCGCGGAGCGCCTGGAGCGGGTCGCCGTCCAGGGGGACGCCGACGGGCGGGGTGCCGATCCAGTGGGCCTGGCCGTCTCGGGCGGTGAGGGTGGCGTGGCTGCGGACGCCGATGAAGGAGTACCGCGACCACGTGCGGCCGTTCTCCGCGGATTCCAGCAGGAAGGTGCCGGGGCGTTCGTCGGCGAGTTTCCGGTAGAGGCCGACCGGGGTGTCGCCGTCCGCGAGGAGCCGCCGGACGACGGGGATGACGCGGCGGTCCACGGCCAGCTTGCGGAAGGTGTCGAGATCCATGTCGGCCGGCCTCACGGGGTGTCGGTGTCGAGCAGGACGTCGCGGTCGAAGCAGGTGCGCGCGCCGGTGTGGCAGGCGGCGCCCGTCTGGTCGACCTTGACGAGGACGGTGTCGGCGTCGCAGTCCAGGGCGACGGAGACGACGCGCTGGGTGTGGCCGGAGGTGTCGCCCTTGACCCAGTACTCCTGGCGGCTGCGGGACCAGTAGGTGCAGCGGCCGGTGGTCAGGGTGCGGTGCAGGGCCTCGTCGTCCATCCAGCCGAGCATGAGCACCTCACCGGTGTC
Source organism: Streptomyces sp. NPDC008125 (assembly GCF_042957125.1). NCBI lineage: Bacteria > Bacillati > Actinomycetota > Actinomycetes > Kitasatosporales > Streptomycetaceae > Streptomyces > Streptomyces sp. NPDC008125. The sequence continues at coordinate 54,858 of NZ_JBIBHR010000010.1, forward strand.
GTACTGCTGGGCGATGGCGGGGACGAGCCCGTCCGCGCCGCGCTTGAGGCGCGCGGCCACGGCGGGGTCGAGGTTTCCTGCGGGCGGGGTACCGGGCGTACCGGACGGGGGCGTGCTGCTCATGCGCCCCATTGTGCCGCGCGCGCAGGTGCCGGACGGCGCCCGGTCCACTGGGCGGACCGTGTGCCGTGGTCGTAGGCTGGCTGGCATGTCGACCCATGCGAAGCGTGAACGTCTTCTGCTCGCCGACCTGTTGGAGGCGGCGGGCCCCGGGGCGCCGACCCTGTGCGAGGGCTGGCTGACCCGGGACCTGGCCGCGCACGTGGTGGTGCGCGAGCGCCGGGCCGACGCGGCGGCCGGGATCGTGGTGGGGCCGCTGAAGGGCCGGATGGAGCGGGTGCGGCAGGAGTACGCGGAGAAGCCGTACGAGGAGCTGATCCAGCTCATCCGTACGGGCCCGCCGCGTTTCTCCCCGTTCGGCCTGAAGCAGGTGGACGAGGCGGCCAACACGGTGGAGTTCTACGTGCACGCCGAGGACGTCCGCCGTGCGCAGCCCGACTGGTCGCGGCGGGAGCTGGACCCGGTCTTCGCGGACGCGCTGTGGTCGCGGATGGAGCGGACCGCCCGGATGCTGGGGCACCGCTCCCCGGTGGGGCTGGTGCTGCGCCGCCCGGACGGGCGGACAGCGGTGGCGCGGAAGGGCACCCCGGTGGTGACGGTGACCGGGGAGCCGGGCGAGCTGCTGCTCTTCGCGTTCGGGCGGCAGTCGGCGACGACGGTGGGGCTGGAGGGCGACGAGGACGCGGTGGAGCGGCTCCAGTTGTCGCAGCTGGGGATGTGAGGCCCCGGCCCCGTGCCTTCCCGGGGGCCGGCCCGGGTCCGTCAGGCCCGGGGCGCGTCGCGGAGGGGCGGTGGGCCGGCCGCGTGCCTGCGGGGTCCGGTGGTGGCGTCGGGGCGGCCGTTCCCGCGCGTGCGGTGGCCGTCCTCGCGTGCACGGCCGGGGCGTCGGGAGCCGGGGCGGTCCTCGCCCGTACGGCGGGAGCCGAGGCGGGCGAGCAGGAAGCCGGCCGGGATGGTGACGAGCCCCGGGGTCTGCAGCGGGAACCAGTGGAAGTCGCGATCCGGAAAGAGCGCGATCGGGGTACCGGAGACGGCCGGCGAGAACGCCATCAGCAGCACGATCAGCGGCAGGGTTCCGTAGACGGTCCAGCGCACCCCGCGTGCGGTGAAGCCGGGACGGAAGAGGGCGTTCAGCAGGACCGGCGGCAGCACGGACGCGGCGGCGGCGAAGGAGAGCGAGAGCAGGACCTGCGGGTTGCGCTCGTGGGCGTTCGCGGAGGCGAGGACGGCGAGCGCGCCGATCGCGACGACGGCCCAGCGGGCCCGGCGGATCTCCCGGGCGGACGCCCGGCCCTCCCCGTGGGCGCCCGCGTGCGCGGTGAAGTCCCGGGCGACGCTGGAGGCGGCGGCGAGGGTGATGCCGGCCACCGCAGCGAGGGTGGTCGCGAAGGCGGCGCAGGCGACGAGGGCGAACAGCAGGCTCTGGCGGGGGCCGGCCGCGCCGGGATCGAGCGCGCCGGTCACCATCAGCAGGGCGGTGTTGCCGCCCGGGTCCTCGGCGCGCAGCGCGTCCGCGCCGAGCAGGGCCGAGGCGCCGAGTCCCACGACGACGATCCCGGCGCAGAGCACGGCGACCGGGGCGACGGCCCAGACCCGCACCCGGCGGGCGGTGCGCGCGTCGCGCAGCGGGTGCAGCCGCATCGTGAGGTGCGGCATGCAGGCGGCCCCCAGGAGCAGGGTGACCTGGAACCCGATCAGGTCCAGCGCCCCCGTTCCGGTACGGCCGAACTGGCCGCCGGGCGAGGCGTATTCCGATCCGGCGCCGCTGCCGTCGCCGGCGGCGTCGAAGAGGGCGGCGGGGGACCAGCCGTACCGGGCGAGGACGAGTCCGGCGAGGAGCGTGACGGCCGCCACCACCACGCCGACCTTGAGGATCTGGACGTATCCGGTACCGCGCATCCCGCCGAAGGCGGAGTAGCCGGCCATCAGGACCCCGCTGGCGACGGTGCAGCCGGCCACCGCCCCCTCGGGGAGTCCGAACATGGCCGCCATGACCTTGCCCGCGGTGGTGAGCTGCACGAGCAGGAGCGGGGCGAGCACGGCCAGGGTGGCGATGCCCAGCGCCCTGCGGACCGAGGGGTCCCGCAGCCGGTTCGCGAGGAAGTCGCCGAGGGTGAACACCCCCGCGACGCGCAGTCGTTCGGAGAGCACGCGCAGGACGAGCGTCAACGAAGCGACGGTCGCGAGGGCGAAGGTGATCCCGTCGAACCCGGCGAGTGCCACGGAGCCGGTGGTGGAGAGCAGGGTGGCGGCGGAGATGTAGTCCCCGGCGACGGCGAGTCCCCCGCCGACGGGCCCGAGGGCGGCGCCGCCGCCGGCGTAGAAGTGTTCCGGGTCGTCCTGGTCGGCGGCGGCGAGACCGCAGAGCAGCAGGGAGAGCGCGACGAACCCGAGGAAGATCACCACTGCGAGGGAACGCGCGTCGGCAAAGGTGGACATGGCGGTACGCCACCAGAACGCCCGAGCCCCGTACAGCGTGCGCGTGTTCGGAGATGCGTCGGTACAGAGGGCGGCCCCACGCCCTGTGCGCCGTCACACCCCCTCCGCCCCGACTCGCCCCGGTGACGGCCCCGTCGGCCCCCGTCGGCTTCCCCGTCAGCCGTCCAGCAGCCGCCGGGCCGCGAGGGCCAGGCAGACCTCCACGGCGTCCGTCGGGCGGGTCAGGCAGCGCCCGGAGAGCTGCTCGAACCGTCGGAGCCGGTTCAGCACGGTGTTGCGGTGGCAGTAGAGCCGCGCCGCGGCCCGCTGGGCCGAGCCGTCGGCTTCGAGCCAGGCGGTCAGGGTCTCGACGAGGACGTCCCGGTCGGCGGGGTCGATGTCGTCGAGGGGGCCGAGCACGCGGTCGGCGAGCGCCGTGCCGAGCGCGGGCGAGGAGACGACCAGCGCGGTGGGCAGGTGTTCGTCGAGCAGGACGAGCCCGCCGGAGGCGGGGCAGGCCCGCAGGGCGGTCTCGGCGAGCCGGCGGGCCTCGCCGAGCGCGGCGAGCCCCTCGACCGCGGAGCTGACCCCGACGCCCGTACCGGCCGGGACGGCCGTCTCCGCCGCCAGGCGGGCCAGCGCGTCTGCCGTACCGGGTCCGGTGCCCCCCTTCGGCGCCTCTCCGGCACCCGGTCCGGCGGCGCTCCTCTGCGGCACCTCCGCGGATTCCAGTGCGACGACGGCCAGTTCTGCGTCGGGGCCGGTGTGCCAGAGCGCCAGGACCCCGTCCGGGAGGACCACGGGCGGGGAGGTCGTGGCGTGCGGGGCGCGGCGGGCCGTGCGTACGGCGAGGACCGCGTACCGGCCGTCCTCCGGCAGCCCGAGCATGACCGAGGCGTCGGGCAGGTCGGCGATGCGGGCGGTGCCGTCCAGCAGTGCGGCGGTCACGAGCCGCTGCCGGTTCTCACGGCGCCAGTCGATCCGCCGCTCCGCCTGCCGGTAGGCATCGGTGAGGACTCCGCAGTGTTCGTCCACGAAATTCCACACGTCGGCGGCGACATGGACGAGGAGCCGCACGTCCTCGGGGTCGCGGCGGGCCGTCTCGTCCACGAGGCCCTGCCACACCATCGCGCCGCCGAGGCGGAACGCGTGCAGGACGGCGTCGAGCGGTACGCCCTGCTCGGCCCTGATCTCGCCGATCCAGCGGGTGGTGCGGTGGGCGGCCTCGCGGAACGCGCGGGGCTGGATCAGCGAGCCGACGTTGTGGCGCAGCGAATGGTGGACCTCCTGCCAGACGTCGGCGCGCGAGGACTCGATCGCCGTGCGGTAGCCGGGCTCCTGTTCGTACAACGCCTCGACCAGCCGTTCCGTCAGCTCGGGCAGCTCTTCGAGGAGCACCCGGGCCGAGCGGTGGAGCACCTCGACCGATTCACGGTCGGCGAGGGAGCGGAAGCGTTTGGGCAGCGGCGCTGCGGGGGGCGTCGTGTGCAGCGCCCTGATCCGGGGACGTACGACCTGCGGCATGGGGCCTCCACCGGGAATCGGCCGGGCCCGGGGGGGCGCGGCCCGGGCGCCCGGCCCGGCAGGGGCGCGAGCGCAACCGAACGATCCTGACGCCCGCAGAATGACATACCGGCCAGTCGGTACCTAGGGGTGTGCGCGGTTCTTATCATCACGGTCCGGCAACCTGCCGGACACATTCGGCCACGGGGTGGTCCGTTGGGCGGCCGTCGTCGGTCACCCCATCACCCGGGCCAGTTCGGTGCGGGAGCGGATGCCCAGGGCGGCGAAGATGTTGCGCAGATGGTGGTCGACCGTGCGCGGGCTGACCGAGAGCCGCCGGGCGATCTCCCGGTTGGTGGCCCCCTCGGCGACGCACCGGGCGACGCGCTGCTGCTGGGGGGTGAGCGCGTCCACCGGTCCCGTCTCGGCGGCCGGGGCGTCCACCGCCTCGCCGGCGGCGCGCAGTTCGCCGGTGGCCCGGTCCACCCAGGCGCGGGCGCAGCAGCGTTCGAAACCGACGAGCGCGTCGCGCAGCGGGCCGCGCGCCTCGCGGGTGCGGCGCCGCCTGCGCAGCCACTGGCCGTACAGGAGTTGGGTGCGGGCGCGCTCGAAGTCGCCGCCGGCCCGGTCGTGATGGGCGAGCGCCTCGGCGTACCGCGCCTCGGCCTCGTCGGCGGGGGCCAGCAACGCGCGACAGCGGGCGAGTTGGGCGAGAGCGTGCGGATCGACCGTGCGGCCGGTCCAGATGGCGAACTCGCGCACCGCGTCGGCTAATTCGTCGGCCCACTCCGCGCCGTGGCCGGCCAGCACGGCGGCTTCGACGTAACACGGCAGGGCGAGCATCCGGATGCCGAAGTGGCCGTGGCGCGGCCCGGGGCGTACCAGCGGGGCGAGCCGGGCGGCCGCTTCGCCGGTACGGCCGGCCGCCAGGTCGGCGCGGGCGACGGCCCAGGTGGCGAGGGTCGCGGCCTGGGCGAGTCCGTGCGGTCCGGCACCCGCCAGCGCGGTGTCCGCGTGCGCCGCGCACGCCTCGGCGGGCCCCTCCACCGACGCGGTGAGCGCGAGCACCGCGTGCAGGTGGGTGGTGGCGTTGGACTGCCCGGTGCGGCGGGCCGCGTGCAGACCCTCCAGCGCGTGCGCCCGCGCCCTGGCGTGCCGGCCCGCCCGGAGTTCGGCGTAGGCGAGCTGTTCGAGGGCGTGCGCGAGGAGGGCTTCGGGACCCCTGCTCCGTACGGCGGCGAGGGCGCGGCCGCCGGCCCGGCAGGCGCTCTCCGCCTCGCCGACGACCAGCGCGCAGGCGCCCGCCCGGAGCAGCGCCTGGGGCTCCTCGTCGGCCTCGGCGGCTCGCAGGCACTGCGCCAGCAGCTCGTGCCCCTCGGCCATCCGTCCCGCGAACACCGCCCGTACGCCCGCGAGATAGGGCACGACGGTCGGGTCGTGCGGGCGGTCGGGGATCCGGTTCAGGGCGTCGAGATAGGCGATGGCGTCGCCGCTCGCCCAGGCGGCCTCGGCGGCGGCGAGCAGGGCGGCGAGGGCGCGCGCCGGGTCGTGGGGTTCGAGGCCGGCCGCGGCGGCGAGCAGCGCTTCACGGGCGTCGGTGGCCGGGCCGTCGCACAGGGCGAGCATCCCGTACGTGTAAGCGGCGGGGCCGCTCCCGGGTACGGGCCGGGACCCGCCGCCGGGGTCCTGGGCGACGCGGGCGAGGAGGGCTCGGGCGCGACCGGTGTCCCCGGCGAGGCGGGCGTGTTCGGCGGCCTCGGCGAACCGGTGGGCGCGGTGCGCCTCGTCCGTGGAGAGCAGGGCGGCGCGGGTGAGGGCCGCCGCGCGTTCGGCGTGCGGCCGGGGCGCGGTGGCCGCCCGTTCCAGCGCGCTCGCGAGGACGGCGTCCGGTGCCGGGGCCGCGCAGGCGCGCTGCACCAGGGCCGGCAGCGGGTGCGCGGAGACCTGCCCGAGGAGCGCGGCGAGGAGTTCGTGGGCGGCCCGCCGGTGCGCGGGCGGGGCGTGCCGCAGTACCGCGCGGCCCAGCAGACGGTGGCTGAAGTGGACGCGACTGCCGGTGCGTTCGAGAACGCCGGGGATGCCGCCTGGCCCGAAGAGCGCGCGGTCGAGCAGGGCGGCGCCGAGCCCGGCCCGGTTGCCGGCCCGCAGCAGGAGTCCGGCGTCCGCCCCGGTGCCCTCCGGCTCGTGTTCCTGGGCGGCGGCGGCGAGCAGCAGCAGCGTCCGGGTCTCGGCGGGAAGCCCCTCCAGCTGGGCGGCGTGGGCGTCGACCACGCTTTCACCGCCGGGCAGCGGAAAGGGCAGCACCGTACGGCCGGCCAGCTGGTCCGCGGTGAGGTGCCCGACGAGCCCGGCGAGCAGCCGCGGGTTGCCCGCCGCCTCCCGCAGCAGCTCGCCGCGGACCACCGGGTCGATGTCGGGCGTCCGGCCGGTGAACCGCTCCAGCAGGCAGGCCGCCGCCTCGTCGTCGAGCGGGCCGAGGCGCAGCGCGGGCAGCCCGGCGAAGCTGGTCTCGTCGGCCGACGCGATCAGCACGGCGGCCCGGCCGCCCGCCCCGAGCCGGCGGGCCGCGAAGCCGAGGGCCTCCCGGGACCGGGGGTCCCAGGCGTGCGCGTCGTCCACACAGACCAGCACCGGCCGCTCCGCCCCGGTCTCCCGCAGCAGGGCGAGCAGCGCGTCAGGGGTGATGCCGGAGCGCAGCACCCGCTCGGGCGGTACGGACAGCGGGCCGGGGGCCGAGCAGAGCAGGGCGTGCAGCCCACTGTGCGGGAGGCGGCGCTCGGCGGGGACGGCCGTCGCCCGCAGCACGGGCCCCCCGCTCCGGGTGCGGTGCGCCTCGGCCGCCGCGTCCAGCAGGGCGCTGCGGCCGAGGCCGGGCGGGGCGGTCACCACGAGCGCGCCGCCGTCGCCCTGCGCGAGGCGCCCCAAGAGGGTTTCCACGATGGCGATTTCACCGCTGCGGCCGTACAGCCGGAGCGGACTGTGCACGGTCGTCGAGTGAGTCACACCGGCACGTTACTTCCGCGTAAACAGGGCCGGAAGACGCCCGTCCGCTCCTTCGGCCCGAACGGCCGGGTGCGGTGCGCCCTCCCAGGGGAACGGCCTCCCGGTTGTGCGCGCGCACACCTCCCGGTGCCCCTGCCGGCCGCCGACGTATTTTCGTGCCATGACGACCCCCCTGGACACCGGACACCCCGGCGAATTCGGCACCGAGGACGGACTGACCCTGCGGTACTGGTCCTGGTCCCGCGATCCCGACCCGGCCCTGCCCCCCGTGGTGCTGCTGCACGGGTTCGCCGCGCACGCCCGGCTGAACTGGGAGGGCCCCGGGGTGGTGGAGGCCCTTCTCGCGGCCCGCCGCCGGGTGTTCGCCCTGGACGCCCGGGGCCACGGCGTCTCCGACCGGCCGCACGACGAGACCTTCTACGGCGAGGAGTTGATGGCTGCCGACGTCCGACGCCTGGCCGACCGGCTGTCGGTGGACGCGTACCACCTCGCCGGGTACTCCATGGGCGCGGTCGTCGCGCTGCTGACGGCGGCGGCCGACCCCCGGGTCACCCGGCTGGTGGCCGGAGGCGTCGGCGCGGGCGTGGTGGAGGTCGGCGGCCTGGACACCCGGGCGATGCCGCCCGAGCTGGTGTCGGCCGCGCTGACCGCCGACGACCTGACGACCGTCCCGGAACAGGCGCGCGGATTCCGCGCGTTGGCCGACACCACCGGCTCCGACCGGCACGCGCTGGCCGCCCAGATACGCGCGGCGTTCCGGGGGCCGGTGCCGCTGGACCGGATCGCGGTGCCCACGCTCGTACTCGCCGGGGACGCCGACCCGCTGGCCGTACGCCCCGAGGTACTGGCGGGCGCGATCCGGGGCGCCCGGGTCACGGTGCTCCCGGGCGACCACCTCTCGGTGGTGCGCGAGCCCGGATTCGCCGCCGCGATCACGGAGTTCCTGGGGGCGGGTCAACCCCCGTCCTGTGGCGCGCAGGCCCAGAGGGGCGCCGGGCTGCCCGGGCAGGCGGGGAAAGAGATGCCGCAGGTATGAGCGGGCGCGCAGAGCGCGGTGTATGCGGTCATGCGACCATGCTGGATCGGCACGTGGGCCGGCGGGAACCGACGTCACGCCGGTGCGCGCCTCGGATCCCCCGACCGTGCTCAAGGGCCCCCCGAGGAGCCGGAGCGGGCGTGTGGCAGAGTGGCCCGGCTGTCGCAGGGGAACCACTCCCGTGAACGCCCGGACGGGCGAGGGGGATGCGGAGGACCGGCGGCGGCGCACGGGCCATGGACATCTCACGGCTCTCTGCCACATCTTCCGCACCAGCCCTTCCAGGAGTACGTCATGAACGCCAAGCGCCACCGTCTGCTGCTCGCCGCCGTCACCCCGCTGCTCGCACCCGGGGAGCGCGTCGAGGTGGCGACCATCGTGAACCTGCGGAGCGTCTCGGTCCGCAGGACCGCGGCCTTCGCGGTGGCCTCGGCGGTCCTCAGCGCGGGCGCGATGACCGTGATCCCCGTACCGGTGCCCATGTACCTGGTCATGACCGACCGTCGCTTCTTCGTCTTCCGGGCCAACCCGAACATCGCCCGGACCGGGGAGCACCTGATGACGTTCGCGCGGGCCGGTCTCGTCCGTACGGAGGTCAAGGAGCGCGTGCTCAACTCGTCCTTCGTCGTCTCCTCACCCGACAGCGAGCAGGGGCTACGGATCGTCTTCCCGCTGGTCGGCCGGAAGGACCGGAACGCGATAGCCGCAGCCGTGCCGGTGGCGGGCTGACCTGGACGTCCGGCCTCCGCACGGGAGCGGCACCGGATTCCGGAGACTCCGTTCGCTTCGGCGGCGCCCGTACGGTGCACTGCTTACCTTGCCGGGCCCTGGACAGCAGGCCAGCAAATTCCAGCTTGCCGAGAGCCTTGGTCACGGTGGGCCGCGAGACGCCGAACCGAGCACTCAACTCTGCGGTGCTGGGAAAGTTCGCTCCCACCGCGAGATCGTCACTTGCTATGACGTCAGCGAGGCGCTCCTCCAAGGGCCAGCGTTAGACGTCTCGTCCGGGCCTGACAACACGCCAACGGCTCCCAGGGACCGGCTCTGCGAGACCTTCTTTCCGAAGCTGTGCGAAAACCCGCAGGACAACACCACGCGATACGTCATGTTCGCGCATCAACTCCGCAGCAGACAAAAGGTCGACCATGCCTTGGTCGGCCTCGATCCGGGCGCGGACAAGATCAGCGATCCTGAGGAAGGTTCCTCGCGGGCTCTCTTGCTAAGTCACGCCTATGCCTCTCGTCATCGTCACTCCCCAAAGCCTGCCATGCGGGTGGGCAGAACCTCCGATGTCTGCAGGTGCCAACACCGTTGGCCACTCTGCCGGCACTGAGTTGCGTACAGCAGCGGCCAAAGTCACCGAGGCGGGTTCGGTGCTGGTAGTCGCGGCGGGTGAACTGTACGTCGTCCAGGACGATCCAGTAGTCCGCCGCGAACAGCTTGGCCAGTGTGGTCAGTCCAGGGAACGGGTTGGGCTGATGAATGGCGCACAGCCCGCCCGGTTCTGGCAGGTCAGGAAGCGATGAGGCGGCTGGTGAAGCCGTCGTGGATAAGGGATTCGTACGCTCCATGCACGTCCTCCGGGACCTGCTGCTCGATGGCGAATCCGAGCTTCGGATACTCGATGACTCGCTGGAGGTCGCCGACGAGCATGTCCAGGACGAGCTTCTCGTCGCCGATGGATTTCATGTAGTCGTCGAGCTCCAGCGGCTCCGACGTGCAGAGGATCTCGACGTCGGGCCACAGCTTGCGTGCGGTCGCGAACGACCGCCGTTCCATGTAGGGCTTGGAGACCAGCAGCACCGTGGCCGGGGTGATGCCGGCGGCGGCGAGGACTTCACGGGAAAGGGTGATGTTCTGCCCGGTGTTGCCGGCCTTCGGTTCCAGCAGGATCGCTTCGGCGGGGACGCCCAGACCGAGGGCGTGCTCGCGGTAGTGGACAGATTCGCCGCGCGGGAAGACCTTGGCGGTGGTGGGGCTGTTGCCGCCGGTGAAGACCAGAGTCGGGAACAGGCCGGCGCGGTACAACTCGGCGGAGTGGGTGGCGACTCCGAGGTCGTGGCTGCCCAGTCCGATCGCCACGTCGACGGGGCGCAGTGGGTGGTGCATCTGGTGGTAATCCCAGATCAGGGCGGCCCGGCGCCGCTGGTCCTCGGTGATGGCCTGCTGGTTGTCGCTCACGCGTCTCTCCCTGGTCACCGTCGCCGGGGGCCGGTCGGCCCCTCGCTCATGGCCTTGATGCCCTCGATACTGCGCAGTTGGTGCACGAGTCCGTACTGCGCGGCCGTGCGGGTGGCCTGATCGAGGACGAAGAGTCCATCATCTCGGGTCGCTACCCCGCACAGCGAGATCCCGCTGCACATCGACGTCCATCCCATCGACGCCAACCCCGCAAAAGGCGAGCCCGCCCACCAGCACTTCGACTTCCGGTTCCTGTTCCGCACCATCGCCGACATCGGTGAACTACAGACCGAAGAGGTCACGGATGCCGCTTGGCGCACGGTGGACAGCCTCTCTGATGAGCGGCTGAAGCAACGGGTCGCCCGAGTGCTTCTCCGACGACCACCAAGGTTCCGCGGATAACCCGTTCGAGGTTGCTGCTACCCAACCAGCGCCGAGGGCGGGTCTCGTCCGGACCGAGGTCAAGGAGCGCGTGCTCAACTCGTCCTTCGTCGTCTCCTAGCCGGACGACGTCAACGGCCTGCGGATCGTCTTCCCATTGGTCGACCGGAAGGGCCGGAACGCGATAGCTGCCGGTGGCCGCATGAGCCCGGGTGCCCGCCCCCGCGCACGAGGAGCCGGACCGCCACGTGCGACGGTCCGGCTCCGGTGCGCGGGGCGCCTACGAGGTGTGCGGGCAGGTGCCCCGGTACTCGGCGATGCTCAGGCTCGCCGAGGGGATCGGGCAGAGGAACTGCTCGTAGCGGGTGTCGTTGTCGATGAAGCGCTTCAGCCACGAGACGCTGTACTTCGCGATCGTCGTGTTCGAGGTGTTCGGGGTGAAGTGGGTGGCCGCCCGCAGCTCCAGGTACGCCTTGTCCAGGGTGCCGGGCAGCGAGTTGTAGAACGGCTTGGAGTGGGTGAGCACCGGAGCGATGGTGTCGCCGTCCGCGCCGATCACCAGAGTGGGCGTGCGGACCTCGGGCCAGGTGGTGTCGAGGTTCCAGCCGGTCAGCGGGATCGCCGCCTTGAGGGAGGTACGGCTCTTCGCCGCTTCCAGCGTGCCGCCTCCGCCCATGGAGTGGCCCATCACGCCGAGGCGCGAGGCGTCGATCCGGGTGCGGACCGAGCTGCTCTGCGTGAGGTAGTCCAGCGCGGCGAGGAGCTGTCGGCCCCTGCTGTCGGGCTGGTCGAGCGTGGTGTTGGTGTCGATGGTGAAGACCACGAAGCCCTGGGAGGCGAGCCGCGGGCCGAGCCACGCGATGCTCGACTGGTAGGCGGTGAATCCGGGCGAGATGACGACCGCGCCGAAGGTACCGTCCGCCGTGGACGTCGGATAGTAGATCGTGCCGCCGCCGAAGCCGGTGACACCGAGCGAGGAGACGGAGGTCTGCGAGGTGGCGTAGGAGCCGCGCAGCGCCTCGATGCTCGCGGTGGTCGGGGCGGGCCCGCGCTCGTACGGGTTGGTGGCGGCCTGGGCTCCGGCGGGGCTGAACGCGGTGAGCAGGCCGGCGGTGACCGCCGCGGCGGCGAACAGGCCCTTGACGGCACGGAGTCGGCTGGTGCGGGTCCGGTGGTGCGGAGCGGTGTCGCCGGGAGTGAGGAGGTGCTGCTGCACGGGGGGTCCTCTCGGTGGGGGCGTACGTACCCGCCGGACGCTCTCCGGGGACCGTCGTCCGAGGCTCCCGGGGCGCACCGCGTGGTACCGCCGCGTCGTTCGCTGGCGTTGGCCACTCTGGAGGCGCTCCCCGGCGTCACGCATCGGCTATATCGCCGGTCTCCGTACGCACCGCCCCACCGGAACGGGTCCGCTTCCGCACACACGTCAGGGGGCGGGCGAGGCAATGCTGCACCTCGCCCGCCCCCTGACGGCGCCTCAGCGGACCGGGTGTCCGGCCTCCCGCAGGGCGTCCTTGACCTCGGAGATCCGCAGGTCGCCGAAGTGGAAGACGGACGCGGCGAGGACCGCGTCGGCGCCGGCCCCGACGGCGGGGGCGAAGTCGGCGAGCCGGCCCGCGCCTCCGGAGGCGATGACGGGGACGGAGACGTGGGTGCGTACCGCCCTGATCATCTCGGTGTCGTAGCCGTCCTTGGTGCCGTCGGCGTCCATCGAGTTGAGCAGGATCTCGCCCGCGCCCAGCTCGGCGGCCCGGTGCGCCCACTCGACGGCGTCGATGCCGGTGCCCCGGCGGCCACCGTGCGTGGTGACCTCGAAGGTGCCCTCCGGGGTGCGGCGGGCGTCGACGGAGAGCACCAGGACCTGGCTGCCGAAGCGTTCGGCGATCTCGCGGATCAGCTCCGGGCGGGCGATGGCTGCGGTGTTGACGCCGACCTTGTCCGCGCCGGCCCGCAGGAGTTTGTCGACGTCCTCGGGGGTCCGGACGCCGCCGCCGACGGTGAGCGGGATGAAGACCTGCTCGGCGGTACGGCGGACCACGTCGTAGGTGGTCTCGCGGTCACCGCTGGAGGCGGTGATGTCGAGGAAGGTCAGCTCGTCGGCGCCCTCGGCGTCGTACAGCTTGGCCATCTCGACGGGGTCGCCCGCGTCGCGCAGGTTCTGGAAGTTGACGCCCTTGACGACCCGGCCCTTGTCGACGTCCAGGCAGGGGATCACGCGTACGGCGAGGCTCATCGGTCGCCTCCGCGGAAGGCCTCTACCTCGACCTCGACGACGAGGCTGGGGTCGACGAAACCGGAGACGATGACCATCGTGGCGACCGGCCGCACGTCGTCGAAGAGCTCCTTGTGGGCGCGGCCCACGTCGTCGACGTCGCGGGCGTGCGTGAGGTACATGCGGGTGCGGACGACGTCCTCGCGGCCGAGGCCGGTCTTCTCCAGGGCCGCGAAGGCGGCCTCGAAGGAGGCGACGGCCTGCTCGTACGGCGAGCCGGCCGAGATCTCGCCGTTGACGACGGAGGTGCAGCCGGCCACCAGGACCAGGCCGCCGGGGAGTTCGACGGCGCGGGCGTAGCCGAACTTCTCCTCCCAGGGGGCGCCGGACTGGATCCGGCGCACGCCGGAGGCCGCCCCTGCGGCCGTGGGTACGGAGTCCGTCATGCGGCGACCGCCTTGAGCGCCTCTTCCAGGGTGAACGCCTTGGCGTAGAGCGCCTTGCCGACGATCGCACCCTCGACGCCTTCCGGTACCAGCAGCGAGATCGCGCGCAGGTCGTCCAGCGAGGAGACGCCGCCGGAGGCGACGACCGGGCGGTCGGTGGCGGCGCAGACGTCGCGGAGCAGGCCGAGGTTGGGGCCCTGGAGGGTGCCGTCCTTGGCGATGTCGGTGACGACATAGCGGGCGCAGCCCTCGGAGTCGAGGCGGGCGAGCGTCTCGTAGAGGTCGCCGCCGTCGCGGGTCCAGCCGCGGCCGCGCAGGGTGGTGCCGCGGACGTCGAGGCCGACCGCGATCTTGTCGCCGTACTGGGCGATGACCTTGGCGACCCACTCGGGGGTCTCCAGGGCGGCGGTGCCGAGGTTGACGCGGCGGCAGCCGGTGGCGAGCGCGGCCTCCAGCGAGGCGTCGTCGCGGATGCCGCCGGAGAGCTCGACCTTGATGTCCATGGCCCCGGCGACCTCGGCGATCAGGGCGCGGTTGTCGCCGGTGCCGAAGGCGGCGTCGAGGTCGACGAGGTGGAGCCACTCGGCGCCGGCGGCCTGCCAGGCGAGGGCCGCCTCCAGCGGGGAGCCGTAGGAGGTCTCGGAACCGGACTCGCCGTGCACGAGGCGGACGGCCTGGCCGTCGCGGACGTCTACGGCGGGAAGGAGTTCAAGCTTCGGCATCACAGCGTCTCGATCCAGTTGGTCAGCAGCTCGGCACCGGCGTCGCCGGACTTCTCGGGGTGGAACTGGGTGGCCCACAGCGCGCCGTTCTCCACGGCCGCCACGAACCGCTCTCCGTGCGTGGCCCAGGTGACGCGGGGGGCACGGATCTTGGCGTTGGTGACTTCGAGGCTCCAGTCGTGCGCCGCGTAGGAGTGCACGAAGTAGTACCGGGCCTCGGGGTCGAGTCCGGCGAAGAGCCGGCTGTCCTCGGGTGCCTCGACGGTGTTCCAGCCCATGTGCGGGACGACGTCCGCCTTGAGCGGGCCGACGGTGCCGGGCCACTCGTCCAGGCCCTCGGTCTCCACGCCGTGCTCGATGCCCCGTTCGAAGAGGACCTGCATCCCGACGCAGATGCCCATCACCGGGCGGCCTCCGGAGAGCCTGCGGCCGATGATCCAGTCACCGCGGGCGGCCTTGAGTCCGCCCATGCAGGCGGAGAAGGCGCCGACGCCGGGGACGAGGAGTCCCTCGGCGTTCATCGCCTTGTCGTAGTCACGCGTTATCTCGACGTCCGCGCCGACCCGGGCGAGCGCCCGCTCGGCGGAGCGGACGTTGCCGAAGCCGTAGTCGAAGACGACGACCTTCTTCTTGTCGCTCATCTTGTGTCCCCGGCCCCTCAGTCCCACAGTCCCTGGATCCGCAGCACGCCTGCGACCAGGCACAGTGCGGATGCGATGCAGAGCAGCACGATGACGCCCTTGGGCATGCCCTGCTTGGCGAAGGAGTAGACCCCGCCGGCCAGGAAGAGGCCGACGACGATCAGGATGGTGTTGAGGCCGGTCACAGGGCGCCCTTCGTGGAAGGCAGGATTCCGGCCGCGCGCGGATCGCGCTCGCTGGCGTAGCGCAGGGCCCGGGCGAGGGCCTTGAACTGGCACTCCACGATGTGGTGGGCGTTGCGGCCGTACGGGACGTGGACGTGCAGGGCGATCTGGGCCTGCGCGACGAAGGACTCCAGGATGTGCCGGGTCATCGTGGTGTCGTACTCGCCGATCATCGGCGCCATCTTCTCCGGCTCGGTGTGCACCAGGTACGGGCGGCCGGAGAGGTCGACGGTGACCTGGGCGAGCGACTCGTCCAGCGGGACGGTGCAGTTGCCGAAGCGGTAGATGCCGACCTTGTCGCCGAGCGCCTGCTTGAAGGCGGCGCCGAGCGCGAGGGCGGTGTCCTCGATGGTGTGGTGGGAGTCGATGTGCAGGTCGCCCTCGGTCTTGACCGTGAGGTCGAAGAGGCCGTGGCGGCCGAGCTGGTCGAGCATGTGGTCGTAGAAGCCGACGCCCGTGGCGACGTCGACCTTCCCGCTGCCGTCGAGGTCGATCTCGACGAGCACGGAGGTTTCCTTGGTGGTGCGCTCCACGCGGCCCACGCGGCTCTCGCCCGTCATGCGGCTCTCGCCCGTCATGCGTCGTGCTCCTTCTTGATTTCGCGAACCGCATCGAGGAACGCGTCGTTCTCTGCCGGGGTCCCCGCGGTGACCCGCAGCCATCCCGGTACGCCGTTGTCCCGGACCAGGACGCCCCGGTCGAGGATCGCCCGCCAGACGGCACGGCTGTCCTCGAAGCGGCCGAACTGGACGAAGTTGGCGTCCGACTCGGTGACCTCGTAGCCCATGGCCCGGAGTTCGGCGACGATCCGGTCCCGCTCGCTCTTGAGCCGCTCGACGTACCCGAGGAGCGTATCGGTGTGCTCCAGGGCGGCCAGCGCGGTGGCCTGGGTGACGGAGGACAGGTGGTACGGCAGGCGTACCAGCTGGACGGCGTCGACCACGGCGGCGTCGGCGGCGAGGTAGCCGAGGCGCAGCCCGGCGGCGCCGAACGCCTTCGACATGGTGCGGGAGAGCACCATGTTCGGCCGGCCCTCGATCAGCGGCAGCAGCGAGGGGTGGTGGCTGAACTCGCCGTACGCCTCGTCGACGACGACGAGGGACGGCCGGGCCGCCTGCGCCGCGTCGTACAGCGCGAGGACGGCCTCCGCCTCGACGGCGGTGCCGGTGGGGTTGTTCGGGGAAGTGATGAAGACGACGTTCGGGCGGTGTTCGGCGATGGCCCTCTTCGCCGCCTCCACGTCGATGGTGAAGTCCTCGTTGCGCGGGCCGGAGATCCATCCGGTCCCGGTGCCGCGCGCGATGAGGGCGTGCATCGAGTACGAGGGCTCGAAGCCGATGGCGGTGCGGCCGGGGCCGCCGAACGCCTGCATCAGCTGCTGGATGACCTCGTTGGAGCCGTTGGCCGCCCAGACCTGGGCGGTGGTGACCTCGTGGCCGGCGGTGCGGCTGAGGTAGCCGGCAAGTCCGGTACGGAGCTCGACGGCGTCCCGGTCGGGGTAGCGGTTGAGCTCGCGGGCGGCCTCGCGGACGCGTTCGGCGATCCGGTCGACGAGGGCGTCGGGCAACGGGTAGGGGTTCTCGTTGGTGTTCAGCCGGACGGGTACGTCGAGCTGCGGGGCACCGTACGGGGACTGGCCGCGCAGCTCCTCCCGGATCGGGAGGTCGTCGATGCGGACGGGACCGGTGGTGTCGGTGGTGCTGTCGTTCGTCACGCCTGCGGAACCTTCCAGCCGAACCGTGCCTTGAGTGCCGCGCCGTGGGCGGGGAGGTCCTCCGCCTCGGCGAGGGTCACCACGTGGTGGGTGACCTCGGCCAGGGCGTCGCGGCTGTAGTCGACGATGTGGATGCCGCGCAGGAAGGACTGCACGGAGAGACCCGAGGAGTGGCAGGCGCAACCGCCGGTGGGCAGAACGTGGTTGGACCCGGCGCAGTAGTCGCCGAGGGAGACCGGCGACCAGGGGCCGACGAAGATCGCGCCGGCGTTGCGGACGCGGTCGGCGACGGCGGCGGCGTCGGCGGTCTGGATCTCCAGGTGCTCGGCGCCGTACGCGTCGACCACCTTCAGCCCGTCCGCCAGGTCGCGGACGAGCACGATCGCGGACTGCCGGCCGGCGAGCGCGGGCGCGATGCGGTCGGTGACGTGCTTGGAGGCGGCGACCTGGGGGGCGAGTTCGGCCTCGGTGGCGGCGGCGAGTTCCTCGGAGTCGGTGACGAGGACGGCGGCGGCCATCGGGTCGTGCTCGGCCTGGCTGATCAGGTCGGCGGCGATGTGCACCGGGTCGGCGGTCGAGTCCGCGAGGATCGCGATCTCGGTGGGCCCGGCCTCGGCGTCGATGCCGACGCGGCCCTTGAGGAGGCGCTTGGCGGCGGCGACGTAGATGTTGCCGGGGCCCGTGACGAGGTTCACGGGGCGGCAGCCGTCCTCGCCCTCGGTGCCGTACGCGAAGAGGGCGATGGCCTGGGCGCCGCCGGCGGCGTACACCTCGTCCACTCCGAGCAGGGCGCAGGCGGCCAGGATGGTGGGGTGCGGCAGGCCGCCGAACTCCTTCTGCGGCGGGGAGGACACGGC
Source organism: Streptomyces sp. NPDC008125 (assembly GCF_042957125.1). Taxonomy (NCBI): domain Bacteria; kingdom Bacillati; phylum Actinomycetota; class Actinomycetes; order Kitasatosporales; family Streptomycetaceae; genus Streptomyces; species Streptomyces sp. NPDC008125. Next base: position 72,313 of record NZ_JBIBHR010000010.1, read on the forward strand.
GATGCCCTCGACGCCGGCCTCCTGGGCCGGGACGACGTTCATGACGACGGAGGACGGGTAGACCGAGCGCCCGCCGGGGACGTAGAGGCCGACGCGCTCGACGGGCACCCACTTCTCGGTGACCGTGCCACCGGGCACGACCTGGGTGGTGTGGGTGGTGCGGCGCTGCTCGCGGTGGACGAGGCGGGCGCGGCGGATCGACTCCTCCAGGGCGGCGCGGACGGCGGGGTCGAGCTCCGCCAGCGCGTCCGCGAGGGCGGACGCGGGCACCCGGAGCGATTCCGGCCGGACACCGTCGAATTTCTCTCCCCATTCGATCACCGCTGCCGAGCCGCGATGGCGTACGTCCTCGCAGATGGGCCGCACCGTCTCCAGGGCGGCTTCCACGTCGAACTCGGCACGGGGCAGCAGGTCGCGCAAGGGGGCGCCCTCGGGGAGGACGTCGCCGCGCAGATCGATTCGAGAGATCACACCCCCAATTCTCTCAGACCGCCCGAGCCGTCCGGTCGGCCGTATCAGTGGCTGATACATATCCGCGTCACCCTGTGTGCTGTTTTCCGTTCATACGGTCACACAGGGGGAAGAACGGCTCTAAGGCGTGTCTTCGAAAGGGCGTCGTTCGGCCGGAGGCCGGGCCGGGCGGCGTCTGGTGCCAGCGATCGCCGGACGGAGGATCACCCTCGTACGGGACGTACGGGGACGATTCCGACAACGCGGCGAAGCGGGCGTGCCAGGCGTCGTCCGGCGGACGGCACTTCGGGGACACGGCCCGGGGCCGTTCGTCCGGACGAGAGGCCCTGGGCGTGTGCACAGGGAGGTCGGGAGTGACGGAGCCGCACGAGAGCGACATCCCGGAAGGACTCAGCGCCGCGGAGCTGGGCATGTGGCAGTCCTTCCGGAACGGGAGCACCTTCGATCTGCGCACCCACGACCCCGAACGCGACGATCCCTTCGGCCCGCACATGTGGGGGCCGGGGCGGAGCGTCGGCGCCCGGGTCGTGGCGCGGCTGCTGCTGAGCGGGCCGCCGGCCCGGCCGGGCCGGGTGGCGGCGCTGAAGCTCAGGGGCGTACGCATCACCGGCAAGCTCGACCTGGCCGGCGGCCGGGTGTCGCCGTACGTCGAGCTGACCGGCTGCCGGTTCGAGCAGGAGGTGATGTTCCCCGAGTGCCATTTCACGACGCTGCGGATGGTCGGCTGCGCGATGCCCCGGCTGGAGGGGGCCCGGCTGCGCACCGAGGGCGACCTCCATCTGCCGCGCTGCCGGGTCGACCGGGGCGTGCGGCTGACGGATGCCCAGATCGGTACGGACCTGCTGATCAACCAGGTCAGCGTCGGCTGCGACCGGCGGGGCCGGGCGATCGCCGCCGACGGACTGACCGTGGCGCAGGACCTGCAGGCGGAGATGATCGAGACGTACGGCGAAGTCAGCCTGCGCGGGGCGACGGTGGGCGGTTCGCTGAGCCTGCGAGGCAGCCGGCTGCGGGCGGCGGAGGGGCGCAAGGCTCTGAACGCGCCGCAGTTGCGGGTGGAGCGGACGCTCTACCTCACCGAGGCGTGGGTGAGCACCGAGACGGGGAACCAGGGCACCACTCCCCCGTACGGCATCGTGCACGGGCCGACCTCGGACCTGACGCCCGCCCGGGGTTCGCGCTCGCAGATCTTCGAGTGCCGCGGCGGCGTCCGGCTGGACGACGGGCGGTTCGGGGACGTGCTCGACCTGCACATGGCTCGGTTCGTGCTGGAGCCGCAGGAGGAGCTGTCGATGCGCCGGATCGTCGTGCCCGAGCTGCGGTTCAGCCTGGAGCGCCCCGAGGAGGGCCGGGTCGTGCTGAACGGCGCCAAGGTCGTCACCCTGATCGACCTGTCGAGCAGCTGGCCGGGTCCCGGCGGGCTGGCGATGGGCGGGTTCGTCTACGAGAACCTCGTCCCGTACGGCCACTTCCCGCTCTCCCGGCGGCTGGAGTGGGTCCTCGCCGCCACCCCGGAGTACGTCCCCGAGCCGTACGAGCGGCTGGCGACCGTACTGCGCAGCTGCGGCGAGGACGCGGACGCCCGGGAGGTGCTGCTCGCCAAGCAGCGCCGCCGCCGGGAGACGCTGCCGCTCGCCGGGAAGCTGTGGGGGTTTCTCCAGGACTGGACGGTGGCGTACGGCTACCGGCCGGGGCGGGCGGCGGTGTGGATGGCCGTGCTGTGGGCGGCGAGCACCCTGGTCTTCTCCCGGCACGAGCCCGCAGCGATCAAGCGGGACGAGCACCCGGAGTGGAATCCGGCGCTGTACGCACTCGATCTGCTGATCCCGGTGATCGGTCTCGGCCAGGACGGCTACTGGCGGATGACCGGCGGCTGGCAGTGGGTGTCCGCCGGGCTGGTGCTGGTGGGGTGGGTTCTGGCCACCACGGTGGCCGCCGGGGCCTCCCGGCTGCTGAGCCGGGGGTGAGAGCGGGCGCGACCCCGCCCCCGGTGCGGTCCCGCCGCCGTGCGGTCCCGCTTCCGGTGCCGGACGCCGGATCGGGGCGGGTCGGGGCGGGTCGGGGCGGGGCGGGGCGGGGACGGGGCGGGACACGAGGACGAAGCGCGTTCGAAAGGCTCCGCACAGGAGGTCGAATTTCAGCCATTCAGGTTCATCGCCTTTACCTATTCTTGACCTTTCCGGGGGCAACCCCTACGGATCCACCCGACTCGGCACCAAAGCTTCACAGCAGACCCCTGGCGCGCCTTCCACCAGCGTTTTTCAATGGTCCGCACCATGCCCTCGCTTCGCGCTCTGCTCCGTACCGCGCGCAGGGTCCGGCACAGCTCCCGGCTGTCGGCCGGACTTCCCCCGGCCGCCGCGGTCATGCTCGACGCCCCCGACAGCCGTCTCTCCCCCGCACTGGTGGCCGCCGCCGAAGGCGCGTACGGGCCTGCCGCGAAGCTCCTCGCCACCACCCGCGACACCGCCGAGTGGGAGCTGCGCGACCGCTACCTCGGCCGGCTGGTCACCTTCGCCCGCAGCCGGGACGGCTGGCTGGACGACTGGCTCGCCGCCGCCCCCGGCGACCCCGACGCGCTGCTCGTCCGGGCCGGGCTCGCCGTGCGCCGGGCGTGGGAGTCGCCCGCGGCGGCGGAGCGGCTGCACGAGGTCGCCCCGCTGATCGCCGCGGCGGCCGAGGCCGACCCGCGCGACCCGGTCCCCTGGCACCTCGCCCTGGACCACGCCCGGGGAACCCGCGCCACGCACACCGTGTTCGAGTCGGTGTGGACGGAGGCGGTCCGCCGCTCCCCGCACCACTACGGCTGCCACCTGGCCGCGCTGCGCTACCTCTCCGCCGCCCGCCACGGGTCCCACCGCGCGTGCTTCGACTTCGCGGAGCGGGCCGCCGAGGACGCCGCTCCGACCTCCCTGGTGCAGGGGCTGCCGGTGCGCGCCGCCACCGCGCTGCTGCTCGACCGGGACGCCGCGGGGCGGACCGCCCCGGTGCCGGAGCGCCGGATCGACGCCGCCGCCGATCTGGCGATCGGTCTCTCCGCCGCCTACGGCCCCGGGGACCCGTGGCCCGCCGAGATCCGCAACCTCCTGGCGTACGTCCTGGTGGCCCGGGGCCGCTGGCGCGAGGCGCTGGAGCAGTTCCGGCTGATCGGGCCGTACGCCCACTCGTTCCCGTGGTCCCAGCCGTTCCCGTGGGCCCCGTCCTTCCCCCGCTCCCCCTCCTTTCCGTGGCCGTCGGTGGCCGAGGACGCGCTGACCCGCTTCCTGGACGCCAGGGACGCGGCACGGCTCCAGGCGGCCTCGGCGACCCCGCTGTGGAACCGGGCCGCCCACGGCAGGGCCCTCGGCCATTACGCTTGAGCGTTGTGACCACAGCGCACCTGCCCCTCTTCCCGCTCAACGCGGTTCTGTTCCCCGGCCTCGTGCTGCCGTTGAACGTCTTCGAGGAGCGATATCGCGCCATCATGCGCGAGCTGCTGAAGACCGACGACGACGAACCCCGCCGCTTCGTGGTGGTGGCGGTACGGGAAGGCCGGGAGACGGCCGTGACCGGTACCGGAATGCCGGAGGGCACGGCGGTCCAGACCGAACGTGCCCCCACGGACGGCTTCGGCGCCGACCCGATCCAGTCCTTCCACCGCGTCGGCTGCGTGGCCGACGCGGCCAAGATCCGCGAGCGCGCCGACGGCACCTTCGAGGTGCTGGCCACCGGCACCACCCGGGTCCGGCTGCTCTCGGTGGACGCGAGCGGCCCGTATCTGACGGCCGAGGTGGAGCACCTCGCCGAGGACGAGGAGGCCGGCGAGGCCCGGACCCTCGCCGAGGGCGTGATGCGCGCCTTCCGCACGTACCAGAAGCGGCTGGCCGGGGCGAACGAGGGGTCACTGACCACCGGTGGCGACCTGCCGGACGAACCGTCCGTCGTCTCCTACCTGGTGGCCGCCGCCACGGTGCTCGACGTGGCCACGAAGCAGCGGCTGCTCCAGGCCCCGGACACGGCGACCCGGCTGCGCGAGGAACTCACCCTGCTCCGCAAGGAGACGGCGGTCATCCGTCATCTGCCGTCGCTCCCGGCCGTGGACCTCACCCGTGCCCCCACGCACCTGAACTGACCCGATCTCCCCCGGAGGACCTCGCGCCCGTGGCGAAGAAGAAGACGAAGCAGCAGCAGGGCGGTACCCCGGCCACGGTCGCGCTGACCGCGGCCGGAGCCGACTTCACGGTCCACGCCTACGAGCACGACCCGGCGGCACCCAGTTACGGCGAGGAGGCGGCCGAGGCCCTGGGCGTCTCCCCCGACCGGGTCTTCAAGACCCTGGTGGCCGACGTGGACGGCGAGCTGACGGTGGCGGTGGTCCCGGTCGCGGGCTCGCTCGACCTGAAGGCGCTCGCCTCGGCGGTCGGTGGCAAGCGCGCCGCCATGGCCGATCCGGCGGCGGCCGAGCGCACCACGGGGTACGTACGCGGCGGCATCTCGCCGCTGGGCCAGCGCAAGCGGTTGCGCACGGTCGTCGACGCCTCGGCCGGTTCGCACCCGACCATCTGCGTCTCGGCCGGGCGCCGGGGCCTGGAGGTCGAACTGGCGGCGGCGGACCTGGCGCGGCTCACCGGCGCGGTGTTCGCGCCGATCGGGCGGACGTAGCAGGGAGCCGGCCGCGCGTAGGAGGGAGCCGGCCGCGCGTAGGAGGGAGCCGGCCGCGCGTAGGAGGGAGCCGGCCGCGCGGGGCGAGACGCCGGCCGCGCGGGGCGAGACGCCGGCCGCGCGGGGCGAGACGCCGGCCGCGCGGGGCGAGACGCCTGAAGGCCGGAGGCCCGGAGCCCCGTCGGCCCGCCACCGGTGCCGCACGCGGTCTCAGGCAGGTGACTGCGGGCCGTCGGGCCCCTTCGGGTCGCCCTGCGCCCGTGCCCGCGGACCGGCGTCCGGGGCGGCCCCGTCATCCGGCACCGGGCCGTCGGGCGTGCCCGGTCCGGCCGCCGTGCCCGGTGCGTCGGGCGCGCCCTGGACCGGCTGCCCGTCGTCCGGCTGCCCGGCCGTGCCGTACGGCTCCCCGGCGCCGTTCGCCGCCCACCCGGGGTGCTGCCACTGCAGGTCGGGGTCCGGGTCCCGGGGGGTGAAGGCCGCCGTGAGGATCAGGTGCACGACCATCGCGACCACCGGCCAGGCAAGCAGCGCGCCCTTCGCGTTCAGCTCCAGCGGCGCGTCGAAGGTCACCCCCTTCCCGGCCTCCTTGGCGTGGGCGACCACGTCCGAGGTCGGGCCGAAGGAGGTACCCAGCCACCAGGCGAGCAGCGCCCCGAGCAGCCCGCCGAGCGCGAGGCCGACCACCGTCGGGATGCCGCCGGTGCGCCGGAGCAGGTAGACCACGACCGCCGAGACGACGCCGAATCCGGCGGCGAGCAGCGCGAACGTGCCGTCCGCTCCGATGGCCTCCTCGCCCTCGCTGTCCTTGAGGTACACGGCGGTGTCGTCGGAGATCAGCGGGATGCGCGGGGAGAGCCAGAGCCAGAGAAGGCCGAGCGCGACGCCCGCGACGGCCACCAGCACGGTGACGACCGCGGCCCGGCCGACCGCGGCCCGCGCCTCGGCGCGGTCGGGGGGCGACTGACCGGGGGCGAGGTGCGAACCCGCCGGAGAAGCCGGCCAGGGATCGTAGGGCGTCGGCGGGTCGGGCGGCGTCAAGGGTGCGGTCACCGTGCCATCGTGCCAGGCGGCCCCGGGCAGCGCCGCACCGGACCTGATCACCGGGGCTCGGACCTGACCACCGGAGCCCGGACCTGATCGGCGGACACGGCCTCGTGCACCCGCCGCGCCGCCGCGGAACAAGCGCGACCCGCACCACCCGGTCCGTCAGCGCACGGCCGCCCGGCGGTACGCCCAGGCCGCCACGGCCAGCGAGAGCACGCCCACCGCCGCGCAGACCCCGAGGTCCAGCGCGACGACGGCCCAGTCGGGGTGGGCGTCGAAGGAACGGGCCAGCGCCTCCACCCCGTAGGTGGACGGCAGCAGGTCGCGCGCCCAGCGCACCACCTCCGGCAGCCGCTCGGCGGGCAGCACTCCGAGCAGCAGCGCGGCGGACATGCCGAGCTGCCCCAGCAGGGTGGCCAGCTCCTGGCGCGGCGCCAGGAGCCCGAGCGCGGCGCCCAGGCCGGAGAGCGCGGCCCCGGCCAGCGGGACCACGGCGACCAGCACCCACAGGTGCGCCATCGGCAGCTGGAAGAGCGCGCTCCCCGCGACCGCGGTGAAGACGGCGCCCGGCACGGTGAAGGAGGCGTACGCGCCCGCCGCGCCCAGCACCACGGCCGCGGGCGGCACCGGCAGGGTGGCGTAGTGGTCGAGGCCGCCGTTGGCCCTCAGCTGGCCGAAGTACTGGGCGAGCAGGTTCAGCGCGACGAAGGCGACCACCAGCACGCTGGAGCCCGCGACCACGGCCCGTGCCTCGGTGCCGCCGTCGACGACCCCACGCATCATGATCATGATGCCGACGGACTGGAAGGTCGCCACGAAGAGCAGCGGAATACGGGCCACCCGGGCCCGGGAGAGCTGGGCCCGGTACACGGCTGCCAGCGCGGGCAGCAGCCGGGCGCGCGGCGCCAGCGGGGCCGGTTCCCCGGCCGGGGGCGCGGAGGCGGCCCCGGCGGGCCCCGCGGACCCGGTGGACGCGGCCGGGGAACCGGCCGGCCGGCCGGCCGGGGACACCGCCTCGGCGGGAACGATGCTCGTCACCTGGCGCTGCTCCCGTTCACTGCCGCTGTTCCTCCGCACACGTCCCGTCCATCCCCGCGGGCCCGGCCGGCCGGGCCCGTCGCCGCCGGCCTCATCCCTTCACCAGTCCCCTGCGCGCGTCCGCCGCGTCCCCGCCGAGCGCGAGGTAGACGTCCTCCAGGCTGGGGGTCGCCAGGGTGAAGTCGTCCAGGGCCGCGAAGGCCGCGCCGCCGGTCACGGCGGCGACGGCGGCCCGCGCCTCGTCCGGCTTCAGGCGCAGCACCCAGCGGCGTCCGGACTCCTGGGCCGAGGCGCGCAGCGCGGCGACCTCGGGGACGTCCAGCGGGGCGCGCTCGCGCCACATCAGCTCGACCCGGACCTCACCGGCCACCTGCTCCTTGAGTCCCTGCGGGGTGTCGCAGGCGATGACCTTGCCGCGTTCGACGACGGCGACCCGGTCGAGGACCGTCTCCGCCTCGATGACGTTGTGGGTGACCAGCAGTACGGTCGCGCCGTGTTCGGCCCGGCGCCGGTCCACAGCGGCCCAGACGGAGCGGCGGGCGACCGGGTCCATGCCGGTGGTCGGCTCGTCCAGGATCAGCACCGGGCGCTGTCCGACGAGGGCGGCGGCGAAGCAGGCGAGCCTGCGCTGGCCGCCGGAGAGCTTCTTCAGGGGCCGGCCGGCCAGCTCGGTGAGGCCGAGCTCCTCCAGTACGGCGTCGCGCTCGGCGCGGGCGTCGCGGACCGGGAGGCCGCGCAGCCGCCCCGTGGTCTCGGCGGCGAGGGACACCGTGAGCTCGTCGAGGGCGGTGGACTCCTGGCCGAGGTAGCCGATGAGCCGGGAGGCGCGTTCGGGGTGGCGCACGAGGTCGTGGCCGAGTACCTCCACGCTGCCGGAGTCGGGGCGCATCAGCCCGGTGAGCTGGCGCACCAGGGTGGACTTGCCGGCACCGTTGGGGCCGAGCAGCCCGAAGATCTCGCCGCCGCGCACCTCCAGGGTGATGCCGTCGGTGGCCCGTACCTCGGGCGCGGCGGGCGTGCCGCGGCGGCCCCGGACGGCCGGGTAGGTCTTCACCAGATCACGCACCGCGCACACGGTCCCGGTGGCCCTCTGCGCCTGTGCTGTGCCCGTACTCACGAGGTACGAGAGTACGGGGTCGGATGGTCCGGATTGCGCCGGGGCCCGGTCCCGGGCGACGCGCGGAGCACGGCGGGGGCTCCCGGGGCGCCCCGGGAGCCCCCGCCGGGTCAGTCCGGAACGGGGACGTGGTCCGCCGCGGCCGTGATGTCGATCTCGCGCCAGAATCCGGCCCGGATGGCGTAGCGGTCGTGCTCGTCGATCTGGTCGTCCTTGTGCGCGAGGAGTCCGAAGCGTGCCGCGTACCGCAGGAGCTCGCCGTCGATCCGGTGCGGGATGCGCGGGTACATGGTGGAGAGCTTCTGGAGGTGGACGGTCTCCGGGAGCCGCTCCATCCAGCGACGGGCGAAGACCTGGCCGACCTCGAAGGGGTCGCCGCCCACGGTGGTGATGTCCTCCTCGCGGTCGGCCCAGCGCTGTTCGGCGGTGGTGACCTGGGCGAGGGTGGGCAGCGAGGCGGTCTCCGGGGGCTCGCCGAGGGAGCCCCGGTCGGCCCACCCCCGGTCCGAGGACCAGCGCAGCGTGGCGCTCGGCACCGGGGCGGGCTGGGCCGGGGCAGGGGCGGCGGGGCCGCCGGCGGACGCGCGGAGGGCGGCCAGGTCCTTGGGCGTGGGGACGCCCTTGTGGTTGTGGGCGGGCGGGGGCTCGGGCGTGCCGCTTTCCGGGCGGGGCGCCGGGGGCGCACCGGCGCGGGCCGCCGCCTGGGCCTCGGAGGCGCGCTCGGCGGAGGCCGCGAGGGCCGCCTCGGGCAGGGGTGCGGAGAGGATCGCGGCGATCTCGGGGCGCGGGGCGGGCTGCGGGGCGCAGATCCCGCCGGTCTCCTTGGCACGGACGGCCTTGGTGATCCAGGCGCGGTCGAGCACGCGGCGTTCGTCGGCCTCGGCCACCAGGTCCTCGGACTGGTTGTAGTCGCCGTCCGCGGCCTGGACGGCCCAGAGGTGGACGGCGACGCCGTGTTCCTTGGCCGACATCAGTCCGGGCAGCAGGTCGCCGTCGCCGGTCACCAGGACCACGTCGGAACAGGCGCGGTTGCGGGCGAGTTCGGTCAGTTCGGCGTGCATGGCCGCGTCGACGCCCTTCTGCGCCCAGCGCCCGTCGCTCCGGGTGAGCGCGCCGAGCCGGACGGTGACCCTCGGCATGACGCGCAGCCGGCGGTGTTCGGGCTGCGGTACGCGGTCGGGGGCGCCGTCGAACCAGTAGATGCGCAGCAGGGGTTGCTCGGTGTCGGCCTCGGCGCGTTCGCGCAGGCCCTGGATCAGGGCCGCGTGGTCGACGGTGATGCGCGAACGGGCTGGTTCGCCCGCCAGCAGACTCGCGGCTGCGCCCAGCAGGTAGCCGGCGTCCACCAGGACGACGCAACGGTCCACGCGTTCCACCCTCTTCCGGAATTCGGCGAACGGCCGTTCAGGGTTTCCGTCGAGTCTGCCCGACCGCGCGGAAGTAGACGGCCGGAACTCGATCTTCGGCGTGGCGGATGCGGTGGGAGCTGCCCGGAAGGGGGCTCACAGCGATGTCCACTACGGAAGGTAATGATCCAACATGCGTGCTCTGTGGGGCTATGTGAGTCTGACATCGGTCCTGGCAACCAGGATTCCCCACAGGAGGCAATCACCATGGCCAAGAACAAGAACCGCAAGCAGGGCAGCCCCCAGGACCGCGCGTCCGCGGCGGAGCGCGGCGCCGAGCAGGCGAAGTCGACGTCCTTCGAGGACCGGAGCGCGTCGCAGTCGCAGGCCCAGGGCAGCCCCTCGGACGTGGCCCGCAAGCACCAGCGGCGTTTCGGCCACAACTGACGGCCGTGACACCGCAGTAAGGGGCGCCCCCGCCGTCGTCGGCGGGGGCGCCCCTTCGCTTGTCGTAGGCGTGCGGCTGCCAGGTGCCGTACGCGTGCACCGGCCGGACACCATACGCGTGCACCGGCCGGATGCCGCGGGCGCGCGCCGGGCCGGGTCCCGTACGCGACCGCCTGGTCGCGCGCCGTGCGCGAGCGTCGCCGGACCTGTCAGCCGGCCAGGCAGGACGGGCCGAGCAGCACCTTGAGGTCGCCGAAGAGCGCCGGGTCGGGCTTCACCCGGTGGCGGTCGAGCCGCAGGACGGTGGTCTTGCGCGGGCCCTGGAGCCTGATGCGGACCTCGGTGTCGCCCCGGTGGCTGGAAAGCACTTCGCCGAGGCGGCTGACCATCGGGGGCGTGATCTTCACGGTGGGGATGGTGAGGACGACCGGGGCGTTGGTCCCCGCGTTGGAGATGTCGGGGACCTGCATCTCCATGGCGACGAGCCGGGGCACGTCCTCGCGCTTGTCGAGCCGTCCCTTGACGAACACGACGGTGTCCTCCACCAGCTGGGTGGAGACCAGTTGGTAGGTGGCCGGGAAGAACATGCACTCGATGGCGCCCGCGAGGTCCTCGACGGTGGCGATGGCCCAGGCGTTGCCCTGCTTGGTCATCTTCCGCTGGAGGCCGGAGATGATGCCGCCGACGGTGACGACCGCACCGTCACTGTGCTCCCCGCCGGTCAGTTGGGAGATCGCGGCGTCCGCCTTGTCGGAGAGCACGTGCTCCAGACCGAAGAGCGGGTGGTCGGAGACGTACAGGCCGAGCATCTCGCGTTCCTGGGCGAGCAGGTAGGACTTCTCCCACTCGATGTCGGAGAACTCGACGTCCAGACCGAAGCCCGGCTCGTCGCTCGCCTCCTCGCCCATGCCGCCGAAGAGGTCGAACTGCCCCTCGGCCTCCTTGCGCTTGACGGCCACCACGTTGTCGATCATCGGCTCGTGGTGGGCGACGAGTCCCTTGCGGGTGTGGCCCATCTCGTCGAAGGCGCCGGCCTTGATGAGCGATTCCACGGTGCGCTTGTTGCAGACGACCGCTTCGACCTTGTCGAGGAAGTCGGGGAAGGTGCTGTACTTCCCCTTCGCCTTGCGGCACCGGATGATCGAGTCCACGACGTTCGTACCGACGTTGCGCACGGCGGTGAGGCCGAAGAGGATCACGTCGTCACCCTGGGCGGCGAAGTTGGCCTCGGACTCGTTGACGTTCGGCGGGAGCACCTTGATGCCCATGCGCCGGCACTCGTTGAGGTAGATCGCCGACTTGTCCTTGTCGTCCTTGACCGAGGTCAGCAGGGCGGCCATGTACTCGGCGGGGTAGTTCGCCTTGAGGTAGGCGGTCCAGTAGGTGACGAGCCCGTACGCGGAGGAGTGCGCCTTGTTGAACGCGTATCCGGCGAACGGCACCAAGACGTCCCAGAGCGCCTTGATCGCGGCGTCGGAGAAGCCGTTCTTCTTGGCGCCGGCCTCGAAGAGGACGAAGTTCTTCGCCAGCTCGTCGGCCTTCTTCTTGCCCATCACGCGGCGCAGGATGTCCGCCTCGCCGAGGGAGTACCCGGCGACGATCTGGGCCGCCTTCTGCACCTGCTCCTGGTAGACGATCAGGCCGTAGGTGAGGCCGAGGACCTCCTTGAGGGGCTCCTCCAGCTCCGGGTGGATCGGGGTGATCTCCTGGCGGGCGTTCTTGCGCTCGGCGTAGTTCGTGTGCGAGTTCATGCCCATCGGGCCCGGCCGGTAGAGGGCCGAGACGGCGGAGATGTCCTCGAAGTTGTCGGGCTGCATCTGGCGCAGCAGCGAACGCATCGGCCCGCCGTCGAACTGGAACACGCCGAGCGTGTCGCCCCGGCAGAGGAGTTCGTACGTCTTGGGGTCGTTCAGCGGCAGGGACAGCATCTCCAGCTCGATGCCCTTGTTCGCCTTCACCATCTTGACGGCGTCGTCCATGATGGTGAGGTTGCGCAGGCCGAGGAAGTCCATCTTGAGCAGGCCCAGCGACTCGCACTGGGGGTAGTCCCACTGGGTGATGGTGACGCCGTCGGTGTGCCGGACCCAGACCGGGGCGTGGTCCACGATCGGTTCGCTGGACATGATCACGCCGGCGGCGTGCACGCCCATCTGCCGGACCAGTCCTTCGACGCCCTTGGCGGTGTCGATGACCTTCTTGACGTCCGGCTCGTTCTCGTACATCCCCCGGATCTCGCCGGCCTCGCTGTAGCGCGGGTGCTTGGGGTCGGTGATGCCGTTGAGGTCGATGCCCTTGCCGAGGACGTCGGCGGGCATGGCCTTGGTGAGGCGGTCACCCATGGCGTAGGGGTAGCCGAGGACGCGGGCGGAGTCCTTGATCGCGTTCTTCGCCTTGATCTTGCCGTACGTGCCGATCATGGCGACCTTGTCGGCGCCGTACTTCTCGGTGACGTACCGGATCACCTCGACGCGCCGGCGTTCGTCGAAGTCGATGTCGACGTCGGGCATGGAGACGCGCTCGGGGTTGAGGAACCGCTCGAAGATCAGTCCGTGCTCGATCGGGTCGAGGTCGGTGATGCCCATGGCGTACGAGACGATCGAGCCGGCCGCGGAGCCTCGGCCGGGGCCGACCGCGATGCCGTTGTTCTTGGCCCACATGATGAAGTCGGCGACGACGAGGAAGTACCCGGGGAACCCCATCTGGATGATGATGTCCATCTCGTACTCGACCTGCTTCTGCCGGTCGTCCGGGATGCCGTTCGGGAAGCGGCGGTTCATGCCGGCCCGGACCTCCTCCCGGAACCAGGTGACCTCCGTGTAACCCTCCGGGATGTCGAACTTCGGCATCAGGTCGCGCTTCTCGAACATCCCCGTGGTGTCGATCTGCTGCGCGACCAGCAGGGTGTTGGCGCACCCCTGCTGCCAGGCGTCGGAGGAGTCGACGGCGTACATCTCGTCCGTCGTCTTGAGGTAGTAGCCGGTGCCGTCGAAGCGGAAGCGGTCCGGGTCGGAGAGGTTCTTGCCGGTCTGGATGCAGAGCAGGGCGTCGTGGGCGGTCGCCTCGTGCGCGTAGGTGTAGTGCGAGTCGTTCGTCACCAGCGGCGGGATGTTCAGCTTCCTGCCGATTTCGAGCAGCCCGTCGCGGACCCGGCGCTCGATCTCGATGCCGTGGTCCATCAGCTCCAGGAAGTACTTGCCCTCGCCGAAGATGTCCTTGTAGTCGGAGGCGGCCTGGACGGCCTCGTCGAACTGGCCGAGCCGCAGCCGGGTCTGCACCTCGCCGGAGGGGCACCCGGTGGAGGCGATCAGGCCCTCCGACCACTGGGAGATGGTCTCCTTGTCCATGCGGGGCCACTTCTGCAGCCAGCCCTCGGCGTACGCGTCCGAGGAGAGCTTGAAGAGGTTGTGCAGCCCGGTGCTGTTCGCCGCCCAGATCGTCTTGTGGGTGTAACCACCGGAACCGGAGACGTCGTCGCGCTTCTGGTGCGGCTGTCCCCACTGGATCTTCCGCTTGTGCTTGCGCGACTCCGGGGCGACGTACGCCTCGATGCCGATGATCGGCGTCACACCGGCCTTCTTCGCCGTGTGGAAGAAGTCGTACGCCCCGTGGAGGTTGCCGTGGTCCGTCATGGCGACGTGCGACATCCCCATGGTGTTGGCCGCCTCGAACATGTCCTTGAGCCGCGCGGCACCGTCGAGCAGGGAGTACTGGGTGTGGACGTGCAGGTGCGTGAAGGGCGGCTTGGTCACGGCGCTGTGCCTCCGGGGATGTGACAGATGTGGCACGCCGCACTCGGCCCGGGATGACGGGCGGGCGACGGACAACCGACGGCTGGGGGATGTCGAGGGGACAGCGTGGAAGTCTACGTCTCCGCGCTGACGAACGTCGGGCACTTGGGAGTACGGTCACGCGTTGGAGAGGCGGAGACGCCTGTCCCATTTGTCATGAACGTCAAGTTCGACGGTGCTCGACCACGATCGACGCCCTGTACCAGGAGGCACCCAGCGATGTCGGAACAGCTGAGCGGCGCGGAAGACCGCGGGGAGCGCATTCTCGCCGTGTTCGAGACGGCCTTCGGTGAGCTGCTGGCGGCCGACCCGGCCGCCTTCCAGGTCAAGTTCCGGAAGATGGCGGGCTCGGCCTTCGCCTTCTACCGGGGCACCGCCTGCCTGTTCTACGACGACCTCGCCCGGGAGCGGCACGGCGGCCCGTTCCTGGACGAGCGCACCGGGCGCGTCTGGATCCACGGGGACCTCCACGCGGAGAACTTCGGCACCTACATGGACGCCAACGGCCGCCTGGTCTTCAACGTCAACGACTTCGACGAGGCGTACGTCGGCCCGTTCACCTGGGACCTCAAGCGCTTCGCCGCCTCCGTCGCCCTGATCGGGTACGCCAAGGCGCTCAGCGACGACCAGATCACCGAGCTGGTCCGGGTCTACGCCGCCGCGTACCGCGAGCGCGTCCACGCGCTCGCGACCGGTGCGAAGAACGACGAAGTGCCGCCCTTCACCCTGGACACCGCCGACGGCCCGCTGCTCGGCGCGCTCCGCACGGCCCGGTCACTCACCCGCTTCTCACTGCTGGACTCGATGACGGAGATCCGTGACTTCGAGCGCCGGTTCGCCCCGGGCGGCGGCGCCATCGACCTGGACGCGGCGACCCGCTACAAGGTCCTCGCGGCGTTCGACGGCTATCTGGAGACCCTCCCGGAGTCCAGCCTGACCCGCCCGGACTCGTACCGGGTGAAGGACGTGGTGGGCCGCCGGGGCATCGGCATCGGCTCGGCCGGGCTGCCCTCCTACAACATCCTCCTGGAGGGGAACAGCGACGCCCTGGAGAACGACGTCGTGATCTACCTCAAGCAGGCGCAGACTCCGGCCGTCTCGCGGCACGTCACGGACTCCTCGGTGCGCGACTACTTCCAGCACGAGGGCCACCGCACGGTGATCTCCCAGCGGGCGCTCCAGGCCCACGCCGACCCGTGGCTGGGCTGGACCGAGCTGAACGGTGCCGGACAGCTGGTCGCCGAGGTCTCGCCGTACGCCGTGGACCTCGACTGGTCCGACATCGACGAGCCCGACGAGATCGCGGCGGTCGTCGCCGACCTCGGCCGGGCGACGGCCACCATGCACGCGGCGGCCGACGACGAGAGCGGCCACTCGCTGGTGCCGTTCTCCACCGAGCGGGCCATCGACGCCGCCATCGCGGCCGACGAGGACGGCTTCGGGGACCTGCTCGTCGACTTCGCCCACAGTTACGGCGCACGGGCCCGCCGGGACCACCGGATCTTCGTGGACCTCTTCCGCAACGGGCGCATCCCGGGCCTCTGACAGACTCCCTGGCAGGTGTTGTCCCGGACCTTTAGGGGTCGCTTACAGGAACGCGTGCGAGACTCTCCGGCGATGGACATGTCGAGGACGCACCTTCGGACCGCGCGCGCGGCGCTCTTCGCCGCGCTCGTCGTCACGCTGTCCTCCGCCTCGCACGTGCTGCTCTCCCGGGAAGCCCTGCCGGTGACCGCGCTGGCGCTGACGGCGGGCCTGGTGTTCGCCGCCGCCTACGCGCTGGCCGGGCGGGAGCGCGGCTTCGGGGCGATAGCGGGGCTGCTGGTCCCGTTGGAGCTCGCCGCGGACACCGTCTTCACCACCGGGCAGCAGCTCTGCTACGGCGCGGCGGGCGGCCCGGTGGCCGGTCCGCTGCGCTCCCTCGGTTTCGACGTGCTCTGCGGCGGCCACGGGGTGGGCGCGCCGCTGGCGCGGGTGGCCGGCGTCGGCCGCCCCGCCGCCGCGTCCGCCCTGGAGCTGCCGCTGTCCCCGGGGCCGACGGTCCCCTGGCTGCTGCTCGCCGCGCACGTGACGGTCGGGCTGCTCGCCGCCGCCTGGCTGCGGCGCGGCGAGTCCGCGCTCGCCGCCCTGCTGCGGGCCGCGGCCGCCTTCGCGTTCCGCCCGCTGCTGGTCGCGGCGGCGGTGGCCGCCGCTTCCCGGCGGCCGGTGCGCGACACCGTGCGCCCGGTGGGCCGGCGCCCGCCCCTCGCCGCCCGTCCTCTCTTCACGCACTCCGTGGGCCGGAGAGGACCGCCGGTGCCGGCCTGAGCCCGGTACGGCATTCCTCCCCCCTTCCTCACGTCTCGTACGTACGTCCCACGGAGAACGATCATGAGCAACCGCAACAACCAGGCGAACAAGGCAGCGGCCCGCGAGCGGCTGCGCGCGGAGCGCGAGCGCCAGGCGAAGAAGGACAAGGCCCGCAAGCAGGTCATCGTCGGCGTCTCGATCGTCGCGGTGCTGGCGATAGCCGGCGGTGTCGCCTACGGCGTCAACGAGCTGAACAAGCCGGACGCCTGGGAGGCGGCCGGAGACGCGAAGGTGACCGCCCCGAAGAACACCACCGGCACCAACGGCACGACCGTCGTGATCGGTGAGTCCTCCGCGAAGAAGACGCTGGAGATGTACGAGGACTCCCGCTGCCCGATATGCGCCCAGTTCGAGCAGACCGTCGGCCCGACGGTCACCAAGGACGTCGCGGACGGCAAGTACAAGATCAAGTACGTCGGCGCCACCTTCATCGACAACAGCGACAACGGCGAGGGCTCCAAGAACGCCCTCAGCGCCCTGGGGGCGGCCCTCGACGTCAGCCCCGACGCCTTCCTCCAGTACAAGACGGCGCTGTACTCGGCGAAGTACCACCCCGACGAGACCGAGGACAAGTTCGCCAAGGACAGCTACCTCATCGAGGTCGCGAACTCGGTGGACGCGCTCAAGAACAACAAGGCGTTCCAGAAGGACGTCAACGACGGCACGTACGACGCGTGGGCCGTGAAGATGTCCAAGGCCTTCGACTCCAGCGGGGTCACCGGCACGCCGACCCTGAAGATGAACGGCAAGAACGTGACCGCCGAGGGCAGCGACAGCGCGCCCATGACGGTCGCCGACTACACCACGGCGATCGACGCGGCGCTCAAGGGCTGACGCACCGGCTCGCAGCTCCCCGCCCGGGCGGGCACCTCCGGGTGCCCGCCCGGGCGTCCCGCTCCTCACGGCGAGGACCAGGACGCCTCCCGGCACCGGGTTCCGGCACGGCCCGGCGGGTTCTGGCCATCACCGGCGCGGCGGTCATGTGTCCCGGAGGTCACGGCCGGGACGCCGCTTTGCGGACACACCGCCCGGGACGACGACGGCCGGGTTACGAAAGCGCTTCGAGGACGTACGCGGGGAAGGCGGGGGCTGCCCGGGAAGCACGCCCGCCCCACTGCGAACAGGCCGGAAGAACACTCCCCCAGGCATGACATGCACACGTAATCTCCCGGCGGAGCGGGCGGGGAAATCCCTCGCCCGCGCGTCTTCGAGGAGTCCCTGTGCGCGCTCTCTTCCCGACCTCCCCCCACGTGCGTCGCCGCCTGCTCGCCACCGCCGCCCTGGCCGGAACCCTGGCCCTGACCCCGGTGTCCGCCTCCCCGGTCAACGCCTCCGCCGCCCCGGGCGCCACCGCCTGCGCCGACGACACGACGTCCGCCCTCGCACGCCAGGCCCGCCCCGGGACGGGCGCCACGGCGCACGAGCCCAACGCCGTCAGCACCGCCGCGGCACAGACGATGGACGCGGACCTGCGCACCAGACTCGCCCAGCGCCGCTCGGCCGGGGTCGCCCCGCTGGCGGCCGGCGCCTCGATACCGGTGTACTTCCACGTCATCCACTCGGGCACCACCGGGAAGCTGTCGGCGAGCGCCGTCAGCGCCCAGATGAGCGTGCTCAACAGCGCGTACGCCGGAGCCGGTACGGGCAACACCGCCACCGGCTTCAGCTTCACGCTGGCGGGCACGGACTACACCGACAACGCCACCTGGTACAACGTGGGCTCCGGTTCCAGCGCCGAGAAGGCGATGAAGAGCGCCCTGCGCAAGGGCGGGGCAGGCGCCCTCAACATCTACACCGCCAACCTCGGCGGCGGCCTCCTCGGCTGGGCGACCTTCCCGAGCTCCTACACGTCCAGCCCGAGCATGGACGGCGTGGTGATCCTCGACACCTCGCTGCCGGGCGGCGCGGCCACCCACTACGACGAGGGCGACACCGCCACCCACGAGGTCGGCCACTGGATGGGGCTCTACCACACCTTCCAGGGCGGCTGCAACGGAAACGGGGACTACGTCGCCGACACCCCGGCCGAGAAGACCGAGGCGTACGAGTGCCCGACCGGGCGGGACACCTGCACCAACAAGACCGGGGTCGACCCGATCCACAACTTCATGGACTACACGTACGACTCCTGCATGTACCAGTTCACCCCCGGCCAGGTGCAGCGCATGAGCGACAGCTGGACCGCCTACCGCGGCTGAGTGGGCCGTCCGCCCGCCCCCGGGCCCCGGGCCGTGTCCCAGGCCCGGGGGCGCGGCGCGTCAGAGGGTCGCCAGGAAGCCCAGCGCGACCTTCCACGCCAGCTCGGACGCCTTCTCGTCGTAGTCGGGCAGCCCGTCGTCGGTGAAGAGGTGTCCGGCGCCGGGGTAGCGGTAGATCTCCACGTCCGCCCCGGCCCGCCGCATCTCCAGGTACCAGCTGTTCAGCCAGTCGTGCGTCTCCGAGGCGTCCGGGTCGGCGACGTGCAGCTGGACCGGGAGTTCGTCCGTGCTCGCGTTCTCGGCGAGGTCCGAGGTGCCGTGGAAGAGCAGCAGCCCGCGCGCCTTCTCGTCGCCGAGGGCGAGGGTCTGCGCGACGGCCGCGCCCAGCGAGAAGCCCGCGTAGACCAGGCCCTGCTCCGAGTAGGGCGCGGCGGCCAGGACCGCCCGCTTGAGCAGCTCGTCCTTGCCCAGCTCCTCCCGGTACGCCTGCGCCTCCGCCTGCGTTTCAAAGGTGTGCCCCTCGAACAGATCGGGCACGCGCACCTCATGACCGGCTGCTCGGAGCCGGTCGGCAGCGGCGTGCACCGCGGGCCGGAGCCCGTAGGTCGAGTGGAAAAGCATGATGTTCATGCCGCCCATGGTGCCAGCTGCCACCCCGACCCCGGAGGACACGAGGATGGAGAACGTGCTGCGCCCGCTGCTGATCGTCGGCGGTTCGGTGGCGATCACGCTGCTGGCCGGATACCTGGTGGACTTCGCTCTGCGGCGGGCCGACGTCCGGCACCCGGACACGCCGCTGTGGGGGCTGCTGCGCCGCTGCCGGCCGCCCCTCCAGGTGGTGATCTGCGCGGCCCTGCTGCGCGGCACCTTCGCCCACTTGCGCCTGGAGCTGGTGCGCGACCACCGGGACGCGATCGGCCAGGTGCTGAGCCTGGTCCTGATCGGTGCCTCCGCCTGGCTGGTGGTCCGGGTGGCGGCCACCGTCGTGGAGTCCAGCTACGCCCGGTACGCCACCTCCACCCGCGATCCCGCCCGGGTCCGGCGGGTGCGCACCCAGGTGACGCTGATCCAGCGGGTGGTCATCGCGGTGGTGACCACGGTCGCGGTCGCCGCGATGCTGCTCACCTTCCCGGCGATGCAGACCGTCGGCACCTCGATGCTGGCCTCGGCCGGTGTGCTCGGCATCGTCGCCGGTGTCGCCGCCCAGTCCACCCTCGGCAACGTTTTCGCCGGGTTCCAGATCGCCTTCGGCGACATGGTGCGCCTCGGCGACACCGTGGTGGTGGACGGCGAGTGGGGCACGGTGGAGGAGATCACCCTGACCTTCCTCGCCGTGCGCACCTGGGACGAGCGCCGGATCACCATGCCGGTGTCGTACTTCACCAGCCGCCCGTTCGAGAACTGGTCGCGCGGCGGAGTCCAGATGACCGGCACGGTCTACTTCCACCTGGACCACGCGGCGCCGATGGCCGCGATGCGGGACAAGATGCGCGACATCCTCGGCGAGTGCGGCGCCTGGGACGGCCGGACCTGGTCCCTCGCGGTGACGGACACCACGCCGACCACGATCCAGGTACGGGCCGTGGTCACCGCGAAGGACGCCGACGACATCTGGACGGTCCGGTGCGCGGTGCGCGAGCAGCTGATCGCCTGGCTCCGGGACCACCATCCGTACGCCCTGCCCCGCGTCGCCACGGCCCCCGCCACGCTCGTCGCGGCCGACCAGTGGCCGGAACTGACCTCCCGTACGGCCGCGTCCGTCCGCCGCAACGGCAAGGAGCCGGCCCCACAGCCGGCCCCGCACACCGGCCGCGGCTGACCGCGTCCGCGCCCGCCCGTCCGCGCCCGCCCGTCGGGTGCCCGGCGCGGTGTGCCCGCCCCCTCCGCCGGGCGCGCTCAGCGCAGGCTGCGGACGTCCAGGAACCGCAGCACCCGGTCGACCACCTCCGGGTTCGAACCGGCCTCGCTGCGGGCCGAGAGGACCTCGTGGCGGGCGGCCGACAGCAGCTCCCGCTGGATGCGGGTGACCTCCTTGAACCGCTTCGCCCGCTGGGCGTACGCGTCCCGCCGCTCGTCGTCCACCATGTCGGGGCTGATGCGCGCCCCGATGTCGTAGGCGGCGCGCTGGAGCCTCTCCAGCACGTCCTCGGGGAACTCCTCCACCTGCTGGATCTCCTTCAGCCGCGCCTTGGCCGCCTTCGCGGCACGGATGGCGAGGCGCCTCTCCAGCTCCCGTTCGGCGCCGGTGTCGGCCCGGACGCCGAGCCGGCGCACCAGCCAGGGCAGGGTGAGCCCCTGGAAGACGAGGGTCGCCATGATGACCGCGAAGGCGATGAAGACGATCTCGTCGCGGCCCGGGAACGGCTCTCCGTCGTCGGTCTTCAGCGGTACGGCGAGGGCCAGCGCCACCGAGGCCACCCCGCGCATCCCCGCCCACCACATGACGACCGTCTCCCGCCAGCTGGTCGGGATCTCCTCGCTCACGTCACGCAGGGTGTGCAGCTTCTTGGCCAGCCAGGTCGCGGGCAGCAGCCAGAGCAGCCGTACGCCGATGACCACGGCGACGATCGCGAGCCCCCAGCCCGCCATCCGCCACTCCCGCCCGTCGGCGGTGCCGAAGACGCTGCTGAGTTCCAGCCCGATGAGCCCGAAGGCGATCCCGGTGACCAGGGTGTCCACGATGTTCCAGAAGGTGCGCCCGGTGAGCCGGCCGAGCACGTCGTCGGCGTCCGCGGTGTGCTCGGCGAGGAAGAGCGCGACGGTGAGGACGGCGAGGACGCCCGAGCCCATCAGCTCCTCGGACAGGACGTAGGCGATGAACGGGACGAGCAGGGTGAGGCCGACCTGGAGCGTGGCGTCCCCGAGGAGCCCCATCAGCTTGAGGGTGAGCCAGCCCAGCGCGAGTCCGACCGCCACCGCGACCACGGCCGACAGGACCAGCAGCCCGAAGGCCTCCGGAAGTGAGAAGGTGCCGGACACCGCCGCCGCGATGGCCACGTGGTACAGCACGATCGCGGTCACGTCGTTGAAGAGGCCCTCGCCCTCCAGGATGGAGATCAGCCGCCGGGGCAGCCCGAGCGAGCCGGCGACGGCCGTGGCGGCCACCGGGTCGGGCGGCGCGACGAGCGCGCCGAGTGCCACGGCGGCGGCGAGGGGCAGTCCGGGCACGACGGCGTCGGCGACGGCCGCGACCGCCGCCGTCGTCACGAAGACGAGGGCGACCGCGAGCAGGAAGATCGGCCGTTTGTTGGCGGCGAACTGCCGCCAGGAGGTGCGCTGCACGGAGGCGTACAGCAGCGGCGGCAGCAGCGCGGGAAGGATGATCTCCGGCGGGATGTCGACGTTGGGCACGAAGGGGAGGAAGGCCAGCCCCACTCCGATGAGCGTCATCAGCACCGGGGCCGGCAGCCCCAGCCGCTCCCCCACCGGCACCGTGATCACGGCTCCCAGCAGGAGCAGCAGGAGCAGTGCCATCTGGTCCACGTGAAACGCCTTCCGCAGGATGCAGTCATCCCGCCCGGCACGCGGCCGGACGGGATCTCCACCCTGTCACGCCGGGTCGGCGAGGGAACGTTTCCCAAGGAGCGCCGTCCGCACGGAGGGTGGGTCGGGCGCCGCCCGACGGGCGGGACCTTCGCGCTCGCCCCGGGTGCGGTGACACCCCTGAGGGGCGTCGGGCGAACGTTGGCTACTGCTCCGCGAGCGTGCGGCGCATGGCGCGGTGCGCTATCCCCGCGTCCTGGAACTCGGGGCCGTACACCTGGTAGCCGAGGCGCTCGTAGAAGCCGAGGGCGTGGGTCTGGGCGTGCAGGTCGACGGCGGCCAGTCCGAGCGCCCGCGCCTCGTCCTCCATCGCGCGGACGAGTGCGGCCCCGACGCCGAGGCCGCGGGCCGGCCCGGTGACGGCGAGCCGGCCCAGCGAGCCGACGGTGAGGTCGCCGCCGGTCTTCCCGGCCGCCGCCCCGCCGTGCAGCAGCCGGCCGGTGCCGAGCGCCGTGCCGTCCTCGGTGACCGCGATGACGTGCACCGTGGTGGCCTCGGGCCGGTCGTACGCGTCGTACTCCAGGTCCTCGGGCACTCCCTGCTCGCCGACGAAGACCTCCTTGCGGACCTGGAAGCAGGCCGCGCGGTCCGTCTCGTCGCGCGTCCGCCGGACGGTGTACGGGGTGGTGCCGGTGTTCATTCGCTCTCCGCGGCGATCGTGTCGAGGGCGTTCTGCAGGTCGGCCGGGTAGGAGCTGGCGAACTCGACCCAGCTGCCGTCCGAGGGGTGTTCGAAGCCGAGCCGGACGGCGTGCAGCCACTGCCGGGTCAGGCCGAGGCGCTTGGCCATGGTGGGGTCCGCGCCGTAGGTGAGGTCGCCGACGCAGGGGTGGCGGTGGGCGGACATGTGCACGCGGATCTGGTGCGTGCGGCCCGTCTCCAGCTTGATGTCGAGCAGGCTCGCGGCACGGTACGCCTCGATGAGGTCGTAGTGCGTCACGGAGGGCTTGCCCTCCTGGATCACGGCCCACTTGTAGTCGTGGTTGGGGTGGCGTCCGATGGGGGCGTCGATGGTGCCGCTCATCGGGTCCGGGTGGCCCTGCACCAGCGCGTGGTACTTCTTCTCCACGACGCGGTCGCGGAACTGCGCCTTCAGCAGGGTGTACGCCCGCTCCGACTTGGCCACCACCATCAGCCCGGAGGTTCCCACGTCGAGCCGGTGCACGATGCCCTGGCGCTCGGCGGCCCCCGAGGTGGAGATGCGGTACCCGGCGGCGGCGAGACCACCGATGACGGTCGTGCCGGTCCAGCCGGGGCTCGGGTGGGCGGCGACGCCGACCGGCTTCACGATGACGACGATGTCGTCGTCGTCGTGCACGATCTCCATGCCCTCGACGGGCTCGGCGACGATCTGGACCGGGGGAGCCGCCTGCGGCATCTCGACCTCCATCCAGGCACCGCCCTGGACCCGGTCGGACTTCCCGGCCACCGAACCGTCCACCTGCACCTTTCCGGCGGCGGCCAGCTCGGCGGCCTTGGTGCGGGAGAACCCGAACATCCGGGAGATGGCGGCGTCGACGCGCTCGCCCTCCAGGCCGTCGGGCACGGGCAGGGTTCGGATCTCGGGGTGCGTACTCACCTGGTCGAGTATGCCTTGCGGCCACCGGTGCTGTGACCGGCGATCTTCCCCGGCCGTCGCCCGGCCCCGGCGGACGGCGGCCGGGCGAAAGGCCGGAGTCAGGCCTCAGTCCTTGTGGACGGTGCCGTCCGGGTCCAGTCCCCGGAAGGAGAGGATCACGATGAGGATGCCTCCGCAGACGATCGC
This sequence comes from Streptomyces sp. NPDC008125, assembly GCF_042957125.1. Taxonomy (NCBI): domain Bacteria; kingdom Bacillati; phylum Actinomycetota; class Actinomycetes; order Kitasatosporales; family Streptomycetaceae; genus Streptomyces; species Streptomyces sp. NPDC008125. Next base: position 96,059 of record NZ_JBIBHR010000010.1, read on the forward strand.
GGAGTCGGCCAGGTTGAAGACCGCGAAGTGCGCCGGGGAGATGAAGTCCACCACCGCGCCCTTGAAGACGCCCGGCGCGCGGAACAGGCGGTCGGTGAGGTTGCCGAGGGCACCTCCGAGCAGCAGGCCGAGGGCGATCGCCCAGGGCAGGCTGCGGAGCTTGCGGGCGAGCCGGATGATGACGACGATCACAGCCGCGGCAATGACGGTGAAGACCACCGTGAAGGCCTCGCCCATGGAGAAGGCGGCGCCGGGGTTGCGGACCGCCTCCAGCTTCAGCCAGTCACCGATGATCTCGACGGGGTCGTGGTGCTCCAGCTTCGCGACGACGAGCGTCTTGCTGATCAGGTCGAGGAGGTAGGCCACGACGGCCACGGTGAAGAGCGCGACGAGCCTGCGCCTGCCCTTGCCCGTGACGGCGGTGGCGCCGCCCTCCGGCGCCCCGCTCTCCTCGGCCGCCGCGGTGCCGTCGGCAGGGGTGAGGGGCCCGGGCTCCCCGGCCGCTCCGGCGTCGGGGATGTCCGGCGTTTCGATGGTGCGCTCCGCCTCTGCCACGTGAATCCTCAACCTGGTCGTGTCCGGTACCGCACGCCCGGCCGCCCGGCGGGGGCGACCGGACACGGCCATGGTGCCGATTGAGGACGAGGGTACGACACGAAGCGCCCCGGAGGGTCAGCCGCGTCTCTCCTGCTTCTGCTTGTCCTCCACGCAGAGGGTGGCGCGGGGGAACGCCTGCATGCGGGCCTTGCCGATGGGTTTGCCGCAGACCTCGCAGAGGCCGTAGGTTCCGGCGTCCATGCGGGCCAGGGCGCGCTCGGTCTGCTCCAGCGTCTCCTGCGCATGGGCGGCGAGCGAGAGCTCGTGCTCGCGGGTGATGTTCTTCGTACCGGTGTCGGCCTCGTCGTCTCCGGCTCCGTCGCCGGAGTCGCGCATCAGTCCGGCGAGGGCCGCGCCGGAGGCCTCCAGCTCTGCACGGAGCCGGGTGGCCTCACCGGTGAGTTCGGCCCGCGCCCCGGCGACCTCCTCCGGCGTCCACGGGTCCTCCCCCGGCCGGACGGCCAGTTCCCCGGGTGCGGTCGCCAGGCGTGCCGGGGGCACCGCGGTCGCGCTCGGTCCGCCGGACGCCGCCCTGGCCGCGGTCTTCTTGGCTGCCACCGTCTGCTCTCCTGTCTGCCGGGCGGCGTCGGCCGCCTCCGTGGCCGCTGGTACGGCCTTCTTCGCCGTGCTCGTGCGGGCCGCGCTCTTCTTCGCGGGGGTCTTCCCGGATGCGGTGGACGCGGTCTTCTTCGCGGTGGCCTTCTTGGCGGCGGCCTTCTTCGCGGGTTTCTTCCCGGCCGTCGCCTTTCCGGTCGCCGCCTTCGCCCTGGCCTCCGAAGCGCCGTGGCCGCCCCCGGCTTCCGCGCCGCTTCCCTCGCCCGTCCAGTCGTCCGCCGCGTCCGGTGAAGTCGCTGACGCGGTCGTCCGTTCGACGGTCTTCTTCGCCACCATGGGCGCGGCCCCTTCACCTCGGGTGATCCTGCTCGCGGATCGTGCTGGGACGATAAATCGACCCATGACCCGCGGCAAACGGGGCACGCCGCCCTGCCACCCCTCCCCGCACCCGCCGACGGCCCGCCTGCATCCGTTGTGCCCAGCTCCCCGCCGGGTATTCCGCCGTGCGGCCACGCCACGCGTACCGGGGAGCGCGACGCGCCATTCGGGTCAGCGACGGGGCGCGCGAGCCCGGCACTGTCCGAGCGGAAGGCCCCGGTCCAAAACCGGTCGGACGCCTCGCCCCCGGGCCCGTACACTGGGCGCAGCGAGAGGCATGGATGGGACGAGTAGCGTCGTACGCAGCCGAGAGCGACCCGGGGTCGGTGGAAGCCCGGGGGCGAGCGCGTCGTGAAGATCACCCCGGAGCCGCCGGAAGAACGCCGCAGGCAGGCAAGTAGACCCGGCATCGCACCCCAATGAGGGGGCCACGGGCATGCGCCCGGGCCAAGGAGGGTGGTACCGCGGGAGCCCAGCGCTCTCGTCCCTCCGACGGAAGTGGGAAGACGTCCGCCGGAGGAAGCCCGAACATGACATCGCCGCAGTACCGCCCGGTCCCCGCTCAGGTCGACCTGCCCGCGCTGGAGCACTCCGTGCTCGACTTCTGGCGCGAGGGCAAGGTCTTCGCCAAGAGCCTCGAACAGTCCGAGGGCCGCCCCGAGTGGGTCTTCTACGAGGGTCCGCCGACCGCCAACGGCATGCCCGGCGCCCACCACATCGAAGCCCGCGTCTTCAAGGACGTCTTTCCGCGCTTCCGCACGATGCGGGGCTACCACGTCGGCCGGAAGGCCGGCTGGGACTGCCACGGCCTGCCGGTCGAGCTCGCGGTCGAGAAGGAGCTGGGCTTCAGCGGCAAGAAGGACATCGAGGCGTACGGCATCGCCGAGTTCAACGCCAAGTGCCGTGAGTCCGTGACCCGCCACACCGACGCCTTCTCCGACCTGACGACCCGCATGGGGTACTGGGTCGACATGGACGACGCGTACCGGACCATGGACCCGGAGTACGTCGACTCCGTCTGGTGGTCGCTGAAGAAGATCTTCGACAAGGACCTGCTGGTCCAGTCGCACCGCGTCGCCCCGTGGTGCCCGCGCTGCGGCACCGGCCTCTCCGACCACGAGCTGGCGCAGGGGTACGAGACGGTCGTCGACCCGTCGGTCTTCGTCCGCTTCCCGCTGACCTCCGGCCCGCTGGCCGGCCAGGCGGCGCTGCTGGTCTGGACGACCACCCCGTGGACGCTGGTCTCCAACACCGCGGTCGCCGCCCACCCCGACGTCGAGTACGTCGTGGCGACGAACGGCGAGGAGCGTCTCGTCGTGGCGCGTCCGCTGGTCGGGAAGGCGCTCGGCGAGGACTGGGAGCTCACCGGCCAGTCCTTCACCGGCCGGGAGATGGAGCGCTGGACCTACGAGCGCCCCTTCGACCTGATCGAGTTCCCCGCCGAGGCGCACTACGTCGTCAACGCCGAGTACGTCACCACCGAGGACGGTACGGGTCTGGTCCACCAGTCCCCCGCGTTCGGCGCCGACGACCTCCTGGTCTGCAAGGCGTACGGTCTGCCGGTGGTCAACCCGGTGCGCCCGGACGGCACCTTCGAGGAGGACCTGCCGCTGGTCGGCGGGGTCTTCTTCAAGAAGGCGGACGAGGCCCTCACCGAGGACCTGGCCGCCCGCGGCAAGCTCTTCCGCCACGTCCCGTACGAGCACAGCTACCCGCACTGCTGGCGCTGCCACACGGCGCTGCTCTACTACGCGCAGCCGTCCTGGTACATCCGCACCACCGCCGTCAAGGACCGTCTCCTCGCCGAGAACGAGAAGACCAACTGGTTCCCGGACTCGGTGAAGAACGGTCGCTTCGGCGACTGGCTGCACAACAACGTCGACTGGGCGCTCTCCCGCAACCGCTACTGGGGCACCCCGCTGCCGATCTGGCGTTGCGAGGACGGCCACCTGACCTGTGTCGGCTCGCGCGCCGAGCTGTCCGAGCTCACCGGCAGCGACCAGTCGGGCCTCGACCCGCACCGGCCGTTCGTCGACGCGATCACGTTCACCTGCACCGAGGCGGACTGCCGGCTGGAGGCGTACCGCGTGCCCGAGGTCATCGACGCCTGGTACGACTCGGGTTCGATGCCGTTCGCGCAGTGGGGCTACCCGTACAAGAACAAGGAAGTCTTCGAGAGCCGCTACCCGGCGCAGTTCATCTCGGAGGCCATCGACCAGACGCGTGGCTGGTTCTACACGCTGATGGCGGTCGGCACCCTCGTCTTCGACCAGTCCTCCTACGAGAACGTCGTCTGCCTCGGCCACATCCTCGCCGAGGACGGCCGGAAGATGTCCAAGCACCTGGGCAACACCCTCGACCCGATCCCGCTGATGGACCAGCACGGCGCCGACGCGGTGCGCTGGTTCATGGCCGCGGGCGGTTCGCCGTGGGCGGCCCGGCGCGTGGGGCACGGCACGATCCAGGAGGTCGTCCGCAAGACCCTCCTGACGTACTGGAACACGGTCGCCTTCCAGGCGTTGTACGCCCGCACGTCCGGCTGGGCACCCTCGGCGGCCGACCCTACGCCGGCGGACCGCACGGTCCTGGACCGCTGGCTGCTGAGTGAACTCAACGCCCTGGTGGACCAGGTGACCACCGCACTGGACGGCTTCGACACCCAGCGGGCGGGCAAGCTGCTCTCCTCGTTCGTCGACGACCTGTCCAACTGGTACGTCCGCCGCTCGCGCCGTCGCTTCTGGCAGGGCGACAAGGCCGCGCTGCGCACACTGCACGAGGTCGTCGAGACGGTGACCCGCCTGATGGCCCCGCTGACCCCGTTCATCACCGAGCGGGTCTGGCAGGACCTGGTGGTCCCGGTGACCCCGGACGCCCCCGAGTCGGTGCACCTCTCCTCGTGGCCGGTGGCCGACGCCTCGGCGGTCGACCCCGAGCTCTCCACCCGGATGGCGCTGGTGCGCCGGCTGGTGGAGCTCGGCCGGGCCACCCGCGCCGAGTCGGGCGTGAAGACCCGTCAGCCGCTCTCCCGCGCGCTGGTCGCGGCGGCCGGCTTCGAGACGCTCTCCGCCGAACTGCACGCGCAGATCACCGAGGAGCTGAACGTCTCCTCGGTGGCCTCCCTCTCCGAGGTGGGCGGCTCGCTGGTCGACACCACGGCGAAGGCCAACTTCCGTGCGCTGGGCAAGCGTTTCGGCAAGGGCGTGCAGGCGGTCGCCAAGGCCGTCGCGAACGCCGACGCCGCCGCGCTGTCGCAGGCGCTGCGCGAGGGCACCGCGTCGGTCGAGGTGGACGGCGAGACGGTGTCGCTGACGCCGGACGAGGTCATCATCACGGAGACCCCGCGCGAGGGCTGGTCGGTGGCGTCCGACTCCGGCGCCACGGTCGCCCTGGACCTGGAGATCACCCCGGAGCTGCGCCGCGCGGGCCTCGCCCGTGACGCGATCCGGCTGATCCAGGAGGCCCGCAAGAACAGCGGCCTGGACGTGGCGGACCGGATCGCGGTGCGCTGGACCTCCGACGCGGACGCCACGGTGGAGGCGCTCACCGAGCACGCCTCGCTGATCGCGGACGAGGTGCTCGCCCTGGACTACGCCAGGGGCGACGCCGACGACTCGTACGGCACCGCGTTCGAGGACGAGGGCCTGGGTCTGAGCTTCCGCCTCCGCAAGCACTGACCGGCACGACCCTCCGAAGGCCCGGCGGATCTCTCCGCCGGGCCTTCGGCGTTCCCGGGGGCCCGGGGCACCGGCAACTCTTGTCCCGCTACAGGGTGATTCACACGTATCCGAGTTGATTCAGGCAACTCCAGGCGGATATCGGCCGGTTCCGGGAACGCCGACCGGAGGCCTCCCTGCCGCCGGTACCCGAAAAAGGGCCGGGCCCCGGGGAGATCCCCGGGGCCCGGCCCTCAGCCTGCCGACGGCTACGCGCTCAGCGAGCGCGAGCCGGTCAGTTGTCGTCCTCGTCGATGAGGAAGCCGCGCATCGGCGACGGAGCCTGCTGCATCGGCTGCGGCGCCTGCGGCCGTACCGGTGCCATCGGCTGCGTCATCGCGGGCGACATCTGCTGCTGCCCGCCGAACGACGGTCCGGGACCCATGGACGGGTTGCCGCCCATCGACGGTCCGCCGTGGTTGCCGGAGCCCATGCCGTGGCCCATCGCACCGGCACCGGCCGGAGCCAGCGAAGGCGACGGCGGCAGCGAAGCGGCGGCGGGGGTACGCGGCGGGGCCAGCGAGTCGTCGGCCTGCGTCTCCAGCTGACGCAGCTGGCTCTCCAGGTACGACTTCAGGCGGGTGCGGTACTCGCGCTCGAAGCCGCGCAGGTCCTCGACCTTGCGCTCCAGCGTCGCGCGGGCCGACTCCAGCGAGCCCATCGCCACGCGGTGCTTCTCCTGCGCGTCCCGCTCCAGCGCGTCGGCCTTCGCCCGCGCGTCGCGCTCCAGGCCCTCGGCGCGGCTGCGCGCCTCACCGACGATCTTGTTGGCCTCGGAACGGGCCTCCGCGATCGCCTGGTCGGCGGTCTGCTGAGCCAGCGACAGAACACGGGCGGCGCTGTCGCCACCGGGTCCCTGACCGGGCTGCTGCATCTGCTGCATCGGCTGCTGCATCTGCTGCATGGGCTGCATCTGCTGGTGCATCTGCTGCGGGGCGTGGCCCATGGGGCCACCCATCGTGCCGCCCATGGGACCGCCCATCGGGCCGCCCTGCATCGGGCCGGGGCCGTGCTGGCCCTGCGGGCCGGGGCCCTGCTGCCCCTGCTGGGGGCCGTGGCCACTGGGACCGGCGGGCAGCTGCGGCGGACCCATCTGCGGGGGCTGCTGCTGGACCGGCGGACCCGATATGGCGGCGGGCACGGGAGCCCCGGGCCTCTCCTGCTGCTGCTGCTCCGGGGGCTTGCGCATGGCCTGCTGCTGCTGATTCTGCGCGGCGGCACGCGTCGCCGCGGCCAGCTTGGCGCGCAGGTCCTCGTTCTCGCGGAGCAGTCGCGTCAGCTCGGATTCGACCTCGTCGAGGAAGGCATCGACCTCGTCCTCGTCATAGCCTTCTCGGAGGCGGACGGTCGTGAACTGCTTGTTCCGCACGTCCTCGGGGGTCAGCGGCATCTCTTCTTCACCTCTACGTAGTCGTCGGCAGTCGGCAAGACCGTATCGTTCACACGCTGCTCGCAATGTTGCCCAGGAGGGTGAGCAGGATGTAGACGATGATCATCAGAACGAAGAAGGACAGGTCGAGTGCCACGCCCCCGAGACGCAGCGGCGGAATCAACCGCCGCAGGAGCTTGAGCGGTGGATCGGTGACAGTGTAGGTGGCCTCAAGAACGACCACCATCGGCTTGCCCGGCTGCCATGAACGCGCGAACTGGAAGACGTAGTCCATGACCAGCCGGAAGATCAGCACGATGAGGAAACACATCAGCGCGATGTAGACCACATCGAGTGCGACGCCCATGACCGCGCTTCCCTCTCCCCTGGCTCTCGTAGCTCCGGCCTCTCGGCCGGGTTGTTCCCGTGTCGCGTTCTCAGCTCTGGTTGAAGAACCCGCCCTCTGCAATGCGGGCCTTGTCCTCCGCCGTGACATCGACGTTAGCAGGCGACAACAGGAACACCTTCTGCGTCACGCGCTCAATGCTGCCATGAAGCCCGAAGACCAGTCCCGCGGCAAAGTCGACAAGTCGCTTCGCATCCGTGTCGTCCATCTCCGTGAGATTCATGATCACCGGAGTGCCCTCGCGGAAGTGTTCCCCGATGGTACGGGCCTCGTTGTAGGTCCGGGGGTGCAGCGTGGTGATGCGGTACGGCTCCCGCTCGGAGACGACCTTGGGCATGATCACGGGTGCGTTCTTCTCCAGGTTGGGGCGCTCAGGTGTGATGGATGCCACGGGTGCGATCCGGGCGGGTCGCACGCTGTCCGCGGGCAGCTGAACTGGCTCGCGCGGCGCGGGGGGTTGCACCACTCGTACCGGTTCGTCCCGTTCGCGCTCCCGCTCCACCTGATGCGCGGGCTGGTGCCTGCGCCGGTCCCGCTCGGGCTCCGGCTCGGGTTCGAATTCATCGTCGGGGTCGAACCCCGGACCGTCGTACCCATCGTCCTCCACGAGGCCGAGGTAGACCGCCATCTTGCGCATCGCGCCGGCCATGCTCCGAGTCCTCCGCTCTGTGGTGGATCGGCAATCGTCACCAAGTGCCAGCGATCCACGGTGGTCTGCCCCGTAATGAGCGGGAATGACCATATTTTCTGCTGTGGTCCGACCTTCTTCGCGACGTTACCCGAGCCGGGGTCGGACTCCGAGTACCGCAGTACCGACGCGCACATGTGTCGCTCCGGCCGCCACGGCGTCCTCAAGATCCGAACTCATCCCCGCGGAAACCATGTTCGCAGTCGGATGGTCCGCGCGCAGCCGGGATGAGATTTCCATCAGCCGCCCGAAGGCGGCTCGTTGCCGTCCCGCGTACGGACCGGCGAGCGGCGCGACCGTCATCAGGCCGTCGAGCCGGAGCCCGGGTGCCGCCGCCACCGCGTCGGCCAGCGCCTCCACCCCCTCCGGCGCGACTCCGCCCCGATCGCCGCGCCCGCCGTTCCCGGCGTCGAGGGCGACCTGGATCAGACAGCCGAGTTCGGTCTCCCGCTCTCCGGCCGCGGCCGTGGAGAGTGCGGAAACGAGCTTGATGCGGTCGATGGACTGCACCACATCGGCATAACGCGTCACCGAACGAACCTTGTTGGTCTGAAGTTGACCGACAAAGTGCCAAGTGAGCGGCAGATCCGAGCAGTCCGCAGCCTTGGGGGCGGCGTCCTGGTCACGGTTCTCGGCCACCTGACGCACACCGAGGCCGTGCAGGATCCGCACGTCGTCGGCGGGGTAGGTCTTGGTGACCACGATGAGGGTGACCTCGTCCCGCGACCGGCCGGCCGCGGCACAGGCCGAGGCGATACGTTCCTCCACCCGCGCCAGGTTCTCGGCGAGTTCCGTGCCGCGGTCCGTCATGCCCTGCCCTCGTCGTCCTGGTCGTCCTGGTCGCCCCCATCGAGATGCCCGTCCAGCCAGACGTATCCGGCGAGCCTTCCGGTGGTGCGGTCGCGCCGGTACGAGAAGTGGTCGTCCGACTCCCGCGTGCAGAAGGGCGAACGCTGTACGTCACGCACGCCGAGGGCGTCCAGTTGGGAGTGGACTCCGGCGACGACGTCGACCGCCGGGGTGCCCCACCGGGTCTCGGCCCGGGCGGCGGGGACAACCGCGGCGACCTCGTCCCGCATCACCGCGGGGACTTCGTAGCATCCACCGCAGACCGCCGGTCCGGTGCGGGCGACGATCCGGGAGGCTTCGGCGCCGAGGGCGAGCATCGCCTCCACGGCGGCGGGGACGACTCCGGCGACGAGCCCCGGGCGACCGGCGTGTGCCGCCGCGACGACCCCGGCGACCGGGTCGGCCATCAGGACCGGGACGCAGTCGGCGGTGAGCACCGCCAGGGCGAGCGCCCGACGGGCGGTCACCAGCGCGTCCACCGCGGGGATCTCGCGGTCCGGGCCCCACGGCCGGTCGACCACGGCGACCTCGCGGCCGTGCACCTGGTTCATCCAGACGACCCGCTCCGGGTCGAGTCCGAGGGAACCGGCCGCGCGCGCCCTGTTCGCGACCACGGCGGCGGGGTCGTCTCCGACCGCGCCGCCGAGGTTCAGGGACGCGTACGGGGCGGCGCTCACTCCGCCCCACCGGTCGGTGAAGGCGAAGTGAGCGCCGGCGCCGCCGGACGTGTCCGCTGCGGGTCCTGCTGTCTCCGTGGCCCCCGCGAGGTGCGCGGGGACCACGTCGTGCCGGTCTATCACTTCAGGAAGTCCGGTACGTCCAGCTCTTCGGCCTGGGTGTCCTGGTAGGGACGGGCCGTCGGAACGTGCGGCGGGGAGACCGGCGGCAGCGAGACGTCGTTCGCGGCCGGCACGGCCTCGACAGGAGCCGGGGCTTCGTCGCGCGGCGGGACGGAGCCGAGTCCGGCCGAGTGGCGGACCGGCTCGGGCCGGCCCGACGGAGCGGGCTCCTCGCGCTTGGCCGAAGCGGCACCGATCACGTTCTCGCGGCGGGCCGGCGGCTGGCCGCCGTCGAAGCCCGCAGCGATCACGGTGACCCGCACCTCGTCGCCCAGCGCGTCGTCGATGACCGCGCCGAAGATGATGTTCGCCTCCGGGTGCGCCGCCTCGCTCACCAGCTGGGCGGCCTCGTTGATCTCGAAGAGACCGAGGTCGCTGCCGCCGGAGATGGAGAGCAGCACGCCGCGGGCGCCGTCGATGGACGCCTCCAGGAGGGGCGAGGAGATCGCCATCTCGGCCGCCGCCACCGCGCGGTCGTCGCCACGGGCCGAGCCGATGCCCATGAGTGCCGAACCCGCCTCGGACATGACCGACTTGACGTCGGCGAAGTCGAGGTTGATGAGGCCGGGGGTGGTGATCAGATCGGTGATGCCCTGGACACCCGAGAGCAGCACCTGGTCGGCCGACTTGAACGCGTCGAGCACGCTCACCTGGCGGTCCGAGATGGACAGCAGCCGGTCGTTGGGGATGACGATGAGGGTGTCGACCTCTTCGCGGAGTTCGGCGATGCCGTCCTCCGCCTGGTTCGCGCGCCGACGGCCCTCGAAGGTGAACGGGCGGGTGACCACACCGATCGTCAGGGCGCCCAGCGAGCGGGCGATGTTGGCGACGACGGGTGCGCCGCCGGTGCCGGTGCCGCCGCCCTCTCCTGCGGTGACGAAGACCATGTCGGCCCCCTTGAGGACCTCCTCGATCTCTTCACGGTGGTCCTCTGCCGCCTTGCGACCGACTGCCGGGTTGGCCCCGGCGCCGAGTCCCCGGGTGAGTTCACGGCCGACGTCGAGCTTGACGTCGGCGTCGCTCATCAACAGGGCTTGCGCGTCCGTGTTGATCGCGATGAACTCGACGCCCTTGAGACCGACCTCGATCATTCGGTTGATGGCATTGACACCACCGCCGCCGACACCGATGACCTTGATGACTGCGAGGTAGTTCTGCGGTGCTGCCACGTCGAAGGCCTCTCGCCTCGATTTACGTGTCGTCGCTCTGCGGTGGCCCGCCGCGACGACGGATGTCGATGGGGACGGTCCGAACGCCGACCCAAACCCTAACGCTGAAGTTTAGGGTTACCAGTGTGTCTGCTTCTTGGACTCTTCCGAACAGGACACTAAGTCGACAAGTGGCGCACGTTCAACGAACACGCCGAACCTCCCGTTTTTCTTTTCACCCTATGTGATCACCCGTAGCGATGACCAACCAGGGTGCTGGTCAGGGCAAATACCCGTCAACTGTCCGAAGACGCAGGAGCGGTGGGCGCACTCACGTCGAAGTGTCCTGCTTTGGGTGCCGCTTTCATCAGGGCGGTGAGGACTTTCGCCTTCACCGCGCCCTGTTCACCACTGCCCCAGACCACTTCCCGTCCCCCCGTCAGCTCCAGCGAGATCGCATCGTACGAGGTCACCCGCACGACCTCGGTGTCCCGGGCGACGGCGGCGGGGAGGTCGCCGGCGACACCGACCGCCTCCCGCAACAGACGGTCACCGCCGAAACGGCGCAGACTGGCGGAACGATCGGGTTTCAATTCCAGCAAAGGGATCCCCTTGGGCGCTTTGCCCACGGTTGCGAACCGCACACCTCCGGAGTCCACTTCGGTGAACTTTGCGCCCTTTTTCACCAGGAGGACCGGCTTTCGCTCGGTCACCTCGATATCGATTCCGTGCGGCCAGGAACGCGTGACGTCCACGGTGTCGATACGGGGGAGCTTCTGCCGCAACCGGCGCTCCAGGGAATCGGTGTCCACCCCGATCAGCGGCGAGCCGACCGGAGCCGCAGCCGCCGCCTCCACCTCCGCCGTGGAGAGGATCCCGGTCCCGCCGACCTCGACCCGCTCCAGCCGGAGCCAGGAGGAGCCCCAGAGCGCCCACGCCAGGCCCCCGGCCAGCAGAGCGGCCCCCGAGGCTCCGAGGAGCAGGTTTCTGCGGCGGGCGGACCCGTCTCTTCCGGGTCCGGCGTGCGGCGCGCGCGCCGGAGTGTCCGCCTGCTGCCCTGAACCGCGCTGGGCGGTCGTCGGTCCGGCCACGCTCGCTCCTTCGCCGGGCCCGGGGCGCACGCCCCGGGCCCGCCCCGCCTCACGCCTGGCGGCGTGCGGCAATCGCTTCGTACACCATGCCGACGAGCAGGTCGTCGGCATCGCGGCGGCCGAACTCGGCGGCGGCACGCGACATTTCGTACAGTCGGTGCGGATCGGACAGCACCGGGAGGACGTTGGCCTGTACCCACTCGGGAGTGAGGGCCGCGTCGTCGACCAGCAGGCCGCCGCCGGCGTTGACCACCGGCTGAGCGTTGAGCCGCTGTTCGCCGTTGCCGATCGGCAGCGGGACGTACGCGGCGGGCAGCCCGACGGCGGAGAGTTCGGCCACGGTCATCGCGCCCGCACGGCAGAGCATCATGTCGGCCGCCGCGTACGCGAGGTCCATCCGGTCCACGTACGGTACCGGGATATAGGGCGGCATACCGGGCATGTTGTCGATACGCGGCAATTCGTTCTTCGGGCCGACCACGTGCAGGATCTGGATGCCCGAACGCTGGAGCAGCGGCGCGACCCGCTGGACCACCTCGTTGAGGTGGCGGGCGCCCTGCGAACCGCCGGAGACCAGCAGGGTGGGCAGGTTGGGGTCGAGCCGGAAGGCGGCGCGCGCCTCGGGGCGGACCCGGGCCCGGTCCAGGGTGGCGATGGTGCGGCGCAGCGGGATGCCGATGTAGCGGGCACCGCGCAGCTTGCTGTCGGGGGTGGAGACGGCGACGCCGTGGGCGTACCGGGAGCCGATCTTGTTGGCCAGGCCGGGGCGGGCGTTGGCCTCGTGGACGACGATCGGCACTCCGGCGCGCTTGGCTGCGAGGTATCCGGGCAGCGCGACGTAACCGCCGAAGCCGACCACGCAGTCGGCCTTGGTGCGTTCCAGGATCTGCTCGGCGGCCTTGATGGTGCCGCGCAGCCGGCCCGGGACGGTGATCAGCTCCGGTGTGGGCTTACGGGGCAGCGGTACGGCCGGGATGAGCGCCAGGTCGTACCCCCGCTCGGGTACGAGCCTTGTCTCCAGTCCGCGTTCCGTGCCGAGGGCGGTGATGCCCACGGTCGGGTCCTGCCTGCGCAGGGCGTCTGCGAGGGCAAGCGCGGGCTCGATGTGGCCGGCGGTCCCCCCGCCGGCGAGTACGACATGCACCGAAATTCACCGCTCTCCGGACGGACGCTTCTTGACGCGCCGTCTCATCGTCTTCCATCTCACCCCGGGCCTCCGCATGGCCAGGGCCGCTTGCGCACCGGGCTGCTCACGCGCGAAGGCGATCATCAGCCCGACCGCGAACATGGTCGGCAGCAGGGCCGACCCCCCGTAGGAGAACAGCGGGAGCGGGACGCCGGCGATCGGCAGCAGACCGAGCACCGCACCGATGTTGATCACAGCCTGCGCGGTGATCCAGGTCGTCACACCTCCCGCGGCGTACCTCACGAAGGGGTCCTCCGTGCGTCCGGCCACGCGGATACCCGCATAGCCTAGAGCCGCGAAGAGGGCGAGCACCGACAGAGTCCCCGCCAGCCCCAGTTCCTCGCCGGTGATGGCGAAGATGAAGTCGGTGTGGGGTTCTGGCAGTTGTCCCCATTTTTCCACGCTCGCACCGAGTCCCGATCCGAACCAGCCACCGGACGCGAGGGCGTAGATTCCGTGCGCGGCCTGCCAGCAGCCGCCCGCGGCGTCCGGTTCGCTGACGCCCACGCAGGCGAGCCGGGACATGCGGTTCGGGTTGGTCTTGATCAGCAGGACGGCGATGGCCCCGGCGAAGCCGAGCACCCCGACGAAGAGCCGGGTGGGCGCCCCGGCGAGCCAGAGCAGGCCGAAGAGGATCGCGGTGAGGATGATCGCGGTGCCCATGTCGCCGCCGAGCATGATCAGTCCCAGCAGCATGAAGGCGACCGGGACCAGCGGCACCAGCATGTGCTTCCACTGGGTGAGCAGCCGCTTGTCCTGTTTGCGGGCGAGCAGGTCGGCCCCCCACAGCACGAGGGCCAGCTTCCCGAACTCGCTGGGCTGGAGCTGGAACGGGCCACCGATGTAGAGCCAGTTCTGGTTGCCGTTGACCGACATCCCTATGCCGGGGACCTGGACCAGCGCCATCAGGAAGACCGTGCCGAGCAGCATCGGGTAGGCGAGCCCTCGGTGGAGCTTGACCGGCATGCGGGCGGCCAGCACCATCAGTCCGGCTCCGATGACGGCGGCCAGGAATTGCTTGCGGAAGAAGTAGGTGCTCGGCTTGGCGAGTTCCAGCGCCTTGATCATGGAGGCGCTGTAGACCATCACGAGGCCCAGCACGATGATCAGCAGGCTGGAGCCGAGGATGACGTAGTACGCCGTCAGGGGGCGGTCCCAGGCCCTCAGTGCCCGTTCGCGGGCGCGGCGCACCCCGCCGCCGCGCGGGCTGCGGGGGGCGGGGGCCGGGCGGGCCGGGGGCCGGGCGGGCCGGGGGCCGCGTCCGGAGCCCGCGGCCAGCCGTCCGCGCAGGGCCACGCCGGGGTGGGTCGGCACACCGTCTCCGGGCGGGCCGTACGGGGCGGCCGGGGTGAACGGCCGGGTGAGGAAGGCGCCGGTCCTCGTCGCGTGGGCCCGTGCGCGGACCCGTCCTCGGGCGTCGGGCCCCTCATCGGCCGGCATAGTCGCTGTCCCCTCCGCTGGTCGTGCCCGGGGCGGCGACGGCCCGGCGGCCCGGACGGGCCGTACCCGTCCCCCCGGGTCACATTCTCTCCGGGGACGGTACGGCCCGGGGCCGGGCCTGTCAGGCGCTGTCGGCGGCGCGTGCGCGGACCGCGTCCGCGAACGCCTCGCCCCGCTCGTTGTAGTTGACGAACATGTCCATCGAGGCGCAGGCCGGAGCCAGCAGCACGGTGTCGCCCGGGTGGGCGAGACGTGCGGCCTCGGCGACCGCCTCGGACATGGCCCCAGTGTCGGTCCGGTCCAGGTCGACCACGGGTACCTCGGGGGCGTGTCGCGTCAGGGCTTCGCGGATGAGGGCCCGGTCGCGGCCGATGAGGACCACGCCCCGCAGGCGCTTGGCGGCGCCGCTCACCAGGTCGTCGAAGGTCGCTCCCTTGGCGAGGCCGCCGGCGATCCAGACGATCGGCTCGTAGGCGGCGAGGGAGGCTTCGGTCGCGTGGGTGTTGGTGGCCTTGGAGTCGTCCACCCAACTGACACCGCCGATGTCCGCCACGTGCTCGATGCGGTGCGGATCGGGGCGGAAGGCCCGCAGTCCGTCGCGGACCGCGGCGGGCTTCACGCCGAAGGCGCGGGCCAGCGCGGCGGCGGCGAGGGCGTTGGCGATGTTGTGCGGGGCGGGCGGGTTCACGTCCGCGACCTCGGCCAGCTCCTGGGCCTGCTTCTGCCGGTTGGTGACGAAGGCCCGGTCCACCAGGATGCCGTCGACGACACCGAGCTGGGACGGGCCGGGAGTTCCGAGGGTGAAGCCGATCGCCCGGCAGCCCTCCTCCACGTCGGCCTCGCGGACCAGTTCCTCGGTGGCGGGGTCGGCCACGTTGTACACGCAGGCCACGGTGTTGCCCTCGTAGATCCGGCCCTTGTCGGCGGCGTACGCCTCCATGGAGCCGTGCCAGTCGAGGTGGTCCGGGGCCAGGTTGAGCACCGACGCGGAGTGGGCGCGTACCGAGGGCGCCCAGTGCAGCTGGTAGCTGGAGAGCTCGACGGCGAGCACGTCGTACGTCTCCTCGCCCAGTACGGCGTCCAGCAGGGAGACGCCGATGTTCCCGACGGCCGCGGTGCGCAGCCCGGCCGCCTCCAGGATGGAGGCGAGCATCCGTACGGTCGTGGTCTTGCCGTTGGTGCCGGTCACCGCGAGCCAGGGGGCGGGCTCGCCGCCCTTGGTCCCCCGCAGCCGCCAGGCGAGTTCGACGTCGCCCCAGACGGGGACGCCGGCCGACGCGGCCGCGCGGAAGAGCGGCTTGTCGGGCTTCCAGCCCGGGGCGGTGACGATCAGTTCGGTGGACTCGGGAAGGGTGTCGCCGTCGCCGAGGCGCACCGTGATCCCCTCCGCCTCCAGGCCGGCGGCCTGGGCGCGGGAGCGCTCGTCGTCGCCGTCGTTGACGACGGTCACCAGCGCTCCGAGTCCGTGCAGGGCCCGGGCGGCGGGAATCCCGCTGATCCCGAGGCCGGCGACCGTGACGTGCTTCCCCCGCCAGTCCGCCCGGTCCGCCGAGTCGGTGGTGCTCACTTCTTGGCTGCCCATCCCGCGTAGAAGAGTCCGAGACCGACGATCACGCACATGCCCTGGATGATCCAGAACCGGACCACCACGAGGACCTCCGACCACCCCTTGAGTTCGAAGTGGTGCTGGAGCGGCGCCATCCGGAAGACCCGCTTGCCGGTCATCTTGAAGGAACCGACCTGGATGACCACGGACATGGTGATCATCACGAAGAGGCCGCCGAGGACGGCCATCAGGAACTCGGTGCGCGAGCAGATGGCGAGGCCCGCGAGGGCGCCGCCGAGCGCGAGCGAACCGGTGTCACCCATGAAGATCTTGGCCGGCGAGGTGTTCCACCAGAGGAAGCCGAAGCAGGAGCCCATCAGCGCGGAGGCGACGACCGCCAGGTCGAGTGGGTCGCGCACCTCGAAGCAGGCGCTCGGGTTGGTGAGTTCCATCGCGTTGGCACACGACTCCTGGAACTGCCAGAGGCCGATGAAGGTGTACGCGCCGAAGACCATCACCGACGCGCCGGTGGCCAGGCCGTCCAGACCGTCCGTCAGGTTCACGCCGTTGGACATGGCGAGAATCATGAACAGGGCCCAGACGACGAACAGCACCGGCCCGATCGACCACCCGAAGTCCTCGACGAAAGAGAGCCGGGTGGACGCCGGGGTGTTGCCGTGGATGTCGGCGAACTGGAGCGAGAGCACCGCGAACGCGATGCCGACGATCAGCTGGCCGGCCATCTTCGCCTTGGCCCGCAGGCCGAGCGAGCGCTGCTTGACGATCTTGATGTAGTCGTCCAGGAAGCCGACGAGCCCCATCCCCGCCATCAGGAAGAGCACGAGGACACCGGAGAACCGCATCTCCTCGCCGGTGATCACCTTCGCCAGGACGTACGCGATGATCGTCGCCAGGATGAAGGCGATGCCGCCCATGGTGGGCGTGCCCTTCTTGCTGCCGTGCGTGCGTGGGCCGTCGTCCCGGATGAACTGCCCGTATCCCTTGCGGGCCAGCAGCTTGATGAGCAGCGGGGTACCGACCAGGGTCAGGAAGAGCCCGATGGCCCCCGCGAAGAGGATCTGCCTCATCGGCCGGTGACCTCGCCCTCGGTCGAGTTCTCCAGCAGTGCCTGGGCAACCATCTCCAGGCCGACCGACCGGGACGCCTTCACCAGCACGACGTCTCCCGGGCGCAGTTCACTGCGCAACAGGTCGACGGCCGCCTGTGCGTCGGACACGTGCACCGACTCCTCACCCCACGAACCCTCGTTGTAAGCGCCCAGTTGCAGCCAGGAGGCTTCTCTTCCTCCGACCGCGACGAGCTTGCTGACGTTGAGCCGGACGGCAAGCCGTCCGACCGCGTCGTGCTCGGAGAGCGACTCGTCACCGAGCTCGGCCATCTGACCGAGCACCGCCCAGGTCCGCCGGCCCCTGCCCATGGCGGCCAGCGCACGGAGTGCGGCTTTCATGGATTCGGGGTTCGCGTTGTAGGCGTCGTTGACGACCGTCACACCGTCCGGACGCTCGGTGACCTCCATGCGCCAGCGGGAGAGGGTGCCCGCCTCGGAGAGCGCCTCGGCGATCTCGTGTACGGGCATGCCCAACTCATGGGCGACGGCGGCTGCGGCGAGCGCGTTCGACACGTGGTGCTCACCGTACAGGCGCATGGTCACCTCGCTGCACCCGGTGGGTGTGTGGAGGCTGAAAGCGGGGTGTCCGTCCGCCGTGAGACGGACGTTCTCTCCGCGTACGTCCGATTCGGGTGCCTCTCCGAAGAGAAGGACCCGTGCTTTCGTACGGGAGGACATGGCGCGCACGAGCGGATCGTCGGCGTTGAGGACGGCCACGCCGTCCTCGGGGAGCGACTCGACCATCTCGCCCTTGGCCTGGGCGATCTGCTCCCGGCCGCCGAACTCGCCGATGTGGGCGGTGCCGACGTTGAGGACGAGTCCGATCCGGGGCGGGACGAGTCCGGTGAGGTAGCGGATGTCGCCGATGTAGCGGGCGCCCATCTCCAGCACGAGGTGCTGGGTCTCCTCGGTGGCGCGGAGCGCCGTGACCGGCAGGCCGATCTCGTTGTTGAGGTTGCCCGCCGGGTAGACGGTCGGCCCCATCCGCTCCATGAGCTGGGCGATGAGGTCCTTGGTGGAGGTCTTGCCCGCGGAGCCGGTGAGGGCGACGACGGGCAGCCGGAGGCGGTCGACGACCACGTGCCGGGCGAGGGCGCCGAGCGCCGCCACCACGTCGTCGACGACGATCGCGGGCACTCCGACGGGGCGGGTGGCCAGCACCGCGGCGGCTCCGGCCGCCACGGCACCGGTGGCGTAGTCGTGGCCGTCGACCTGTTCGCCGACGAAGGCGGCGAACAGGCTGCCCCGCTCCACCTTCCGGGAGTCGATGACGACCGGGCCGTCGACGACGACCGAGGTGTCCGGTATGTCGTGCGGCTGCCCGCCGACGATTTCGGCGATCTCGGCGAGGGAAAGGGCGATCACTTGGTCATCCCTGACTGTTGTTCTCGTGGTGGGCTTCGTACTGCTGGGTGGGTGCGGCGTCGGGGCGCCCCAGGGACCGCGCGATGGCCGCGCGGAGGACCTGGCGGTCGTCGAAGGGCCGGACCACCCCGTGGACGTCCTGGCCCTGCTCGTGGCCCTTGCCGGCGACGAGGACGGTGTCGCCGGGCCGCGCGCGGGCGACGGCCGCCGCGACGGCCGCGGCCCGGTCCGCGTCGACCAGGACGTCGCCGCGTTCGTGGACGGGCACCTCGGCGGCGCCCGCGAGCATCGCGGAGAGAATCCGCAGCGGGTCCTCGGAGCGGGGGTTGTCGGAGGTCAGTACGGCGGTGTCGGCGAGGCGGGCCGCGGCGGCGCCCATCGGGCCGCGCTTGGTGGTGTCGCGGTCGCCGCCGCAGCCGAGCACGATGTGCACCCGGCCCCGGGTGACCTTGCGCAGGGAGCGGAGCACCGATTCCACGGCGTCCGTCTTGTGCGCGTAGTCGACGACGGCGAGGTACGGCTGGCCCGCGTCGACGCGCTCCAGCCGGCCGGGAACGCCGGGGACGGCCGCGACGCCGTCGGCGGCGGTCTGCGGGTCGATCCCGGCGACGGCCAGGGTGACGATCGCGGCGAGGGTGTTGGCCACGTTGAACGGACCGGGCAGCGGAGCACGGGCGGCGACGCGCTCACCGTCGGGGCCGACCACGGTGAAGGTGCTGTCCCGCGGCCCGACTTCGACGTCCTCGGCACGCCAGTCGGCGTCGGCGTGGCCCTCGGCGGAGAAGGTGGTGACGGGGACACCGGCCTCGGTGACGAGCCTGCGGCCGTAGCGGTCGTCGAAGTTGACGACCCCTCGCCTGCTGCGCTCCGGGGTGAAGAGCTGCGCCTTGGCCTGGAAGTAGTCCTCCATGCCGGAGTGGAACTCCATGTGCTCCGGGCTGAGGTTGTTGAAGACGGCGACGTCGAAGACGCAGCCGTCGACCCGGCCCAGCACCAGCGCGTGGCTGGAGACCTCCATGGCGACCGACTCGACACCGCGTTCGCGCATGACCGCGAAGAGGGCCTGGAGGTCGGTGGCCTCGGGGGTGGTGCGCTCGGACTTGATGCGCTCGTCACCGATGCGGGTCTCGACCGTGCCGATGAGCCCGGTGGCGTGGCCGGCGCCGCGCAGCCCGCCTTCGACGAGGTAGGCGGTGGTGGTCTTTCCGGAGGTCCCGGTGATGCCGATCTGGAGCAGGTCGGTGCCGGGACGGCCGTAGATCGCGGCGGCGAGGTCGCCCATGACGGCGCGCGGGTCCTCGGCGACCAGCACCGGGAGGCCGGTGGCGGCAGCGCGTTCGGCGCCCGCGGGGTCCGTGAGCACCGCGGCGGCGCCCAGTCCGGCCGCCTGGGCCGCGAAGTCGGCGCCGTGCAGCCTGGCGCCCGGCAGAGCCGCGTACACGTCTCCCGGGCGGACCGCCCGGGAGTCGTGGGTGATGCCGGTGACCTCCACCGCCACGGGCAGTTCGAGGCCGAGGCGGGCGGCCTGCTCGCCGAGGGGAGTCGGCCGGAGCCGTTCCGGTCGGGGCGCTCCCGGGTAGTTCACGGGCGCGTCCTTCGGGGTGATTCGGTACTGATCAGCGTGGGGCACGGCGGTGAGCGTACCGGGCTGACCCGGCCTCTCGCTAAGTGAGGGGCCGGGGTTGCGGAACTTCTCGTTCCGGTTCCCCGGATCGGGGGTGATGGTTGTCACGGGTGCTCCCCTGGGAACGTACGAGGTCACGGCCGGGTCCGGCGCGCGGTGCGGCCCGCCCTCGGCGCGCGCGGCCGGAACGTCTCCGTCCGCCCGGCGCGCACCTCGGCCGCGCAGAGCTCTGTCCGGTCAGCCGCCCGGCTCGAAGGAGACCGGCAGCGCGGGCGCCTTGCTGCCGCTCGGCGGGGTCTGGAGGGTCTTGAGGGCGAACTCCATGACCTTCTTGTAGATCGGCCCGCAGATCTGGCCGCCGAAGTAGTTGCCCTTGGTGGGGTTCTGGATCGCGCAGTAGACGGTGATCTGCGGATCGTCGGCCGGTGCGAAGCCGGCGAAGGAGGCGGTGTAGCCGTCGTACACGCCGCTGACCGGGTCCACCCGGTTGGCGGTACCGGTCTTGCCCGCCACGCGGTATCCGGGGATGCGCGCCTTGGTGCCGGTGCCCTCCTCGTCGCTGACGACGGACTCCAGCATGGTGGAGACCTCCTTGGCGGTCTTCTCGCTGACCACCCGGGTCTCCTCCGGCTTGGTGGCGTCGGTGTAGCGGCCGTCGGGGCCCTTGGTGCCGCGTACGAGCGTGGGGGCGATCCGTACCCCGCCGTTGGCGATCGTCGAGTAGACCGAGGCCGCTTGGACGGCGTTGAGCGAGAGGCCCTGGCCGAAGGGGATCGTGTACTGCTGGGAGGTCGACCAGTCCTGGGGCTTGGCGAGGATGCCCGGCGACTCGCCGGGGTAGCCGAGGCCGGTGGGGCTGCCGATGCCGAACTTGTGGAGGTAGGAGTAGAGGACCTTGTTCGCCTCGGGCTGGGTCTTCCCGAGCTGACCGGTCGCCAGGATGGTGCCGATGTTGCTGGACTTGGCGAGGACGCCGTTGAGCGTGAGGTACCAGGTCTTGTGGTCGATGTCGTCCTTGAAGAGCCGGTCCCCGCGGTGCAGCCGGTTGGGCACGGTGACGTGGGTGAGGGGGGTGGCGGCGCCCTCCTCCAGTACGGCTGCCATGGACATGACCTTGGCGGTGGAGCCGGGCTCGTACACGTCCTGGAGCGCCGCGTTGCCCAGCGAGCCCGCTCCGGCGGTGGAGAGGTCGTTCGGGTCGAAGCCCGGGGCATTGGCCAGGGCCAGCAGCTCGCCGGTCCGGGTGTTCTGCACGACGACGTACCCGCCGTCCGCCTTGGACGCCTCGACCTGCTCACTGATGGCCCGCTGGGCGGCCCACTGGATGTCCCGGTCGATGGTGAGCTCGACGTCCGTGCCCTCGACGGCCGGGATCTCCTTGGCGCCGGCGGTCGGCACCCGGCGGCCGCCCGACTGGGCGTACCGGATCTTCCCGTCCTGGCCGGAGAGCTCCTCGTTCAGCTGGGACTCCAGGCCGCCGCCGCCCTTGCCGTCGGCGCTGACGAAGCCCAGTATCCCGGCGGCGAGAGCGCCGTTCGGATAGACGCGCTTGGTCGTCGGCTCCTGGAAGACGCCCGCCAGTACGCCGGTGGCCTCGCCGCCGTCCTCGGCCGCCTTGTCCGCGAGGACCGACTTCAGGTCCTTGATCTGCTTCCAGACCTGCGGGGTCTGCCGCCGGGCGAGCACGGTGTAGCGGCTTCCGGCCTTCGAGAGCTGCGCGGTGAGGGTGGCCGCGTCCTTGCCGAGGATGGGGGCGAGGAGGGCCGCCGCCTGCTCGGGGGCGTCCGGGACCTTGCTCTCGGCCGGGGTGAACATCTTGGGGTCGGCCGTGATGTCGTACGCGTCGACGCTGGTGGCCAGGGCGATCCCGTTGCGGTCGGTGATCTCGCCGCGCTCGGCGGCGACGGTGTACTCGAGGTACCGGTTCTCCCTGGCCTTCGCCGAGTACGCGTGCGCGTCGACCGCCTGCACCTGCAGGAGCCGGGCCGTGAACGCCAGCATCACGAGCGTCAGCCCGAGGCTGACCAGGCGCAGCCGGGGGCGCGGGTTGCCCAGGCGCAGGGAGCGCGGCGCGGGGCGCCCCGGCCGGCCGGACGAGGGGCGTCCGGCTTCGGGGCGGGCGGCGGGCCGGGGTCGTCCCGTACCGCCGGCGGCCCCCCGGGGGCGTGCGGGGCCGGGCACACGGCGGCGCGGCGGTTCCTTGGACGGCACTGCGTCACCTGCCGGGGCTCGTCGGGGTCGTGGTCGCCGCGGTGGGCTCCGCCGGGTTCGCGGAAGCGGCCGGCGAGAAGGACGCGGCGGACGGGGCGGGGGCGGGCGGGGCGCTCTCCGCGGGGATCGCGGCCTCCTCGGACCCGGTCGCCCCGGCTGCCCGGGGTTCTTCGTCGGGTACGGTGCCGTCCGTCGCGGCCGGGGTCGGTACGGGCTCCGGGTCGGGGTCCGCGGTGACCTCGGCGGGGACGCCCCGGACCGTGCCGTCCGGGCCGAGGAAGGCGGGGCTGCCGCCGGGGACCATGCCCAGCTCCCTGGCCCGCCGCTCCAGCGCGTCGGGCTGCGAGTAACCGTCCACGTCCCGCTGAAGCGCCTGCTCCTCGTCGGTGAGGTCGGTCGTCTGCTTGCGCAGCTCGCTGAGACGGAACGAGCCCTCGTTGAGCGCGGAGTTCAGCAGCAGGAGGCTGATCAGCCCACCGCCGAGGAGGAGCACGACCAGCAGCATGAAGGGGGTGCGGGCCGCGCTGCTCGGCCCCGACGGCATCAGCCGGGCGAGGCGGGCGGCGCGTCCCTTCAGCGGCGCGGCCGGCCGGTTCACCGCGCCGTCTCCCGAACCCCGGTGCGGTCGCCGGGCGTACGCCCCCGGGACGCGGTCACCGCTCGTCCTCGCGAATGCGTTCGGCGCCGCGCAGCCGGGCCGGGGCGGCCCGCCGGTTCTCGGCGACCTCTTCCTCGGTGGGCAGTTCCGCGCCGCGGGTGAGGAGCTTGAGGCGGGGCTGGTAGCGCTCGGGGACGACGGGCAGCCCCGGCGGCGCGGTGTTCGCCGCGCCCGCCGCGAACACCTGCTTGACCAGCCGGTCCTCCAGCGAGTGGTAGGAGAGCACGGCGATCCGGCCGCCGACCGCGAGGGAGGCGACCGCGGCGGGGATGGCGTTCTCCAGGACGCTGAGCTCGCCGTTCACCTCGATGCGCAGCGCCTGGAAGGTGCGCTTGGCCGGGTTGCCGCCGGTGCGCTTGGCGGCCTGCGGCAGGGAGTCCCGGATCAGTTCGACCAGCCGGGCGCTGTTGGTGAACGGTTCCTTCTCGCGCTCGCGCACGATGGCCGAGACGATCCGCTTGGCCTGCTTCTCCTCGCCGTACGCGCGCAGGATGCGGACCAGTTCGCCCGGCGGGTAGGTGTTGAGGACCTCCGCCGCGCCGATTCCGGTGCTCTGGTCCATGCGCATGTCGAGTGGCGCGTCCTGGGCGTACGCGAATCCCCGGTCGGCCTCGTCCAGCTGCATGGAGGAGACGCCGAGGTCGAAGAGGACGCCCTGGACCTTGGGGATGCCGAGCCGGTCCAGTACCTCGGGCAGTTCGTCGTAGACCGCGTGCACCAGGGTGGCACGGTCGCCGTACGGGGCGAGGCGCTCGCCGGAGAGCCGGAGCGCCTCCTTGTCCCGGTCGAGGGCGACCAGCCGCGCCTCCGGGAAGGAGGCGAGCAGGGCCTCGCTGTGTCCGCCGAGGCCGAGGGTGCAGTCGACGACCACCGGTGGGGTGCCGCCCGCCCGCTCCAGAGCCGGGGCCAACAGGTCCAGGCATCGCTGGAGCATCACCGGGACGTGTCGGGTCTGGCTCAATGCGCCCTCTCAGGCTCAGGTCCGTGAGGCGGCACGTGCGGCCTGGTCCCCGCCCGCTCAGAAGGGGAGGCCTGCCGGCGCCGGGGAAGAGGCGCCGGCCTGCCGTGAGCGGGAGAGGGCCGGGCCGCACGTTCGCGCACATCACGGGGACATCGGAAGTGCGGAGAAATACGGGGGTGGAGAGAATGTATGGAGTTGTACGGACTTCCGCGGCGCACTGCCGGAACTGCCGCGCACCGCTGTGAACCGCCGGGACCATTGAGGACCCCGGGTGCCACCGGAAGCGCCGGAGTCGCGGAAGGGTCCGGAACATGCAGCGGGAACAGGTGGTGCGGCGGAGCGGAACCGGCCTGGCGGCCGGTCGGTAACTTCGCGTCACTTTAGTCCACCCTGCCATTCGATCGATTCCGGATCAACGAACCGCTCAGCGCGTCGCCCCGCTCCGGTGGCCCCCGGTCCTCACCCGGACGGGCGAGCCCGGGCGAGTCCTGTGGGTTGGCTCACAACAAGCCTCGTTGAGGTTCTTTGTCCTTTTCCCGAGCCGCTCCGAGCAGGTCGGGCGGCTAACGTCGTAGCCATGTCGACATCTGCGCAGTCTCCTTCCGCCGCCCCCGCCGCCGCCGGCGACTCCGTCACGGACCGCCTGGTGGCGGCGAACGCCACGTACGCGAGCGCGTTCACGGACCCCGGCATGGACGCCCGCCCGGTCCAGAAGGTGGCCGTGGTCGCCTGCATGGACGCCCGCATCGACCTGCACGCCGCGCTGGGCCTGGAGCTCGGCGACTGCCACACCATCCGCAACGCGGGCGGCGTGGTCACCGACGACGTGATCCGGTCGCTCACCATCAGCCAGCGGGCGCTGGGCACCCGCAGCGTCATACTCATCCACCACACCACCTGCGGGCTCGAATCGCTGACCGAGGGCTTCCGCCACGAGCTGGAGCTGGAGGTCGGCCAGCGGCCGGTGTGGGCGGTGGAGTCCTTCTCCGACGTCGACCAGGACGTGCGCCAGTCGATCCAGCGGGTCCGCACCTCGCCGTTCCTCCCGCACACGGACGACGTCCGGGGCTTCGTCTTCGACGTCAAGACCGGTCTACTGCGCGAGATCTCCCCGGCCTCCTGACCCCCACGCTCCCCGGCGACCCCGCGCACCGCGCCGCGGGGTCGCCGTTCTTGTCGCGGGGCACCTCCGGACCCCCTTTCACCAGCCCCTTGATCGGCCCTCGGCACGGGCCGCCCCAGCCTTTTTCCGCCTCGAACCGGCATCCGAATATCGACAACACCCGACATATCGGCCCGGGTTGTCCGGAGGCGAGTGACACGAAGCGGTAACGGCAACAAGAATGCGGTGAGCGACGCGCTCCGGGGCTTCCGGAGGGGCGTCCGCAATCGGGGTGGGCCAGGCCGTTCGGCGGTGCGGGCCCGTGCGTGAAGGGCCGAGGAGGACCGGGTGACCACCTATGACGAGCGAACGAACCTCACTGATCTGACCACCACGACGGAGCGGGTGCGCGGGTCGGTGGAGCGCGTGATCGAGGGCAAGCCCGAGGTCGTGCGGATCGCGCTGACCGTGCTGCTCGCCGAGGGTCACCTGCTGATCGAGGACGTGCCCGGAGTCGGCAAGACCATGCTGGCCAAGGCGCTGGCCCGGTCCATCGACTGCTCGGTGCGCCGCATCCAGTTCACCCCGGACCTGCTGCCCTCCGACATCACCGGCGTGTCCGTCTTCGACCAGCAGCGCAAGGACTTCGAGTTCAAGCCGGGCGCCATCTTCGCCCAGATCGTGATCGGCGACGAGATCAACCGCGCGTCGCCCAAGACGCAGTCCGCCCTCCTCGAATCGATGGAGGAGCGGCAGGTCACGACCGACGGACAGACCTACGCGCTGCCCGACCCCTTCATGGTCGTCGCGACCCAGAACCCGGTCGAGATGGAGGGCACCTACCCGCTGCCGGAGGCCCAGCGCGACCGGTTCATGGCCCGGGTGTCGATGGGCTATCCCAGCCTCGACGCCGAGTTGCGGATGCTCGACGTGCACGGCGGGGTCCCGCCGCTGGACGACCTCCGGCCGGTGGCCCACGCCCACGACATCGTGAAGCTGATCGACGCCGTCCGTTCGGTGCACGTGGCCGAGTCCGTGCGGCGGTACACCGTCGAACTGGTCCAGGCCACCCGCAGCCACCCCGACCTGCGACTCGGCGCCTCCCCCCGGGCCAGCCTCCACCTGCTGCGCGCGGCGAAGGCCTCGGCGGCCCTCGGCGGCCGGGACTACGCGCTGCCCGACGACGTCCAGGCGCTCGCGGTGCCGGTACTCGCCCACCGTCTGCTGCCCACCGCACAGGCCCAGCTGAACCGCCGCACGGCGGAGCAGGTGGTGGTGGAGATCCTGCAGCGCACGCCCGTACCCACCTCGCCGGACGATCGGGCCGCCGACCGGCGCGTACCCCCGTACCCGCAGGGCGGTCCGGCGTACGCGCCCGGCACGCGGCGGCCGTGATGGCGGACGCGCACCGGGGGCCGGGCCCCCGAGGCGGCGTGGCCGGCGACGAGGCCGACGATGGCAGAGGCACCCTGCGGGCGGCCCTGGGCGGGCTGACCACCCGGGGGCGCTCCTTCCTGGCCGCCGGCATCGCGGCCGCGATCTGCGCCTACGTACTGGGCCAGGCCGACCTGCTCCGGGTCGGCCTGCTGCTCGCCGTGCTGCCGCTCGTCTGCGTCGCCGCGCTCCACCGCACCCGCCACCGGGTCGTCGGCACGCGGCGGCTGTCGCCCTCGCGGGTACCCGCGGGTTCGGAGGCGCGGGTGCACCTTCGGGTGGACAACGCCTCCCGCCTTCCCTCCGGACTGCTGATGCTGCAGGACCGGGTTCCGTACGTGCTCGGGCCGAGGCCCCGCTTCGTACTGGACCGGGTGGAGCCGGGCGGGCGGCGGGAGGTCTCCTACCGGGTCCGCTCGGATCTGCGCGGCCGGTATCCGCTGGGGCCGCTGCAGATGCGGCTCGCCGACCCCTTCGGGATGTGCGAGCTGACCCGCTCCTTCAGGGCCCACGACACCCTGGTGGTGATACCGCGCACCCAGGCGCTCCCCCCGCTCCGGCTCACCGGGGCGGCCTCCGGCTACGGCGACGGGCGTCAGCGCTCGCTCGCCCAGGCGGGCGAGGACGACGTACTGCCACGGGGTTACCGGCACGGCGACGACCTGCGCCGGGTCCACTGGCGCTCCACCGCCCGCTACGGCGAGCTGATGGTGCGCCGGGAGGAGCAGCCCCAGCGGGCACGGGCCTCGGTGCTGCTGGACACCCGGCGGTCCGCCTTCCGGGGCTCCGGGCCGGAGTCGGCGTTCGAGTGGGCGGTGGCCGCGGCGGCCTCCGCGCTGGCGCATCTGGTGGAGCGGGGCTTCGCGGTGCGGCTGCTGACCGACGAGGGCGGTGCGACGCCCGGTGACGGCGGGGACGGCTTCCCCGGCGCTTCTCCTTTCGGTTCTTTCGGTTCCTCGGGTGCTTCCCGCGCTTCCGGCTCCGCAGGTGCATGTGGTTCCTCCGGCTCCGAGCACGCGTCCGCCGAGGCCGCGGGACTGATGCTGGACACGCTCGCGGTCGTCGAGCACTCCGACGCGAGCGGCCTGGGCGGTGCGCACGAGGTGCTGCGCGGCGGCCACGAGGGTCTGCTGCTCGCCTTCCTGGGCGACCTCGACGAGGAGCAGGTGGCGGTCGCGGCGGCCATGCGGCGGCGCAGCGGCGCGGCCGTCGCCTTCGTCCTGGACGGCGAGGAGTGGGCGCCGGGCGCGGGTCCGGTGCGGGCGACCCCTTTCACGGAGCGGCTGCGGCTGCTGCGCGAAGCGGGCTGGACCGCGGTTCCGGTGCCGCCCGGGGCGGACCTCGCCCAGGTGTGGCAGCGGGCCGGGCAGCCCGGTGACACCCAGCCCGCCGGTGGCGGCGCTGCGACAGGCTTCTCCGGAGGATGGTCATGAGCGGTCCCGTCCGGCTCGCCCTGTGCGCCTGTGCGGCGACACTGCTGGCGGCGGGGGCGCTGCTGCCCCTGGTGGACCCCTGGACATGGATCTTCGAGGCCGCGCTGCTGCTCGCCGTGCAGAGTGCGGCGGGGGCGCTGGCTCGGCGGTTCGTGCCGGCGCGCGCGGTGGCCGTCGGGGTGCAGGTGCTGGTCGCGCTGGTGCTGCTGACGGCGGCGTTCGCCGGTGACCGGGCGCTGCTCGGGGTGCTGCCCGGCCCGGGGGCCGTCCAGTGGCTGGGCGACCTGCTCGCGGCGGGCGCGGACGACGTCGGCCATTACGCGCCCCCCGCGCCCATGACGGACGGCATCAAGCTGCTGCTGGTCGGCGGGGTCCTGCTGATCGGGCTGCTGGTCGACGTCCTGGCGGTGACGCTGCGCGCCGCCGCACCGGCCGGTCTCCCGCTGCTCGCGCTGTACTCGGTGGCGGGAGGGCTCTCCGACGGCGGGGCGAGCGGGCTGTGGTTCGTCTTGGCGGCCTCGGGCTATCTGCTGCTCCTGCTGGCCGAGGGCCGGGACCGTACCGCCCAGTGGGGGCGGCTCTTCGCCGGCCCGGCGCGCGGCGGCCCGCCGTCCGCGGCCCGGGTGAAGTCCCCGGTGCGCACCGGGCGCCGGATCGGCGTGCTGGCGCTGGGCGTCGCGCTGGTGGTTCCGGCCGCGCTGCCGGCGCTCGGCGGCGGTCTGCTGGACGGCCTGGGCACCGGCAACGGGCGGGGTGGCGGCGGGGGCACCATCTCCGCGGTGAACCCGCTGGTCTCCCTCCAGGACGACCTCAACCAGTCGGAGAACCGGGAGGTGCTGAACTACCGCTCGGAGGACGGCGCCGCGCAGGGCTCCTACCTGCGCATCCTCTCCCTCGACCGGTTCACCGGGGCCGAGTGGCTGCCGTCCAAGCGGGCGCTGCGGGACGTACCGGACCGGCTCCCGCAGCCGACGGGTCTCGGGCAGGACGTCCTCGCCACCGAGGTCACCTCCCGGATCGCCGCGTCCGACGACTACCGGCAGGACTATCTGCCGATGCCGTATCCGGCGACCAGGGTCCGCGTCGACGGCCGCTGGCGGTACGAGCCCGTGGGGCGCACCCTCATCGGCGACGGCGGCCAGACGACGCGCGGAGCGCGGTACCAGGTCAGCAGCCTGGTGGTGGAGCCGACGGCGGCGCAGCTCGCGTCGGCCGGGCTGCCGCCGGCGGACCTGACCCTGGAGTACACCGAGGTGCCGGCGTCCCTGCCGGAGGTGGTGGCGGAAACCGCCGCGCAGGTCACGCGGGGCTCGGCCAACCACTACGAGCAGGCCGTGGCGCTGCAGGACTGGTTCGCGCAGAACGGCGGCTTCTCGTACGACACCTCGGTGAATTCGGGTACCGGGGCGGCGGCGATCGCACGGTTCCTCAAGGACAAGCGCGGCTTCTGCGTGCACTTCTCGTTCGCCATGGCGGCGATGGCACGGACGCTGGGCATCCCGGCCCGGGTCGCGGTGGGCTTCACGCCGGGGACGACGCAGGCGGACGGGTCGGTCTCGGTGGGGCTGCGGGACGCCCACGCCTGGCCGGAGCTGTACTTCGAGGGTGTGGGGTGGACACGCTTCGAGCCGACCCCCACGCGGGGCTCGGTGCCCTCCTACACGGTGCCCCAGGCGCCCACCGGGTCCACCGACACGTCGGCCGCTCCGACCGCTTCGGCCTCGGCGCAGCCTTCGGCCGCCCCGTCCGCCTCGGAGAGCTGCTCGGCGCTGATGCGCAAGGAGGGTGCCTGCGGGCCCTCGGCGGCTCCGGTCGCCGCGGACACGGCCGGACCGGGGTTCCCGCTCGGCACGGTGGCCCTGGTGGCACTCGGCGTGGTGCTGGTCGTGCTGGTCCCGCTGTCGCCCCTGCTGTGGCGGAGCCGGCAGCGGCGTCGCCGGCTGTACGGGTCGGGCGGGCGGACGCCCGCGGACGCGGCGGCGAGAACGCTGGCGGCATGGCGGGAGATCACGGACACGGCCTGGGACCACGGGATCGTCCCTGACGAGGCGCTGACCCCGCGCCGGGCCGCCGACCGCGTCGTGCGGCTGGGCGGGCTGGAGGGTGAGGCGGCGGCGGCCCTGCACCGGGTGGCGGGCGCCGTGGAGCAGGTGCTGTACGCGCCCCGGGCGCATCAGCCCGCCCGGCTCTCCGAGGACGCGGCGCTGGTACGGACCGGGCTGGCCGGGCGCGCAGGCCGGCTCGCCCGGCTCCGGGCGGTGCTCGCTCCCCGCTCGGCCGTCCGGGTGGTGTGGGCGGTGTCGGAACGCCGTACGGCGCTGGCGGGACGGTTCGGCGAGCGGGTGGCGACGGCCGGCCGCTTTCTCCGCCCGTCCCGGTCCCGGGGCTAGGGCGTGTGTCGAAAGTGGCGCCGTTCGCCCGGAGGGCGGGTCCGGCGACGTCCGGTGCGTGCGATCGCAAGGCGGAGGGTCGCCCCGATACTGGATGTATCGGGGTGATCCCGACAACTCGGCGAGCGTGCGTGCCGGGCGCCGCCGGACAGGCGGGACTTTCGACACACGCCCTAGGCCGAGGAGCCGGGGGCTGGTCCGGGAGTCCGGGGGCTGGACCCGGGAGTCCGGGGCTGGACCCGGGACCGTGCCCCCGCGGGTCGTGCACTCCTGCGGGGCACGGTCCGCCGGGCGTAGCCATCGCCTCGCCGGGCGTAGCCATCGCCTCGCCGGGCGTACCCGTCGCCTCACGGCGGCCCGGGGCGCACACGACGGAGGGGCGGGACGCGTTGTGCGCGTCCCGCCCCTCCGTCGTACGTTCTGACGCCGTACCGGCCCTACGTCGGCCCGGCCCTCCGTCGTACGACCCCGCCCGGCTGACCGGGCGGGGAAAGTCTCACTGGCCCTGTTCGTCGCGGCGGCGCTGCCACCGTTGCTCGATGCGGTTCATCACGGACCGGCGCTGCCTGGGCCCGCGCCCGGCGGCCGGTGCGCCGCGCTGCGGCTGCTCCCCCGGCTTCGGCGCCCTGCGCCAGCCGGTGACCGCCAGAACGGCACAGCCGAGCATGACGAGGAAGCCGACCACGCTGATCCAGATCTGCTGGGCGACCATTCCGGACATCAGGAGCGCGATACCCACCAGAAATCCAGCGACCGCCTGGTAGACCCGTCGCCGGGTGTACGTACGCAGCCCGCTTCCCTCAAGCGCTGTCGCGAACTTGGGATCTTCGGCGTACAGCGCTCGCTCCATCTGCTCGAGCATGCGCTGCTCGTGCTCCGAGAGCGGCACGGAGTCCTCCTCGTCGTCGGCCGCGGGGGCGACCGGTAAGCGGCCCTTCCAGGATAGGCAGGGATTCGCCCCCGGGAAACCCGCGCCCACCAGCCAGCAGCCAGTCCGTACCGCCATGTCGGTTCGGCCCTTGAGGCGTTGATTCCCCGAGGGCCGATCCGTTATGCCGGATCCTGTCACCCGATCATACGGGGCCCGGGCCCGGATCGGGGGCCCGGAGCCGGAGGGGATGCGACCGGTGCGCACGCCTTCGCGGTGCCGGTCGGCCGCTCCCCCGCCACCCGGTGTTCCCCGGCGGGCCGCCGTCAGGCCCGGCGCTCGCCCAGGACGTGCAGCTGGGTGGCGACCGAGTGGAAGGCCGGCAGCTCGGCGGCGGCCGCCTCCAGCTTCAGCAGGGCCTCCATCGCGCCCGGTTCGGTGTCCACCAGCACACCGGGGACCAGGTCGGCGAAGACCCGCACACCGTGCACCGAGGCGACGCCGAGTCCCGCGTCGCGGATCAGGCCGGAGAGCTGGTCGGCGGTGAACCTGTGGGGCACCGGGTCGGCGTCTCCCCAGCGGCCCGCCGGGTCGGTGAGCGCCCGGCGGGCCTCCACGAAGTGACCGGCGAGGGCGCGGGCCAGCACGGCGCCGCCCGAGCCCGCGGTGAGCAGGCTGAGGGCGCCGGACGGGCGAAGCGCCCCGACCGCGTTCCGTACGCCTTCGGCCGGGTCGTCCACGTACTCCAGGACGCCGTGGCAGAGCGCCGCGTCGAAGCTGCCGCGCTCCACCACCTCGAACAGCCCGAGGATGTCGCCCTGGACCCCCCGGACCCGGTCGGCGACGCCCGCCTCGTCGGCCCGGCGCATCAGCGCGAAGAGGGCGTCGGGGCTGGGATCGACGACGGTGACGCGGTGACCCAGCCGGGCGGCGGGCACGGCGAAGTTTCCGGTGCCGCCTCCGGTGTCCAGAACGTCCAGGGTGTCACTGCCGGTCGCCTTCGCCTGGCGGTCGAGGGCGCCTTTGAGGACCTCCCAGACCACGGCGGTACGGAGAGAGGCGCGGGGGCGCGGCTGGTCCGACACGGCAGATGACTCCTCGGCGCGATGCCGCTGCGGGCGGCGGAGCGTGAACGGTGCAGGTGGTGCGGGTGCGCTCCTACCCTATTGCCTCCCGCTTCCCACCTCCCCCTCCCGCTCCGCCACCCCCCGCGCACCGCCCACGGGAGTGCCGTCACCCCGCGCCGGGGCGGGCCCTCCTCGGCTGCGGGAGGGTGGGGTGGAGGCTGAGGAGGCGCTCCACCAGCCGCAGGAACATCGCCACGTCGCGCAGCAGGTCGTCGGCGTCGCGCCGGCTCGCCGCGCCGGGGAGACCCGCCTCGGCGCGGGCCCGGCGCCCCGCCCCGGAGGCGAAGAGGGCGCTCCATTCGGTGAGCTCCGGCGCTATCTCCGGGAGCACCTCCCACGCGCTGCGGATGCGCTCGCGGTGGCGCTTGCCGGCCTCGGGGCGACCACGGGCGGCGAGTACGGCGGCGGCGGCGCGCAGCGCGGCGAGATGCGCGGTGGCGTACCGCTCGTTGGGGACGTCGAGGACGGCGGCCTCGGTCAGGCCCGCGTGGGCCTTGGCGAGAAGATCGAGGGCGGCAGGCGGGGCCCCGGCGCGGCGCGAAACGGGGTGGACGTCGTCGGGGGGACCGGTGGGTGAGGGGGCAGGGCTGCCTGCGCGGCGCCCCGGGGCGGCAGCTGCGGACGAGCTGGCCATGACGATCCTCCTGTCGTCTGTGACGGCTCGGTGGCCGTATGTGTCCATGGTGGCGGGTACCACTGACAATCCGGTTCAAGCCCCTGATGACCTGGCCTTTTGCTTCCGGCGTACGTTCCGGCTACGTTTTTGCACTGACCAGTCAGTTCAAATCGGTCGGGCGGTGCGCCGCACGCCGGCCGGTGCGGAACAGCGCGAAGCAGTGCGAGGAGGGGGAGCGATGGCAGACGAAGAGCCGGCGGGCACGCCGCGCGGCGCCGCCGTGGAGGTGCGGGGTCTCGGGCTGCGGGGTCCGCGCGGGTGGGCGTTCCGGGGTGTGGAGTTCGACGCCGCGCCCGGCACCCTCACCGCCCTGGCCGGCCCCTCGGGCTCGGGCCGCACCTCGCTGCTGCTGGCGCTCACCGGCCGGATGCGGACGACGGAAGGCCGGGCGAGCACCGGCGGCTACCCGCTCCCGGGCAGGCTCGCGGCGGTCCGCCGGATCACCGCGCTCGGACCGGTCACCGGCGTCAGCGAGCTCGAAGGGACCCTGACTGTCGCCGAACATCTGCGGGAGCGCGCCCTGCTCCGGAGCCGGTACACCGGCCCCGTCCGGGCGCTGCTCCGTCCGCGCCGGGAGCGCGCGGCATCGGGCGAGCGGGTCGCCGAGGTGGTGGAGGCCGCCGGGCTCGACCTCGGCGCCCTGCCGAAGGCCGGGCGGACGCAGGCCCGGGACCTGGGACGGCTGGACGCCCTGCGGCTCTCCGTGGCCCTCGCCCTGCTGGACGAGCCCCGGCTGCTCGCGGTCGACGACACCGGCCTCGGCCTCGACGCGGCGGGCCGGGCGGCTGCCTGGGAGCTGCTGCGCACCGTCGCCGCCCGGGGCACCACCGTGCTCGCGGTGTGCGCCGAGGCCCCCGAGGACGTACCGGCCGTACGCACCGGGCCGTCGACGGGCACGACCGCCGCCGGGCCCACCACCGGCCCGAACGCCGGCACCGGCCCGAGCACTGCCACCACCACCGCCGACGGCGATTCCGACGAGAAGGAGGCCGGCGATGCGCGCGACGGGTCTGGCCGGGCTTGAGCTGAAGCGCTTCGGCAGGGGGAAGCTGCCGCGCGCCGCGCTGGCCGCCCTCCTGCTGCTGCCCCTGCTGTACGGGGCCCTCTACCTCTGGTCCTTCTGGGACCCGTACGGGCATCTGGACCGGATTCCCGTCGCTCTGGTCGACGAGGACGAGGGAGCGACGATCCCGGACGGAGGCGGCAAGGACCCGCGCGGCGGGGCAGCCGGGGACCGGCTCGCCGTCGGCGACGAGCTCGCCGGGAAGCTGCTGGACTCCAAGACCTTCGAGTGGCACCGGGTGGGCGCCGCCGAGGCCCGACGGGGTGTCGAGAACGGTACGTACTACCTCTCGCTCACCCTGCCCGCCGACCTCAGCCGGCGGATCGCGTCGAGCGGGGGCGGCTCCCCCGAGACGGGCGCACTCCAGGTGCGCACCAACGACGCCAACAACTACATCGTCGGCCAGATCTCCAGGACGGTGTTCTCCGAGATCCGCGCGGCGGCCTCGGCCGAGGCCTCGCGCGGCTTCCTCGACCGGATCTTCATCGGCTTCTCGGACATCCACGACGCGACGGCGAAGGCCGCCGCCGGGGCGGACGACCTGCACACCGGCATCACGAAGGCCGAGCAGGGGTCGAAGGATCTCGCCGAGGGGCTCAAGGAGAGCAAGTCCGGCAGCGAACGGCTCTCCGACGGCATCACCGCGCTCGACCGGGGCTCCGCCGATCTGCGGACCGGATCGCGTCAGGTCGCGGACGGCACCCAGCTCCTCGCCGACCAGGTCGGCCGGATCGCGGACGGCATCCGGCCGTTCCTCGACGACGACGGCAAGTCCATCGGCGACACCGCCCGGCTGGTCGCCGACGCCTCGCGGACCGTGCGGGACAACCTCGGTGAACTGGTGAAGGCGGCGCCCGCCGCGGCCACCGCCGCGCACACCGCCTCCGACGACCTCGCCGCCGTCCGGACGCAGCGGTGCGAGGACCCGCCGCTGCCGGACCCGGCCGTCTGCGACCCGCTGGCGAAGGCGGTGGCGGCGGCGGCCGGCGTCGCCGCCGTCGCCGACGACGTCAGCGCCCTGGTCGAGGACGAGGACGGTGATCTCGCCGTGCTGCGCACCCGGCTGACGGTCCTGCAGCAACGGGCGGAGGACCTCGCGGAGCACGCGCCGACGCTCGACGACGACCTGGAGTCCGCCGTGGCGAAGGTCGACGCCCTCAACGCGGGCGCGCAGCAGGTCGCCGAGGGCGCCGGAACCCTGCACTCCGGGCTGTCCACGGCGAAGTCCGGGGCCCTGGCGCTGGACACCGGTGTCGGCGCGCTGAAGACGGGGGCCCTGGGCCTGGACAGCGGGCTGCACCGCCTGAGCGACGGGTCCACCACCCTGGCGGACGGGCTGAACGACGGTGTGGGCGAGATCCCGGACTACGACGAGGACGACCGCGACGCCCGGACCGGGGTCATGGCCGACCCGGTCCGCCTCGCCTCCTCGTCGCTGCACGCGGCCCCGAACTACGGCACCGGCTTCGCCCCGTATTTCATCCCGCTCTCCCTCTGGGTCGGCGCGATGGTGGCGTACATGCTGATGCAGCCGCTGAACCGGCGGGCCCTCGCGACCGGTGCCTCCGCCCGCCGGACCGCGTTCGCGGGCTGGCTGCCGGTGGCCGCGACCGGTCTGGTGCAGGTCGCCGCGCTGATGTCCGTTCTCCACTGGGGGCTGGGTCTGGAGATGGCGCACCCGGTGGCCACGGTCGGCTTCCTCGCTCTGGTGACCTGCTGCTTCGCGGCGATCGTGCAGTGGCTGAACGCCCGCTTCGGCGCGGCGGGACGGATCCTGGTGCTGGCGCTGCTGATGCTCCAGCTGACCTCGGCCGGCGGTACCTACCCCGTGCGGACCAGCCCCGGCTTCTTCGAGGCGGTCCACCCGTGGCTGCCGATGAGCTGGGTCGTCGAGGCGCTTCGCCGGCTGATCACCGGCGGGGGGCCCGGGCCGGTCTGGCAGGCCTGCGCGGTCCTGGCCGCCTTCACGGCGGGGGCCCTCGCGCTGACCGCCGTCGCCGCCCGGCGCAGGCAGGTGTGGACCCTGGAGCGGCTGCACCCGGAGCTGAGTCTGTGAGCGGGCTCGGGGCGAAGGGGTTCGGAGCGGCGGCGGACCTGTGAGAATCGACCTCATGGAAAGCAGTGGCACCACCCGCCGCCAGGCGACCCGGCAGAAACTCTACGAGGCGGCCGTGACCCTCATCGCCGAGAAGGGCTTCTCGGCGACCACGGTGGACGAGATCGCCGAGCGGGCCGGCGTCGCCAAGGGCACGGTGTACTACAACTTCAAGAGCAAGACCGAGCTCTTCGAGGAGCTGCTGCGGCACGGCGTCGGCCTGCTGACGGCGGCGCTGCGGGCGGCGGCCGAGGAGACCGCCGCGAGCGGGGGGACCCGGGTGGCCGCGCTGGACGCGATGATCCGGGCGGGGCTGGCCTTCATCGACCGCTACCCGGCCTTCACCCAGCTGTACGTGGCCGAGCTCTGGCGCACCAACAGGGCCTGGCAGTCGACCCTCCTGGTGGTGCGCCAGGAGGCGGTCGCCGTGGTGGAGGAAGAACTGCGTGCGGGGGTGGAGAACGGCGAGCTGAGCTCGGAGATCGACATCCCGCTGACCGCCGCCGCCCTGGTCGGGATGGTGCTGGTGGCGGCGCTGGACTGGCAGGCGTTCCAGCCCGAGCGGTCGCTCGACGAGGTCCACTCGGCGCTGTCGCTGCTGCTGCACGGCCGGGTCAGCGGCCGCTGACGGACCGCGGCACCCGCACGGCCAGCGGGACGGCCACGAGGAAGGCCACCGGGACGGCCACCAGGACGGAAAAAGACGCCGGTCCGGTGGAGTTCGATCCCCCTCGAACCCCGCCGGACCGGCGTCCCGCGTACTGCCGGAGGAGCCGTCCCCCGTGGCGGGCCCCGGTCTCCCGTGGCCCCTGGCTCCTCCGTCGCGCGCCCCCGTTGCGTCGGAGGCACGGACCGTCCGCCGCCCCGTGCCGGCGGTCCGGGCACCGTGCCCCTTCCGTGCCCCCACTCTTCCGTCCGGGCAGGTGGCGGCCCATCCGCTCACCTACTCATCCCCGGCACTGGGTACGCGTACTCAGGTCTGTGTGCGAGAGCCCATCCGCCGCCGCCACGGGCTGACTACGATCGCCTCCGTGTCCGTACTCCCCTTGGTCTTCACCAGTGGCTGGGCGAGCGGGATCAACGCCTACGCGGTGGTCCTGCTCCTCGGCGTCTTCGGCGCGACCGGCCTCTCCGACGAGGTCCCCGCGCCCCTCCAGCGCACCGACGTGCTCGTGGTGGCCGCGTTGCTCTTCCTCCTGGAGGCGGTGGCGGACAAGGTCCCGTACCTGGACACCGCCTGGGACACGGTGCACACGGTGGTCAGGCCGGTCTCCGGGGCGGTCGTCGCCGCGCTGCTCGCGGGCGACTCGGGCTCGCTGCCCGAGCTGGCGGCGGCGGCGCTCGGCGGTTCGACGGCGCTGGTGAGCCACCTGGTCAAGGCCGGTACGCGGATGGCGGTCAACTCCTCCCCCGAGCCGTTCTCCAACGTCGTGGTCAGCACGGCGGAGGACCTGGGCGTGGCCGGGATCATCACCTTCGCGATATTCCATCCGGTGGCGGCGGCCTCCGTCGCGGCGGTGCTGCTGGTACTCGGCCTGCTGGCGCTCTGCCTGCTCGCCTCCCGCATCCGCCGCTTCCGCCATCGCCGGGCGCAGCGGCGCCAGGAGCGGGCGGTGGCCGGGGCCGGACGGCACTGGCCGTACGACTGAGGCCGGCGGGGGCCGACGGCCCGGGGTCGACGGGCCTTGCGGGCCGCAGGGGACGGGACGGGGTGGGACCCCTCTCGGAGGGGTCGATAAGGTCACCGTCATGGCACGAATTGCGGTGATCGGCGCCGGGACGGGCGCCATGGCGGCGGCTGCCCGGCTCGCGGTGGCGGGGCATCGGGTGACGGTGTACGAGCGGTCGGAGACGTACGGCGGCTCCCTGGGGCGGCACGAGCGGGACGGCTTCGTCTTCGACACCGGTCCGGCGCTGCTGCATCTGCCGGCCGTGCAGCGGGACCTCTTCGTCAAGACCGGCAAGGAGTCCCTGGAGCAGCGGGTGACGCTGACCCAGGTCGATCCGGCGAGCCATCACGTCTTCGCGGACGGCACCCGGGTCTCGCTGCCCAACGCGTCCCGGGCCGGGGTGGTCGCCGCCCTGGAGGGGGCGCTCGGCGGGGGCGCCGGGGCCCGGTGGGGAGCGTTCCTCGACCGGGCCCGGGACGCCTGGGACCGCTCGCGCCGGCCGCTGCTGGAGGA
The DNA here is from genome assembly GCF_042957125.1 of Streptomyces sp. NPDC008125. Taxonomy (NCBI): domain Bacteria; kingdom Bacillati; phylum Actinomycetota; class Actinomycetes; order Kitasatosporales; family Streptomycetaceae; genus Streptomyces; species Streptomyces sp. NPDC008125. The sequence continues at coordinate 134,183 of NZ_JBIBHR010000010.1, forward strand.
GCCGCTGCGGTCCGACCGGCAGGTGCTCGGCCGTGACCCTTACCCGGCCGTGCGGACCCGCCGGCTGCTGCGCGGCGCGCGGCAGGCGTCCACCCTGGCCGAGGTCGGCGCGTGGGAGCTGGCCGATCCCCGGCTCTCCGCCCTGCTGGACGGATACGCCCTGGCCTACGGCCTCGACCCGCGCGAGGCACCGGCGGGCGCGGCCCTGCTGCCGTACATGGAGGAGACCTTCGGCACCTGGTACGTGGCGGGCGGGATGCGGGCCCTGGCCGACGCGCTGTACGAGCGGTGCCTGGCGCGTCGGGTGGAGTTCGTGTTCGGCGCGGAGGCGGTCCGGGTCGTGGAGAAGGACGGCCGGGCGGCCGGGGTGGAGCTGGCGGACGGCACCCCGGCCGAGGCCGGCCACGTGGTGCTGGGCGTGCGGCCCAGGCCCGGCCTGGTGCCGGGAGGGCCGGCCGAGGGGGACGTACCCGTGCAGCCGCACCCCGGCACGGGTCCGCTGCCGGGCCGTTTCGTGGTGATGCTCTCGCTGCGCGGCGGCCGGGACGCCGGGACCCCGCACCGGACGGTGGTGCACGCCCCGGACGGTGCGGCGGAGCAGGCGGCGCTCTTCGCGGGGCGGCTCGCCGAGGTGCCCACGGTCACCGTGCTGCGGCCTGACGACCCGGCGACCCGGCCGGACGAGGACCACGAGGCGGTGACGCTGGTGGCCACGGTCGCCCCGCACGGCCCGGTGGACTGGACGGACCCCGCGCTGCGCGAGCGGTACACCGCGACGGTGGTCGCCGCCGCCGGGAAGGCGGTCCCGGGCCTGCGCGAGCGGATCCTCGACACCGAGGTGCGCACCCCCGCCGAGACGGAGGCACAGACGGGCGCGTCCGGCGGTTCGGTGCCGCCGCCCGCGCTGGCCGGTGCGGCGGGGGCCCGGCTGCACCCGGCCAACCGCACCCGGCTGCCGGGGCTCTACCTGGCGGGCGGCTGGTCGCACCCGGGCGGCGGCCTGGCGCACGCGGGGATGTCGGGCGCCCTGGTCGCCGGGCTGATCGTGGAGGGCGACGGTTTCCAGGGCTCGCGGTGAGCCGTGGAACGCAGGCGCCGACACGGGGACAGCGGCGCGCCCCCTCGCGGGAGGGGGCGCGCCGCTGTCGTCGTCAGTAGCGGTACTGCTCGTTCTGGCCGGGGTCGTAGCCGTTGCCGTATCCGTCGTCACGGGCCGGGTGGCCGCTGCCGTACGGGGCGGGCGTGGCCTGCGGGTACTGCTCGCCCTCGCGTTGCTGCGGCACCCAGACACCCCCCGGCGGGGTGTCGGCGGTGTACGGCTCGGTGTACTGCTGCTGGTTCGGATAGCCGTCGTATCCGCCCGGCCCGGGGTCGTAGCCGGTGCCGTTGCCGTAGGCGTCGTAGGACGCGTACGGCGGGGCGGCGGTGCCGCCCGTACCGATGTACGGGTCGGAGTACGCCGCATAGCCGTGCTGGTCGGTGCCGTAGGCGTACCCGCCGTTGTTCGAGGGGTTCTGTGCGGGCTCGCCGTAGCCGCTGTACGGGTCGTGGGCGGCGAACTGGGGCTGGGCGCCCGCCGGTTGCGGCTCCTGCTGGTACTGCTCCTGGTACCCCTGATCGCCGCCCGGTTGCGCGTACGCGCTCGTGCTCGGGCTGTACACGCCGTACTGGCCGGTCTCCTCCGGCATGGGCTCCGGCTCGTACACGGCGGCCTGTTGCTCCTGCGCGGGCGTGGCAGGTTCCTCGTACTCCAGGTCGGAGACCTCGAGTACGGGCTCCTCCTCGGCGGGGCGCCGCTCGCCGCGGCGACGGCGGCTGGCCCCGGGGCTGCCCCCTATGGCCCACCCGGTGGAGAAGCCCCGCCGGAAGGAGAGCGTCACGTAGGTCTGGCCCACCGCGAAGGCGATCGCGCCCGCGACGATGACCAGCACGGACGGGATCAGGACGCCGAGCACCACGCAGAGGAATCCGGAGAAGGCGAGGAGCCTCCAGCGCAGCCGTGCCTTGTACTGCAGCAGCACCTCGCCCAGCAGCCACAACGCCACCACGCCGAAAGCGATGTAGAGGACCGTCCAGCCCACGCCCGCCCCACCTTCTACGGCCGCCGCCGGATCGAGGGCGGGTACGGCCGGTCACGACTGCTTGTGCAGTCCGAGATTCTCGTAGATTTCGAGCGTTGCCGTCGAGTTGTTGAGCGTGATGAAGTGCAGTCCGGGCACACCTTCGGACAGCAGCTTCGCGCAGAACTCCGTTGCGAACTCGATGCCAATGGAGCGTACAGCGGCCGGATCGTCCCTGACGGCGTGGATGCGTTCTTCGAGCACCCGGGGCACGGCCGCGTTGCTCAGCTGGGGAAACCGTTCGAGCTGTTTGACGCTGGTGACCGGCATGACCTCGGGAATGATGGGCGTGTCGCAACCCGCGGCGACCACACGGTCACGCATCCGGAGGTAGTCCCCGGGTTCGAAGAACATCTGCGTGATGGCGTAGTCGGCACCGGCCCGGCATTTGTCCACGAAGTGGCGGGTGTCCGTTTCCCAGTCGGTCGACCTGGGGTGCATTTCGGGGAAGGCGGCGACGCCGACGCAGAAATCGCCGGATTCCTTGATGAGCCGCACCAGGTCGGCGGCGTACGTGACGCCCTCCGGGTGTTCGACCCACTCGCCCATCGGGTCGCCCGGCGGGTCTCCGCGCACGGCGAGGATGTTCCTGATCCCGGCGTCGGCGTACTGGCCGATCATGTTGCGCAGCTCCGCGACGGAGTGGTTGACCGCGGTGAGGTGCGCGACGGGGGTGAGCGTGCTGTCGGCCGCGATCCGCTGCGTCGCGCGGACCGTGCCCGCCCGGGTGGAACCTCCGGCTCCGTACGTCACGGAGACGAAGCTGGGGCCCACGGCCTCGACCCGGCGCAACGCGTTCCAGAGGTTCCGCTCGCCCTTCTCGGTCTTGGGTGCCCAGAACTCGAAGGAGTACGACGTCTTGCCGGACGCGAGCAGCTCACGCACGGTGCGTGCGCGGTCCGTCCGGGTGGAGGAGGTGCCAAGGGCCATACCGCGAGGTTAACCAGGGCGCGGCCGTCCCCCAACCAGAGCGGGACATATGTCCGTATTGCAGTGAATACTGTCCACGCCTCGGACAGCGCGCTCCCGGCAGGCGCTCCGGCCCCCGGCGCGGGTCCGCCGCACGGGTGACGACGCGCGGGCGGTCAGCGCTCGCGGACGCGCTTCGCCAGACCGGCCGCGGCTGCGGCCGGGTCGTCGGCCTCGGTGATCGCGCGGACCACCACGACGCGCCGGGCGCCGGCGTCCAGCACCTCGTCGAGATTGCCCGCGTCGATGCCGCCGATGGCGAACCACGGGCGGGGGGTGGCCAGCGAGGCGGCGTACCGGACGAGGCCGAGGCCGGGGGCGTGGCGGCCGGGCTTGGTCGGGGTGGGCCAGCAGGGGCCGGTGCAGAAGTAGTCGACGCCGGGCTGTGCGGCGGCCGCGTCCACCTCGGACTCGGCGTGCGTGGAGCGGCCGATCAGCGGGGTCCCGCCGATGATCGCGCGGGCGGCGGGGACCGGCAGGTCGCCCTGGCCGAGGTGGAGGACGTCGGCGCCGATGGCGTGGGCGACGTCCGCACGGTCGTTGACGGCGAGGAGCTTGCCGTGACGTGCGCACGCTTCCGAGAACACCTGCAGGTGTTCCAGTTCCTCGGCGGCCTCCATGCCCTTGTCCCGCAGCTGGACGATGTCCACGCCGGAGGAGAGCACGGCGTCGAGGAACGCGGGGAGGTCGCCCTGCCGCCTGCGGGCGTCCGTGCACAGGTAGAGACGGGCGTCGGCGAGCAGGTGGCGCGGCGTGGACATGAAGGAGTTCCCCCGTGGGTCACCGCGGGCGCGGGCCGTGGAGTGCACGGCCCGCGACCACGTGTGCGGTCGTCTCGGTCAGACGGCGAGCGCCTGGGCGCGGCGCTTCACCTCCGTCCCGCGATTCTCGCTCAGCGCCTGCGCGGGGGTTCCCGGCAGGGTCGGGTCGGGGGTGAAGAGCCAGTCCAGCATCTCTTCGTCGGAATAGCCGTCGTCCCTCAGGAGCGTCAGGGTCCCCGCGAGGCCCTTGACCACCTTGTCGCCGTCGATGAAGGCGGCAGGCACCTGGAGCGTCCGGTTCTCACCGCGGCGCACCGCGATCAGCTGGCCTTCCTTCACCAGCTGCCGCACGCGCGTCACCTGGACATCGAGAAGTTCCGCGATGTCGGGGAGGTGGAGCCAGGCAGGGACGAGAGCATCGATCTTTGCGTCAATCTCGGTCACGAGGACAAGCGTGCCATCTGGGACCGACAGCCGGAAGCCGGGCCGACCGTACGGACCACGTCAGGACGGCGTCCGCGCAGGTCGCACGGGGGTCGGACGGGGTCGTGAGGGAGCGCGCGAGCGACGCCCCGGAGCTCAGCGGACGGCGGACTTCAGGGGTACGGCGGGGTCGGCGGCCCGCTCGGGGTCGACGGCCCGGCCGGAGGCGACGAGCTTGCGGCCCTGGGTGAGATCGCGCGGACGGCCGACCGCCAGCAGGGCGACCAGCGCGCCGTCGCGCAGCCAGAGCACGGTCCACTCCTCGTCGGAGGGGTCGCCGCGCCACAGCAGGGTGTCGGCGTCGGCGTGGTGCCCGGCGTACTGGACGAACCGGCCGAACTGCTCGGACCAGAAGTACGGCACCGGGTCGTACGGCTCCGGGGCGCCGGGTCCGCCGGCCCCCGTGATGCCCGCCGCGACCGTGCGCGGCCCCTGGAGCGCGTTGTCCCAGTGGTGGACGAGGAGGCGTGCGCCGTAGCGCGCGGAGGGGTACGAGGCGCAGTCCCCGACGGCGTACACCCCGGGCGCCGAGGTGCGCAGGCGGGCGTCGGCGGTGACCGATCCGTCGGGGCCGAGCGCGATGCCGGAGCCGGTGAGCCAGCCGGTGGCGGGGCGGGCGCCGATGCCGACGACCACCGCGCCGGCCGGGAGCCTGCGGCCGTCGGCGAGGACCACGGCGCCGGGTTCGACGCGGTCGACCCGGGCGCCGGTGAGGAGTGTGGCGCCGCCGCGCGCGTACCAGTCGGCCATGGGGGCGGTGACCTCTGCGGGCAGCGCTCCGGCGAGCGGCCGGCCGGCGGCCTCCACGACGGTGACCGTGCAGCCGGCGGCGCGGGCGGCGGTGGCGAACTCGGCGCCGATCCAGCCCGCGCCGACCACCACCACGTCGTGGCGCTGGGCGAGAACGGGCCGCAGCCGGGCCGCGTCGTCCAGGGTGCGCAGCAGGTGGGTGCCGGGGACCCCGGCGGCGCCGGGCAGCGTCACGGGTTCGGCGCCGGTGGCGACGACCAGGACGTCGTAGGGCACCGGGCCGTCCGGGGTGTCCACCTCCCGGTCGGCGGGGCGCAGGCCGGTGACGGAGAGCCCGAGGCGCAGACGGACGTCGAGCGCCTCGAAGTCGATGCCGAAGGCGGAGTGCTCGGCGGTACCGAGGAGCACGGCCTTGGAGAGCGGCGGCCGGTCGTAGGGCTGGTGCGGCTCCGCGCCGATCAGGGTGACGGGCGCGGTGTACCCCTCGTCCCGCAGCGCGACGGCGGTCTGCACCCCCGCCATGCCCGCTCCGACGATGACGACGCCGTGCTCCGGCGCCCGCTGCCCGCTCTGTTCGCTCACGCACCCACCCTAAGCACCTGACGCCCCGTCAGTGATCGGGGTGCGCGGGCCGCCTCGACGGCTCCTTCGTACCGCGCGGACGGCGGGGTTTAGGGTGGCTGCGGAAAGACACTCGCGGGAGCCCGGACGCACCGGGCTGAGAGGGAGGCTGGCGGCCTCCGACCGTAGGAACCTGATCCGGGTCATGCCGGCGAAGGGAGGGGCTGGACACCCATGCATGCTTCACAGGAACCGTCTTCCGCCGCGGGCGGGGGCACGGCGGGCGGGGGCACGAGCGGCGCGGACCGCCGGGGCCCCTCGTACGACGTGCTCGTCGTCGGGGGCGGCATCATCGGCCTGGTGACCGCCTGGCGGGCGGCGCAGGCGGGGCTGCGGACGGCCGTCGCCGATCCGGAACCGGGCGGCGGGGCCGCCCGGGTGGCGGCCGGGATGCTGGCCGCCGTCACCGAACTCCACTACGGCGAGCAGCTGCTGCTCGGGCTCAACCTCGCCTCCGCCGCCCGCTACCCGGAGTTCGTGGCGGAGCTGGAGGCGGTGAGCGGCCGGGAGACCGGCTTCCGCGCCTGCGGCACCCTCGCGGTGGCACTGGACTCGGACGACCGGGCGCACCTGCGCGAACTGCACGCCCTCCAGGAGCGGTCCGGCCTGGATGCGCAATGGCTGTCGGGGCGCGAGTGCCGGCGTCTTGAGCCGATGCTGGCGCCGGGCGTCCGGGGCGGGCTTCGGGTGGACGGCGACCATCAGGTCGACCCGCGCCGGCTGGCGGCCGCACTGCTGACGGCCTGCGAGCGGGCCGGGGTGGTCTTCCACCGCAGCCCCTGCGAGCGCCTGGAGACCGCGCGCGGCCGGGCGTCCGGGGCGCTGCTCGCGGACGGCACGGCGGTCTCGGCCGGCCAGGTGGTGCTGGCCGCCGGAAGCCTCAGCGGCCGGCTCCCCGGCCTGCCGGAGGGCGTCGCCCCGCCGGTGCGCCCGGTGAAGGGCCAGGTGCTGCGGCTGACCGTGCCGCGCGCGTACGCCCCCTTCCTCAGCCGGACCGTGCGCGCGGTGGTGCGGGGCCAGGACCTGTACCTCGTACCGCGCGAGAACGGCGAGCTGGTCGTCGGCGCGACGAGCGAGGAGATGGGCTGGGACACCACCGTGACGGCGGGAGGGGTGTACGAGCTGCTGCGCGACGCCCACGAGCTGGTGCCGGGCATCACCGAGCTGCCGCTCACCGAGACCCTGGCCGGGCTGCGCCCCGCCACCCCGGACAACGCACCGGTGCTCGGCCCGACCGCGCTGCCGGGGCTGCTCGTCGCCACCGGCCACGGCCGCAACGGGGTGCTGCTCACCCCCGTCACCGGCGACGCCATGGCGCACGCGCTGACCACCGGCACGCTGCCGGAGGTGGCCCGCCCGTTCGCGCCGGGCCGCTTCGCCACCCCTGTCGTCCCCGCGCGCGAGGAGCAGTACGCATGACCGACCCGACCGCCACCGTGAGCGTCTCCGTCAACGGTGACCCGCGCGAGGTCCGCGCCGGCACCACCCTGGGCGCCCTGGTGGCGACCCTCACCCGGGCGCCCTCCGGGGTCGCCGCCGCCGTCAACGAGAGCGTGGTGCCGCGCTCGGCCTGGGACTCCACCGCCCTCGGCGGGGGCGACCGGATCGAGGTCCTCACCGCGGTGCAGGGAGGCTGACCATGGCCGACGACCTCTTCCGGCTGGGCGGGCGCACGTTCTCGTCCCGGCTGATCATGGGCACCGGCGGCGCCCCCAGCCTGGACGTGCTGGAGCGGGCGCTCGTCGCCTCCGGCACCGGGCTGACCACCGTCGCGATGCGCAGGCTCGACCCGACCGTGCAGGGTTCGGTCCTCTCCGTCCTGGAGCGCCTCTCCATCCAGGTGCTGCCGAACACCGCGGGCTGCTTCACCGCCGGCGAGGCGGTGCTGACCGCCCGGCTGGCCCGGGAGGCCCTCGGCACCGACTGGGTGAAGCTGGAGGTGGTGGCCGACGAGCGGACCCTGCTGCCGGACCCGGTCGAGCTGCTGGACGCGGCGGAGGTCCTGGTCGACGACGGGTTCACCGTGCTGCCCTACACCAACGACGACCCGGTGCTCGCGCGGAAGCTGGAGGACGTGGGCTGCGCGGCGGTCATGCCGCTCGGCTCCCCCATCGGCTCCGGCCTGGGCATCCGCAACCCGCACAACTTCGAGCTGATCGTGGAGCGGGCCGGGGTCCCGGTGATCCTGGACGCAGGTGCGGGCACCGCCTCGGACGCGGCGCTGGCGATGGAGCTGGGATGCGCGGCGGTGATGCTCGCCTCGGCGGTGACCCGGGCGCAGGAGCCGGAGCTGATGGCGTCGGCGATGCGGCACGCGGTGGACGGCGGCCGTCTCGCCCGCCGGGCGGGCCGCATCCCCCGCCGGCACTTCGCCGAGGCGTCCTCCCCGGTGGAGGGCCGGGCGGTGCTGGACCCGGAGCGCCCGGCGTTCTGAGCCCGGCCCTGCCGGCCCTCCCGGCCCTCCGGGCGAGGGGCGCGGGCCGGTGTTGTCACGGCTCCGCTGCGATACGGCCCCGGGCCCGCTCCGGGGCGCCCGGGGTGTCCGCGGCGGCTCGTAGACTCGTCGGGTGGACACGACCCTCCAGGACCCGCTGCTCGGACGGCTGCTCGACGGCCGCTACCGCGTCGACGCGCGCATCGCCGTGGGCGGGATGGCCACGGTCTACCGGGCCGTGGACATCCGGCTCGACCGGGTGCTCGCCCTCAAGGTGATGCACCCCGCGCTCGCGGCCGACGCCTCGTTCGTCGAGCGCTTCATCCGCGAGGCGAAGTCGGTGGCGCGCCTCGCGCACCCCAACGTGGTGTCCGTCTTCGACCAGGGCGCCGAGGGCGCGTACGTCTACCTCGCCATGGAGTACGTCGCGGGGTGCACGCTCCGCGAGGTGCTGCGGGACCGGGGGGCGCTCCAGCCGCGCGCCGCGCTCGACATCCTGGAACCTGTGCTGGCGGCGCTCGGCGCCGCGCACCGGGCGGGGTTCGTGCACCGCGACATGAAGCCGGAGAACGTCCTGATAGGGGACGACGGCTGGGTGAAGGTCGCCGACTTCGGGCTGGTCCGCGCGGTGGGCACCGCCACCGACACCACCGGCTCCCTGCTGGGCACGGTCTCCTATCTCGCCCCGGAGCAGATCGAGCACGGCACCGCCGACACCCGCTCCGACGTGTACGCCTGCGGTGTCGTGCTGTACGAGATGCTGACCGGCACCAAGCCGCACACCGGCGAGAACGCCGCCCAGGTCATCTACCAGCACCTCAACCAGGACGTCCCGCCGCCCTCCGCCGCCGTCCCCGGGCTCTCCCCGGCGCTGGACGCGCTGGTGGCGGGGGCCACCGCGCGTGACGCCCGGGCCCGCGCGCAGGACGCGGTGGTGCTGCTCTCCGAGACCCTGGAGGCCCGCGCCCTGCTGAGCGACGCGGAGCTGGACGCCGTACCGCCGAAGGCGCTCGCCCCGGCCCGCTCCGGCGCCTCGGGCGCGGAGGACCGTACGAGCGTGCTGCCACGCGCCGTGGCCGAGGACCGGGGGACCACGCACCGGACGAGCCGGCTGGAGATGCCCGCCGCCACCGCCTCGGTCGCGCCCGGCCGGCCCCGGCGGTCCGCGCGGGCGGGCGGGGCCGGGGGCCACCCCCGCCGCGGGGTCTACGCCGCGATCACGGCGCTGCTGGTGGTGCTGCTGGTCGGGGGTGGCGTCTGGTACATCAACTCGGGCCAGTTCACCCAGGTCCCCTCACTCCTCAACCAGACCCAGGAGACCGCGGAGAAGCGGCTCACGGACGCCGGGCTCGACGTGAAGTCCGTCGACAAGGCGTACAGCGACACGGTCGACCGGGGCTCGGTGATCAGCAGCGACCCCGCCCCCGGCGACCGGGTCCGGGGCAACGAGTCGGTGAAGCTGGTCGTCTCGCGCGGGCCGGAGATCGTCGAGGTCCCCGACGTGGCGGGGACTCCCCTGTCCGACGCGCGCCGGACCCTGAAGGAGGCCGGCCTGGCGCCGGGCATGGTGACCCGGGAGTTCAGCGAGGACGTCGGGCGCGGCGAGGTGGTCCGTACGGACCCCGGGGCGGGCACCGGGCGTCACCCCGACTCCGCCGTGGCACTGGTCGTGAGCAAGGGCGCCCCGGTCGACGTGCCCGACGTCTCCGGGCTCTCCGTCGAGGACGCCACAGCCGCCCTGGAGGAGGAGGGGCTCAAGGCCGAGGCGAAGCCCGGCCGGGTCGACTCCCCCGAGGAGGCCGGCGACGTCGCCGAGCAGACCCCGGCCCCCGGCGCCGAGGCGGCCGAGGGGGACACCGTGCAGCTGACCGTCTCCAAGGGTCCCCGCATGATCGAGGTGCCGGACGTCACCGGCAAGGACGTCGACGAGGCGCGGGGCCTCCTGGAGGACGCCGGGTTCGAGGTCAAGGTCGACCGGCCGTTCCTCTCCTTCAGCGACACGGTCGGGAGCCAGTCCGTCGACGGCGGCGGGCGGGCGGCCGAGGGATCGACCATCACCATCAGGACCAAGGGACTGTGAACATGCGCAACCCAGTGGGCGGACATGTCCCGGTGGCCGGCGGGCTGGTGAAGACCGGCCTCGGCTACGCCGACGAACTGGCGGCCGAGACCGTCCAGGTCTTCGTCGCGAACCCGCGCGGCTGGGCCACTCCGGCGGGCAGGCCCGAGCAGGACGAGCTCTTCCGCAAGGAGTGCGAGGCCCGGCACATGCCGGTGTACGTGCACGCCCCGTACCTGATCAACTTCGGCTCGCACACCGAGGCGACGGTGGAGAAGTCCGTGGAGTCCCTGCGGCACTCGCTGCGCCGGGCGCGCGAGATCGGCGCACTGGGCGTCGTCGTCCACACCGGTTCGGCGACGGGTGGGCGGCCCCGCGAGGAGGCGCTGGCGCAGGTGCGTGACCACATGCTCCCGCTGCTGGACGAGCTGACCCACGACGACGATCCCGATCTCCTGCTGGAGTCCACCGCCGGCCAGGGGTCCTCGCTCTGTTCACGGACCTGGGACTTCGGCCCGTACTTCGAGGCGCTGGACTCCCACCCCAAGCTGGGCGTCTGCCTGGACACCTGCCACATCTACGCGGCTGGCCACGACCTGGCCGGTCCGTCCGGGATGCGGCAGACCCTGGACCTGCTGGTGGAGACGGTCGGCGAGGGGCGGTTGAAGCTGATCCACGCCAACGACTCCAAGGACATCGTCGGCGCGCACAAGGACCGGCACGAGAACATCGGCTCGGGCCACATCGGCGCGGAGCCGTTCCGGGAGCTGTTCGCGCACCCGGCGACGGCCGGGGTGCCGCTGGTCATCGAGACGCCGGGCGGCAGAGAGGGGCATGCGGCGGACGTGGCGCGGCTGAAGGAGCTGCGGGACTCGGTGGGTACCTGAGGTCCCGGGCGGGCGGGCTCCTGCGGGCTCAGAGTTCCGGGCCGTCCCCGGGCTTCTCCTGGTAGGAGTAGCGCTGCTCGCTCCACGGGTCGCCGATGTTGTGGTAGCCGCGCTCCTCCCAGAAACCGCGGCGGTCGGCCGTCATGTACTCGATGCCGCGGACCCACTTCGGGCCCTTCCAGGCGTACAGGTGCGGGACGACCAGGCGCAGCGGGAAGCCGTGCTCGGCGGTGAGCAGGTCGCCGTCCTTGTGGGTGGCGAAGAGGGTGCGCTCCGACGCGAAGTCGGCGAGCCGGAGGTTCGAGGAGAAGCCGTATTCGGCCCACACCATCACATGGGTGACGTCGTCGGCGGGCGGTGCGAGACCGAGGACGACGGAGGCGGGTACTCCGCCCCACTCGGACCCCAGCATGGAGAACTTGGTCACGCAGTGGAGGTCGGCGACGACCGAGGAGAACGGGAGCTCCGAGAACTCCTCGTGGTTCCAGCAGTGCTTCTCGCCGTCGGCGGTCGCTCCGAAGACCCGGAATTCCCAGCGTTCGGGGCGGAACTTGGGCACCGGCCCGTAGTGGGTCACCGGCCACCCGCGTTGCAGACGCTGGCCCGGCGGAAGCTCGGACTGTCCCGATACGCGGTGTTCCTCGCTCTCCGGCTGACCCATGCCTCCATGGTGACAGACAGGCAAGGGTGGTGGTGACCAGGCAGGGAACAACCGGGCAATACCTACTAAGTATGCACTTACTGGACGGTCGGCGGGTGCGGTGCGAGGATGCGCCCAACTGTCCGGTACACCGGTTGGAAGGAGCCTCTGCGATGCAGGGCGACCCCGAGGTCATCGAGTTCTTGAACGAACAGCTGACCGCCGAGCTGACTGCCATCAACCAGTACTTCCTGCACGCGAAGATGCAGGACCACCTCGGCTGGACGAAGCTCGCCAAGTACACCCGCGCCGAGTCGTTCGACGAGATGAAGCACGCGGAGATCCTGACCGACCGGATCCTCTTCCTCGACGGCCTCCCGAACTACCAGCGACTTTTCCACGTGCGTGTCGGCCAGACGGTGACGGAGATGTTCCAGGCCGACCGTCAGGTGGAGGTGGAGGCGATCGACCGCCTCAAGCGCGGGATCGACATCATGCGGGCCAAGGGTGACATCACCTCGGCCAACATCTTCGAGTCGATCCTGGAGGACGAGGAACACCACATCGACTACCTGGACACCCAGCTGGAGCTGGTGGAGAAGCTGGGCGAGCCGCTCTACATCGCCCAGCAGATCGAGCAGCCGGAGGGCTGACACACACCGGCCGACGGCGGAGAGCCTACGGCTCCGGTCAGGCGGCTTCGGGGAACGCGTCGGCCGGCGGGCTCGCCGACGTGGCCGACGGGTCGGCGCGGCGCTCCAGCGGCTCGCGGCGCGGGCACTCGCCCCGGCCCAGCAGCGCCTGGATGCGGCGGACACAGCCACCGCAGTCGGTGCCGGCCTTGCAGGCGGAAGCGATCTGCCGGGGGGTGCAGGCCCCGGCCTCCGCATGCTGCTTCACCTGCTGTTCGGTGACGCCGAAGCAGGAGCAGACGTACATGCGGTTCACCTCCCGGGAGTGTGCGAGCACCCCTCCGACGCGGTGAGGCAAACCTAACCTTACCCATCGGACCGGGTGGGCAAAAGCCCCGGAACGCCCGTGGGGCACGGATCACATGGATCCGTGCCCCACGGGCGCGTTGGCGCGGGCCCGCTCCCGGGCCTCACGGCCTACTGGTCGCGGTACATCTCCGCCACGAGGAAGGCGAGGTCGAGGGACTGGCTGCGGTTGAGCCGCGGGTCGCAGGCGGTCTCGTAGCGCTGGTGCAGGTCGTCCACGAGGATCTCGTGGCCGCCGCCGACGCACTCGGTGACGTCCTCGCCGGTGAGTTCGACGTGGATGCCGCCCGGGTGGGTGCCCAGGCCCTTGTGCACCTCGAAGAAGCCCTTGACCTCGTCCAGGACGTCGTCGAAGCGGCGCGTCTTGTGGCCGGAGGCGGCCTCGAAGGTGTTGCCGTGCATCGGGTCGGTGACCCAGGCGACGACCGCGCCGGAGGCGGTGACCTTCTCGACCAGCTCGGGGAGCTTGTCGCGGACCTTGCCGGCGCCCATGCGGACGACGAACGTCAGCCGGCCGGGCTCGCGCTCGGGGTCCAGGCGGTCGATGTAGCTGAGCGCCTCGTCGACGGTGGTCGTCGGACCGAGCTTGATGCCGATCGGGTTGCGGATCTTCGACGCGAACTCGATGTGCGCGCCGTCCATCTGGCGGGTGCGCTCACCGATCCAGACCATGTGCCCGGAAGTGTCGTACAGCTCGCCGGTGCGCGAGTCGGTGCGGGTCAGCGCCGTCTCGTAGTCCAGCAGCAGCGCCTCGTGCGAGGCGTAGAACTCGACCGCCTTGAACTCGGCCGGGTCGGTGCCGCAGGCCTTCATGAAGTTCATGGCGTTGTCGATCTCGCGGGCCAGCGCCTCGTAGCGCTGCCCCGAGGGGGACGAACGCACGAAGTCCTGGTTCCACGCGTGCACCTGGCGCAGGTCGGCGTAGCCGCCGGTGGTGAAGGCGCGGACGAGGTTCAGCGTCGAAGCGGACGCGTGGTACATCCGCTTCAGGCGCTCGGGGTCCGGGATGCGGGCGGCCTCGGTGAAGGCGAAGCCGTTGACGGAGTCGCCGCGGTACGTCGGCAGGGTCACGCCGTCGCGGGTCTCGGTCGGCTTGGAGCGCGGCTTGGAGTACTGCCCGGCGATCCGGCCCACCTTGACGACCGGGACGGCCGCCGCGTAGGTCAGGACGGCGCTCATCTGGAGCAGCGTCTTCAGCTTGGCACGGATGTGGTCGGCGGACACGGCGTCGAAGGCCTCGGCACAGTCACCGCCCTGCAGCAGGAACGCCTCGCCCTTGGCGACGGCTCCCAAGCGGGCGCGCAGCTGGTCGCACTCGCCCGCGAAGACGAGCGGCGGATACGACGCGAGGTCCGCGAGTACATCGCGCAGCGCCTCGGAGTCGGGGTACTCAGGCTGCTGCGCCGCGGGAAGGTCTCGCCAGGTGTTGCCACCGGCGACGGAGGTATTGGCGTTCACGGTCACGGGCACCAGCGTACGGGGTCACGGGCTGCGTCCATCCGGTCGCTCGACAGTTGAGACGATTGCTCGCATGATCGTGCGCTGTGACGCTATTATCGCCGCATGTTCACGCACACGAACCAGAACTGGTGGTGGCCCGCTCGACGGCGGCCCCCTGACAGTTCGCGCTGAACATTTCGCGAAGGCCGCCCCGAGGGGCGGCCTTTTCTGCTTTCGCGGAGCGGTTCCTCCCCTGGGAAATCCCTTGGAAACCCCTTGGAAGGAACGCTCATGCCGCACCGCGCCGCCTCACTCGTCCACCGTCTCCTCCGGGACGACGCCCCGCCCTTCGCCCTGCTGCGCCGCCGCACGCCCGGCCGCGACCACGACACCGTCGAGGTGCTGACGGGCGAGGTCCGGGAGGTGGCGCGCCTCGCCGACCTGCCGGTGGGTGACCTGCCCTCGCTGGCCCTGGTGCCCTACCGGCAGATCGCCGAGCGGGGCTTCGAGGCGACCGACGACGGGACGCCGCTCGCGGTGCTGGTCGCCGACGAGTCGTACGAGCTGCCGCTCACCGACGTGCTGGCGGCGCTGCCCCCGCACGAGGTACGGGTGACGGGCGGCGCGTTCGACGTGCCGGACGAGGAGTACGCGGGAATCGTCCGGCGGGTGATCGAGGACGAGATCGGGCAGGGCGAGGGCGCGAACTTCGTGATCCGGCGCACGTTCCGGGGCGAGATCCCCGGCTACGGCCGGGCGGACGCGCTGGCGCTCTTCCGCAGACTGCTGGAGGGCGAGCGCGGCGCGTACTGGACGTTCGTGGTGCACACGGGCGGCCCCCGGGGGCGCACCCTGGTCGGCGCCAGCCCGGAGGTCCACGTCCGGATGTCCGGCGGCACGGTGGTGATGAACCCGATCAGCGGGACCTACCGCTACCCGGAACAGGGCCCGACCGTCGAGAGCCTGCTGGACTTCCTCGCCGACCGCAAGGAGACCGAAGAGCTCTCCATGGTGGTCGACGAGGAACTGAAGATGATGTGCACGGTGGGCGACATGGGCGGGGTGGTGATCGGGCCCCGGCTGAAGGAGATGGCCCATCTCGCGCACACCGAGTACGAGCTGCGCGGGAAGTCGACGCTGGACGTGCGGGAGGTGCTGAGGGAGACCATGTTCGCGGCGACCGTCACCGGCTCGCCGGTGCAGAACGCGTGCCGCGTGATCCGGCGGTACGAGCCCGCCGGGCGCGGCTACTACAGCGGCGCGCTGGCGCTGCTGCGCCAGGACGCGAACGGTGCCCAGACCCTCGACTCGCCGATCCTGATCCGTACGGCCGACATCGCGGCCGACGGCGGGCTCGCGGTGGCGGTGGGCGCCACCCTCGTACGCCACTCGGACCCGGCCGGCGAGGTCGCCGAGACCCACGCCAAGGCGGCCGGCGTGCTGGCCGCTCTCGGGGTGCGGCCGGCGCGACGTCCGCAGGAGCGGACCGGGCCGCAGCTGGCCACCGATCCCCGGGTGCAGTCGGCGCTGGACGACCGGCGGGGCGGGCTGGCGCCGTTCTGGCTGCGGATGCAGGAGCCGGCCCGGGCGATGTCGGGCCACGCGCTGGTGGTGGACGGCGAGGACACCTTCACCTCGATGCTGGCGCATCTGCTGCGCGCCTCGGGCCTCGACGTGTCGGTCGTCCGGTTCGACGCCCCGCAGTTGCGGGAGACCGTCCGGGCGCACCGGGGGCCGGTGGTGCTGGGCCCCGGGCCGGGCAACCCGGGCGATCCCGCCGACGCCAGGATGGTGCTGCTCCGCTCGGTCGCCGCGGAGCTGGTGCGCGACCACCGGGACGGGCTGCTGGGGGTGTGCCTGGGCCATGAGCTGATCGCGGCGGAGCTGGGCCTGGAGGTGGTGCGCAAGGCGGTGCCCCATCAGGGGGCGCAGACGCGGATCGAGCTGTTCGGCCGGCCGGAGACGGTGGGGTTCTACAACAGCTTCGCGGCGCGGTGCGACGACGCCGCCACCGCCGAGCTGGGCGCGCACGGCATCGAGGTGAGCCGGGACGCGGCCACCGGTGAGCTGTACGCACTGCGCGGCGACGGGTTCGCCTCGGTGCAGTTCCACCCGGAGTCGGTGCTGACCCTGCGGGGTTCGGCGATCGTCACCGAACTGCTGGCGGGGCTGCCGGTTCGCGGCTGAACGCGCGGTCCACGGCCGAACGCACGGCTCGCGGCCGAACGCACGGGAGCCGGTGCCTCGCCCGAGGCACCGGCTTCCGCGCCCGCTCACTTCTCCGGGGCCGGCACCAGGACGTTGTCGCTGCGGCGTCCGGAGAGGTAGTCGTCGACGTTGGCGGCGGTGGCGTCGATGATCTGGCCGACCGCGTCCTCGGTGTAGTACGCCTGGTGGGAGGTGACCAGGACGTTCGGGAAGGTCAGCAGGCGGGCAAGGGTGTCGTCGTCGATGCCTTCCAGCGACTTGTCCAGGAAGAAGAGCCCGGCCTCCTCCTCGTACACGTCGAGGCCGACGCCGAGGAAGTGGCCCGAGCGGAGTTCGGTGACCAGGGCCCGGGTGTCGACCAGTCCGCCCCGGCTGGAGTTGACGAGGATCGCGTCGCGCTTCATCAGCGCCATGGCCCGCTGGTCGACGAGGTGGTGGGTGGCGGGCAGCAGGGGGACGTGCAGGCTGATGAGGTCGGCCTCGGCGAAGAGCTGGTCCTTCTCGACGTACCGCATGCCCAGCTCCACGCAGGCGGGGTTCTCGGCGACGTCCCAGCCGAGCAGGTTCATGCCGAAACCGTGGGCGATCCGGGTGAACGCCTCACCGATCTTGCCGGTGCCGATCACCCCGGCCGTCCGGCCGTGCATGTCGCGGCCGAGGAGGCCGGCGAGACGGAAGTCGAAGTCGCGGGTCCGGGTCGCGGCGCGGATGACCTTGCGGTTCACGGCCATCGCCAGGGTCCACGCGAACTCGGCGACGGAGTGGGGCGAGTAGTACGAGACCCGGGCGACACGCAGGCCGAGCGACGCGGCGACCTCCAGGTCGATGTTGTTGAAGCCGGTGGACCGCTGGGCGATCATCCGGGTGCCGCCGGCCGCCAGGGTCCGGAGCACCGGGGCGCCGAGGTCAGCGTTGACGCTGGTGGAGATCACCTCGTACCCCGCGGCGAGGGCCGCCGTGTCCGGGGTGAGGAACACCTCCAGGCACCGGACCTCGTGCTTCCCGGCGAACGCCTTCTCGATCAGGGGCTTCTCGTCGGCCTGCACACCGAAGGCCAGGATTTCCACGACGTCTCCCGTTGGTGCTGCGGTACGGCACATGACCCGGTCACCGCGAATATACGGCCGGGTGACCGGGTGCGCCGCCCGGCGGACCGGTCGGGGAGCGGCCCGCCCCGGCCGGTCCGCCGGACTCCGCTCACACGTCGTCGAGGCCGCGCTCGATGGCGTACCGGACCAGCTCGACCCGGTTGTGCAGCTGGAGCTTGCCGAGGGTGTTCTGGACGTGGTTCTGGACCGTGCGGTGGGAGATCACCAGACGCTCGGCGATCTGTTTGTACGACAGTCCCTTGGCTACCAGCCGGAGCACCTCGGTCTCGCGGTCGGTCAGGCGCGGCGCCTTCGGATCGTGGGGGGCCGCCGGGGCCGGGTCGGAGGCGAGCCTGCGGTACTCGCCGAGCACGAGTCCGGCCAGCCCCGGGGTGAAGACCGGGTCGCCGACCGCGGTCGAGCGGACCGCCTCGATCAGCTCCCGGGTGCTGGCGGACTTCAGCAGATAGCCGGTGGCCCCGGACTTCACCGCCTCCAGCACGTCGGCGTGCTCCCCGCTGGCGGAGAGCACCAGCACCCGCAGGCCGGGGTGGTGCGCCACGAGCTCCTTGCAGACCTGGGCCCCGGGCAGGCCCGGCAGGTTCAGGTCGAGTACGAGGACGTCGGGCCGGACCGCATGGGCGCGGCGGACGGCCCCCGGGCCGTCGCCGGCGGTCGCGACGACGTCGAAGCCGGACTCGGCCAGGTCGCGGGCGACGGCGTCGCGCCACATCGGGTGGTCGTCCACCACCATGACCTTGACGACCGTGCCGTCGGCGCGGGTCTGCGGCCGGGGCCCGGGGGCGCCCGCCCCGCTCGGTGCGCCCGGCGCCGCCGGTGCGCCCGTTCTGTCCGGTGTGCCCGGTGCTGTCGGTGTACTCATCGGATCGATCCTGCCTTCCCCCGTGGGACCTTCGGAACCTTCAACTCGACTTCGGTGCCCTGGCCCGGCACCGAGATCACCTCGGCCGTGCCGCCCAGGTCGCGCAGCCGTCCGCGGATGGAGAGGGCCACGCCGAGCCGGCCCTCGCCCTCGGCCTCGGCCAACCGCCCTTCCGGGATGCCCGGTCCGTCGTCCCGGACCGTGACGACCACCTCGCCGGGCTCGTCCTCGACCAGAATCCATGTCTGGGCGTCCTGCCCGGCGTGGGCCCGCACGTTGTCCAGGGCGGCTCCGGTGGCGGCGGCGAGCTCCCGCGCCGAGGCGGCCGGCATCAGGACGGGGGCGCCGGGCTCCGCGAAGCTGACCCGGGAGCCCGCGTGCGGGGCGAGCAGGGTCCGCAGATCGATGTCGGGGGCGTCGGCGGGCGGCTCCTCCGCCGTGACCGTGACGACGACGGCGCCCAGCGCGGCGTCCTCGGAGACCCGGGTGGTGGGCACCAGACCGCTGGAGACGAGGGTGCGCAGGGCGATCTCCTGCTCCCCGGCCATCCGGCCCAGCTCGGCGGCCTCACCGCCGAGGGCGGTGCCCCGGCGCTGGACCATGGCGAGCACCTGGAGCACGCTGTCGTGGATGTCCCGGGCCAGCCGCTCCCGCTCGCGGGTCGCGGCCTCGATCTCCAGGGCGCGGGCGAGGGTGCGTTCACTGGCGCGGGCGACCTCGACGACGTACCCGATCGCTATCGACGCGACCCAGACCAGCAGGACGTTGTGGAGGGTGTCCCGGCTGGGCTCGGCGCGCTCGACGAGGTTGGCGGCCGCCACGAGCGTGGACGCGAAGGCGGCCCACCGCCAGCCGCCCTTCAGCGCGAAGGCCAGCACCGCCCCGGCGGTCCAGATCGACGGCAGGGTCGACCCGTCGACATGGTGGGCGTCGAGATCGGCGACCGGGGTGAGCAGGATGCCGACGAGCGCCATCACCAGGTCCGCGCCGAGGAACGACCGTGTGCAACTGGCCGCGTTGGCGACCCGGGGCAGGGTGAGCAGCGTCCACACCGCCATCACGGCGAGGAACCCGAAGGCCACCGCGGGCCGTTCGAAATCCGCACGCCCCAGGACGGCCAGCGCCAAGGCGTAGACCGTCGTCAGCACCCGGTATCCGGTCAGCGCGCGCCACAGCGGCTGCTCGACCGACATCCGTACGACCTGCTCGCGCTCGGCCATCTCCCCCACCCCCGTGGTCCGCGCCCCCGTCGGCCGGACCTTCTCTCTCCACCGCTGCCGCGGACACCCGCTGCCCGGCGGCGCCCGCCGCCGCGAACAGCCGCCGGCACTGGCCCGCCGCCGCGAACACCCGCCGCCGCCCGCCGCCTTCGCCGGTCGTCCCGGCGACGCCCGCTACCGCGCGGGCGGTTCCGGGGTCGAGCGCTTCTCGTCCTTCGCCGCCTGCTTCTGCTCCAGCGCCGCCTGTTTCTGTTCGTGTGCGGCCTGTTTCTGTTCCTGCGCGGCTGCCTTGGCCTCGTCCGCGATCCGGCGCTTCGCGGCCGTCGCGTAAACGTCCACGTACTCCTGTCCGGAGAGCTTCATGATTTCGTACATGACCTCGTCCGTCAGTGAACGGAGGATGAACCGGTCGCCCTGCATGCCCTGGTAGCGGGAGAAGTCCAGTGGCTTGCCGATCCGGATCCCGGGCCGCAGGAGTTTGGGGATCACCTGGCCGGGCGGCTGGATCTTCTCCGTGTCGATCATCGCGACCGGGATGACGGGCGCGCCGGTGGCCAGCGCCACCCGGGCGAGGCCGCCGGGCTTGCCCCGGTAGAGGCGGCCGTCCGGCGAGCGGGTGCCCTCGGGGTAGATGCCGAAGAGCCCGCCGTCCTCGACGACCTTGATGCCGGCGCGGATCGCGGCCTCGCCCGCGCCCCTGGCCCCGGAGCGGTCGACGGGCAGCTGGCCGACGCCCTTGAAGAAGGCCGCGGTGAGCTTGCCCTTCACTCCGGGCGCGGTGAAGTACTCGGCCTTGGCGATGAAGGTGACCTTGCGGTCCAGGACGGCCGGCAGGAAGAAGGAGTCGGAGAAGGACAGATGGTTGCTCGCGAGGATCGCCGGTCCGGTGGGGGGGATGTTCTCCAGGCCCTCGACCCACGGCCTGAAGACGAGCTTCAGGGACCCCCCGAGGGAGAAGTGCATCGCGCCGTAGATCAACTCGGGTGCCTCCTGTGTCCTGTGCCACGACTTTACCCGCGCGTGGGCCGCCGTTGCCGCACGGTGCGCGGGCTGCCCCGCGCCGGTGGCGCGACGGCCCTGGTCGGTGTCGGCCCGGTCGCGTACGGTGAAGTCATTCTTCTCGCGGGTGCCCCGTACGCCCCCTCGCAAGCCCCCACGCACTTCCCCGCCCGAGCCCAGCCTCACGAACAGGAGTCACCGGTGCCGGTCCTCCCTGGAGCCGAGCCGTTCCGCCACGAGGGCGGAGAGGTCGGCGTCCTCCTCTGTCATGGCTTCACCGGATCGCCCCAGTCGCTGCGCCCGTGGGCCGACTACCTCGCCGCGCGCGGGTACACCGTGTCGCTGCCGCTGCTGCCGGGGCACGGTACCCGGTGGGAGGACATGGCGGTCACCGGCTGGCAGGACTGGTACGCCGAGGTGGACCGGGAGTTGCGGGTGCTGCGGGAGAGGTGCGCGCGGGTCTTCGTCTTCGGGCTCTCCATGGGCGGGGCGCTGGCGCTGCGGCTGGCCGCGCGGCACGGCGACGCGGTCGGCGGGCTGGTGCTGGTCAACCCGGCGAACAAGGTGCACGGCCTGTCCGCGTACGCCCTGCCGGTCGCCCGCCACCTCGTCCGTACGACGGAGGGCCTGGCCGGGGACATCGCGCTGGAGGGCGCGCACGAGGTGGGTTACGACCGGGTGCCGCTGCACTCCGCCCACTCGCTGCGCCGGTTCCTGCGGATCGTCGACGCCGAACTCCCGCAGGTGACGCAGCCGGTGCTGCTGCTGCACAGCTCGCAGGACCACGTGGTGCCGCCCGCCGACACGGCCCGCATCCTCGGCAGGGTGTCCTCGCGGGACGTCGAGGAGGTGCTGCTGGAACAGAGTTACCACGTCGCGACGTTGGACCATGACGCGGAGCGGATCTTCGACGAGAGCCACCGGTTCCTCGCCCGTCTCGCATCCGCAGTCGCGGAGAAGGGGGGTACGTCCGGTGGCTGAGCAGGACGCGGACCGCACGGGCAGTGACGAGGAGCGCGAACCGCCGCAGGCGGAGGGGCAGACGGCCGCGCCCGGGAGTACGGACGAGGGGCGCCCCGCCGACGCGCCCCGGGACGAGGTGAGCCCGCTGGACGAGGAGGCCGCCTGGGCCGCGATCGTCGCGGGGTACGGCGAGGAGCCCCCGGACCCGCCGGGCGCCAAGCCCTTCAAGCCGGTGGAGGACCTCGCCCTGCCGGACGAGGACCTGATCAACGTCACGGACGACAAGGACCGGCCCGAGGCCCCGGCGGACAAGGGCAACGACAAGAGCGGGCTGGGCAGTTCGGTGGTCTTCGCCCCCGGCGTCGGCGGTCCCCGCGACCACGTGCTGCCGGACGCGGATTCGGACAGCGGCGCCGGCGACGACGACCCCGAGGGGCACTTCGTGCCGCCGGAGCCGCCGCCGCTCCCGGAGGCGGACGCCACGTCGAAGTTCGCCTGGCTCGGGGTGGTCGGCGGTCCGGTGCTGATGCTCCTCGCGGTGCTGCTGGGCTGGGAGATGACCTGGTGGCTGACGACCGTCTGCATCGGCGGGTTCCTCGGCGGCTGCGCGACCCTGGTGGCGCGGATGCCGCACGACGACGACGAGGACCTGGGCGACCCGGGGCACGGCGCCGTCGTCTGAGCCGTCAGGCCCCGTCGCCCTCGTGAGTGGCGGCGGGCACCCGGAGGGCGGCCAGGACCGGCAGATGGTCCGTGGCCGCGCGCAGATCGGCGTCGCCGATGCCGGGGAGCCCGGCCGGGACCCCGCAGCCGAGGACCTCGATGCCGTCCGTGGTGAGGACGGCGTCGATGCGGCGCACCGGCCCGTCGGCCGGGAAGGTGTGTTCCCCTCCCCAGGGCCGTACCGCCCAGCCGTCGTGGAGCCGCCCGGCGATCAGCCGGAACGCGTCCCCGGCCGGTACCTCGTTGAGGTCACCGCCCACCACCGCGTGCCCGACGCCCATCGCCTCCACCCGGTCCAGCAGCGCCCGTGCCTGGGCGAGGCGTTCGTCCGCCCGCAGGCCCAGATGGCAGCTGACCACGCCGAGCCGGGTTCCGGCGATCTTGACCACCGCTGTCGCGAAGCCCCTGCGGTGCAACCCGGGGGTGCGCGGCAGCAGGACGTCCTCGGTGCGTTCGACGGTGGCGCGCAGGGAGCAGAGCAGCAGGGGGCCGGCAGCGGTGGCACCGCCGGAGAGGAGGACCAGGTCGGTCGCGGCGGCGAGCCGGGCGGCGGCCTTGCGCCAGCGGAAGAAGCGCGGCGCCTCCTGGACGAACACGAGGTCGGGGGCGCAGGCGCGGATGACGCGGGCCAGGGCGGCGGGGTCGTCGCGCAGCGAGCGGACGTTGTAACTGAGGACGCGGACGACGGCCGAACCGTCGTCCTCGGTACGGGAGTCGGGCAGCGGCGTCAGAACCATGCGGGTCACGATACGACGGACGCCCGCCGTGCCCCTGGGGGCGCGGCGGGCGTCCATTCGGATCGCACGTGGTGCGGTCGGGTGCCGGGGTCAGCCCTGGCGGGCCAGGTCGGCGGCGCCGACCAGTCCGGCCTTGCCGCCCAGCTGGGCGGCGAGGACCTGGGCGTGCGGACGCCACTCGCCGCCGATCAGCCAGCGGCGGAACGACTTGCGGATCGGGTCCAGGACCAGTTCGCCCTCGTCGGAGACGCCGCCGCCGACGATGAAGGCGGACGGGTCGAAGAGGGAGGCCAGGTCGGCCAGGCCCGCGCCGGCCCAGCGGGCCAGCTCGCGGAAGGAGTCGATGGCCACCGCGTCGCCCTGACGGGCCGCCTCGCTGATGTGCTTGCCCTCGATGCCCTCGACCGTGCCGTCGCCGAGCGACAGCAGGACGGCGGCGTTCTCCGGGGTCGCGTTGGCGCGCTGCCTGGCGTACCGGACCAAGGCGCGGCCGGAGGCGTACTGCTCCCAGCAGCCCTGGCTGCCGCAGCCGCAGAGCAGGCCGTCCGGTACGACCCGGATGTGGCCGAACTCGGCCGCCACGCCGAAGCGTCCGCGCCGCAGCTTGTTGCCGATGATGATGCCGCCGCCGAGACCGGTGCCGAGCGTGATGCAGATGACGTCGTCGTGGCCCTTGCCCGCGCCGAAGCGGTACTCGCCCCAGGCCGCCGCGTTCGCGTCGTTCTCGACGACGACAGGGAGGCCGACACGCTGTTCGACCTCGTCCTTGAGCGGCTCGTGGCGCCAGTCGATGTTCGGTGCGAAGAGCACGGTCGCACGCTTGTCGTCGACGTATCCGGCCGCGCCGATGCCGACCGCTTCGATGGTGTGGCCCTCGCGCGCACCGTCCACGGCCGAGCAGATGGCGTCGACGATGCCCGAGGCCGTCGGCGGGGTCGGTACTTTGAACATCGAGAGGATCTGGCCCTCTTCGTCGACCACTCCAGCCGCGATCTTCGTGCCGCCGATATCGACGCCGATGGTGAGTCCCATGAATCCCTCAGTTCCGGTCGAGCCCCGCTGGGTCAACCGTACCCGAGAAGGCGGCCGGAATTTCCGGCCAGGGCTCAGTCCAGGTCGATGTGTTCGCTCGCCGACGGCCCGTCCGAGGGCCGGTCGCGGGGGTCGGAGGGGTCGTCGGCGGCCCGGCCGGGCGTGTCGGCGGGGCGGCGGGCTCCGCCGGAGGCGCCTTCGGTGGTCCGCGTCCAGCGGCCCTCCTGGCCCTCGACGGCAGAACGGTACGCGGCCAGCAGCTCGTTGCCCGCGGCGGCGAGGTGGTCGAAGATCTCCGGATTGCGCTCGATGACCGGTTCGACCGCCGACCTGGCCTGCTGGATGACCTGCTGCACCGCGCCCTGGGCGGCGGTGCCGAGCAACGGCGAGGAGAACGAGCCGAGCTTCCCGGCCACCGCGTCGACCAGCTTGCGCAGCTCCTCGGCGGCGGAGGCGGGCGGCGGCCCGTAGGTGGCACGGCGGCGGGCCTTCTCGGCCTCCAGGTCCTCGGCGCAGGCGTCGGCCCACGCGTCGTCGTCGGCGGGACGATCGGTGGCTTCACTCATGGCGGGCTCCTGCGACGCGGATGACGTACTACCGACGGTACCCGAACCGAGCTCTTCCGTTCAGGGGCAGCGCGGGCGCTCGGCCGGAGACGGGGCCGCCGTCAGGGCATGCGCGGCCGCCCGGCCGAGAGGATCGCAGAGGGCGGGAGGGCGGGGACCGTCACGGCGTACGCGGCCAGAGCGACGGGTCCGGGGTGAAGCGGACGCGCAGCACCCCGTCGCGGAGGGCGGCTCCGGAGACGGTGCAGCGGCGGAGCGCGGACTCCAGGCGCACGCTGCGGCGGTAAGGGCCGACGGCGAGGAGGATCTCGTCCCCGCGGCGGACGAGCCGCAGACCCGACTTGACCGCTCCCGGCAGCGGCAGGCACCAGACGTAACCCTCGGCGGCATCGGCGCCGTCGGGGCCGTCGTGCGGTACCTGTTCGGTCCACCAGGGGTCGTCGGCGCGGCCGGCCGGGCGGTCGTCGGGGGCGGGAATCCCGAGCAGGTCCAGGTCCTCGGCGGTGCGGGGGTCGTGGCCGAGGTGGGGGGCCTCGTACAGCTCCTCGGCAGCGGGGGCCCCGGGCCGGGGCGCCCGGTCCTCGTACCAGCGGGTGAGGGTCTTCTCCTGCTGGGCGGCGAGGCCGGCGAACCAGGGGTCGGCGGAGTGGCGCGGCAGCAGGCGGTTGGCGACCAGCAGGTCGGTGCGCAGGCCGTGCAGCGCGAACCCGGTACGGGCGGCGCGCAGGGCGTCCTCGGCGGCGGGTCCGGGCTCGGCGACCAGCCGGAGGGTGGTGGAGCGGTCCTCGATCAGCGCCTCGACCTCGGCGAGTTCGGCGTCCTTGCGGGCGGCGGCCGCGTACAGCCACTGCGCGGGCATCGGGACCCCGGCGAGCTGGGCGAGCACCGGGCGCAGCGCGCGGGCGGCCTGCCGTTCCTCGGGCAGCAGCCGACGCAGGTAGCGGCGGAGCTGGCCGGGGAGGGCGAGCAGGGCGACGGCTTCGGTAAGGGGCGGCAGGGCCACGACGAGGGTGTCGTATCCGGCCTCCGACCAGTCGCCGGAGGCGGCCCGGTGCAGGGTGTTCAGGAGGGCGAGTTCGGTGCTGCCGGGGAGTTCGGTGAGTTCCTCGGCGTCCATGCGTCCGGCGCCGAGGAGGTCGAAGACGGCGGAGGCGCGGTCCTGGAGGGCGAGGAGTTCGGCGCGGAAGTGCGCTCCGGAGTCGGTGCGCGCGTGGTCCAGGAGCTCGTCGGCGGCGACGGGCCCGGGGTCGTCCGGGAAGCCGGGCACACGGTCGGGGGTGACCAGCAGGGTACGGCGGCCGGCCCGGGCCGAGGCCCGTGCGGTGGCCGCCGCGACGGTGGTGGTGCCGGCGCCACCGGGCCCGGTGACCAGGACCGTGCGCACCGGGTCAGCCCTGCGGGGCGGACTCGACGCGCTTCTTCAGACCGGCGAGCGCGCGGTCGATGATGACCTTCTCCGCCTTGCGCTTGATCATGCCGAGGAGCGGGATCTTGACGTCGACGGCGAGGCGGTAGGTGACCTCGGTGCGCTCGCCGCCGGCGAGGGGCGCCAGCGCGTAGGTGCCGTCGAGGGACCGCAGCATCTGGGACTTGACGAGGCTCCAGCTGACCTCGTCGTCGCCCTTCCAGGTGTAGGCGAGGACGTGGTCGTCCTTGATGGCTCCGGCGTCGAGGACCAGGCGGACCTGTTCGGCGCGGCCCCGGTCGTCGGTGGCCAGCACCTCGGCCTCCTTCACCTCGCCGGTCCACTCCGGGTAGCGGGCGAAGTCGGCGATCACGCTCATCACGTCGGCCGGTGCCGCCTCGATCGTGATGCTCGAGCTGGTGTGTTCAGCCATCGCCGTGGCCCTCCATGCGCTGTGCCGGTCCGTTCTCGGCAGGAGCCTGCCGGGTGCAGGCTATCGCGTGTACGCGAGGGGGTGTCCGGCGGCTCTCACCGGGCGGGCGGCTCTCACCACTGGCCGGGCGGGCGGCTCTCACCACTGGCCGGTCCGGCGGTTCTCACCACTGGCCGGTCCGGCGGCTCTCACCACTGGAGCGCCCACGGCCGGCCGGTGGAGGCGAAGTGGCCGACGTTGACGCACTCGGTCGCGCCGATCCGCATCCGGCGGGCCAGGGGCTGGTGGACGTGGCCGAAGAGGGCGTACCGGGGGCGGGTGCGGCGGATGGCGTCCAGCAGGGCGCGGCTGCCGCGTTCGAAGCGGCGGGCGACGGTGTCGTAGACGAGTTCCGGCACCTCGGGCGGGATGTGGGTGCAGAGGACGTCGACCTCGCCGACCGCCTCCACCTTGGCGGCGTACTCCTCGTCGCTGATTTCGAACGGGGTGTTCATCGGGGTCCTGAGACCGCCGCCGACGAATCCGAAGACGCGGCCGCCGATCTCGACGCGCTGACCGTCCAGAACGGTGGTGCCGGGGCCGGCGTACTCGGGCCAGAGGGTGGGTACGTCGACGTTGCCGTAGGTCGCGTACGTCGGGGTCGGCATGGCCGCGAACATCTCGGCGTACTGCTTGCGGACCGCGCCGAGGATGGCGGCGTTGCGGTCCATGCCCGCCCAGAGCTCGCGGCCGAAGTCGCGGGCCTCCTCGTAACGGCGGGCGGTGCGCAGGGCCACGATGCGGTCGGCGTTCTCCACGCCGAAGAGGTCGGGAAAGATGCCGCGCGAGTGGTCGGCGTAGTCGAGGAAGAGCACCAGGTCGCCGAGGCAGATGAGGGCGTCGGCGCCGTCGCCCGCGCGGGCCAGTGCTTCGGTGTTGCCGTGCACGTCGCTCACCACGTGGACGCGGGTGGTGCCGCGAGCGGTCACCGGGGTGCCCGCCGCTCCCTTTTCTCCTGCACACATGAGCTCACCCTAGTCAGCCCCTTCTGGCCTGAACAGGGCGTCGGACCTGCGGTTACTTCCGAGTCCGGAGACGGGTGGTCTAGGGTTCCCGGAACGACGGCCTCTGCATGTGATGCATAAGACATCTGTCCAGCTCCTCTATCCGGAAGCACTACCGGTGGGTAACGTCCGGGCAGTCCAGTCGTGCTCACCCCACTGAGCACCTGCCAATCGTGGACCGCTTCCGGTGCGTCACACAGAGCCGTGGCACCGGAGCCCGATGAGGAGCAGCAGTCTTGCGCGAGTTCAGCCTTCCGGCCCTGTACGAGGTCCCCACGGACGGCAACCTGACCGATCTCATCCGCCGCAACGCCGCTCAGCATCCCGCCACCGCGGTGATGAGCCGCAAGGTGGCCGGTGCGTGGACCGACGTCACCGCGACCCAGTTCCTGGCCGAGGTCAGATCCGCCGCCAAGGGCCTCGTCGCTGCCGGGGTGCAGCCCGGCGACCGGGTCGCCCTGATGTCGCGCACCCGCTTCGAGTGGGTCCTCCTCGATTTCGCCATCTGGACCGCGGGCGCGGTGACCGTACCGGTGTACGAGACCAGCTCGCCCGAGCAGATCCAGTGGATCCTCGGCGACTCCGGCGCGGTCGCGGTGATCGTCGAGAGCGACGCGCACGCCGCCTCGGTCGCCTCGGTCCGGGGGCGGCTGCCGGAGCTCAAGCAGGTCTGGCAGATCGACCGGGGCGCGGTGGAGGAGCTGAACGCCGCCGGCGCGGAGGTCTCCGAGGAGACCGTGGACGTCAGGACGACCACCGCGAAGGCCGACGACCCGGCCACCATCGTCTACACCTCCGGGACCACCGGCCGCCCCAAGGGCTGTGTGCTCACCCACCGCAGCTTCTTCGCCGAGTGCGGCAACGTCGTGGAGCGGCTGAAGCCCCTCTTCCGTACCGGGGAGTGCTCGGTGCTGCTCTTCCTCCCCGCCGCGCACGTCTTCGGCCGGCTGGTGGAGGTGGCGGCCGTGATGGCGCCGATCAAGCTCGGCTGCGTACCGGACATCAAGAACCTCACCGACGAGCTGGCCGCGTTCCGGCCGACGCTGATCCTCGGCGTGCCGCGCGTCTTCGAGAAGGTCTACAACGCGGCCCGCGCCAAGGCGCAGGGCGACGGCAAGGGCCGGATCTTCGACCGTGCCGCGTCGACGGCCATCGCCTACAGCCAGGCGCTGAGCGCCCCGAAGGGCGCCTCCCTCGGCCTGCGCGTGAAGCACAGGCTCTTCGACAAGCTCGTCTACGGCAAGCTCCGCGCGGTCCTCGGCGGGCGCGGCGAGTACGCGATCTCCGGCGGCGCCCCGCTCGGCGAGCGCCTCGGCCACTTCTACCGGGGCATCGGCTTCACCGTCCTGGAGGGCTACGGCCTCACCGAGAGCTGCGCGGCCACCGCCTTCAACCCGTGGGACCGGCCGAAGATCGGTACGGTCGGCCAGCCGCTGCCCGGCTCCGTGGTGCGGATCGCCGACGACGGCGAGGTACTGCTCCACGGCGAGCACCTGTTCGCCGGGTACTGGGGGAACGAGGCGGCGACCGCCGAGGCGCTGGCGGACGGCTGGTTCCACACCGGTGACATCGGCACCCTCGACGAGGACGGCTACCTCGCGATCACCGGCCGCAAGAAGGAGATCATCGTGACGGCGGGCGGCAAGAACGTCGCCCCCGCCGTGATCGAGGACCGTATCCGCGCCCACGCGCTGGTGGGTGAGTGCATGGTGGTGGGCGACGGGCGGCCGTTCGTCGGCGCGCTGGTCACCCTGGACGAGGAGTTCCTCGCCCGCTGGGCCCAGGAGCACGGCAAACCCGCCGGTTCGACGGCCCGCTCGCTGCGCGAGGACGCCGAGCTGCTGGCGGAGATCCAGCGGGCGGTGGACGACGGGAACGCCGCGGTCTCCAAGGCCGAGTCGGTGCGCAGGTTCCGTGTCCTGGAAGCCCAGTTCACCGAGGAGGCGGGGCACATCACGCCCTCGCTGAAACTGAAGCGGAACGTCGTCGCCAAGGACTTCGCCCACGAGATCGAGTCGATCTACGGCGGCTGATCCGGACCGTACGACGAGGAGGGGCCCGCACGCGCGTGCGGGCCCCTCCTCGTCGTACCGCGAGCTCAGAGCAGCCTGCGGAGCTCCTCGGCGAGCAGGTCCCAGCGCCACTTCTCCTCGACCCACTCCCGTCCCCGCTCCCCCATGCGGCGGCGCAGTTCCGCGTCGCCGAGCAGCGTGACGATCCGGTCGGCGGTGTCCTCGGCGTCACCGCCGCGCACCACCCAGCCGGTCTCGCCGTCCAGGACGGCGTCGGGCGCCCCGCCGGAGTCGCCCGCCACCACGGGCAGCCCGGTCGCCGAGGCTTCCAGGTAGACGATGCCGAGGCCCTCCACGTCCAGGCCGCCGCGCCGGGTCCGGCAGGGCATGGCGAAGACGTCGCCGGCGCCGTAGTGCGCGGGGAGCTCCTCCCACGGCACGGAGCCGGTGAAGCGCACGGAGCGGCTCACCCCGGTTTCGGCGGCGAGCTTCTCCAGGTCCTTGGCGTACGGGCCGCCGCCGACGATCAGGAGCACGGTGTCGGGGTGGCGGGCAAGGATCGCCGGCATGGCGAGGATCAGCGTGTCCTGGCCCTTGCGCGGCACCAGCCGGGAGACGCAGACGACGACGGGCCGGTCGGTGAGACCCAGCCGGGCCCTGACCCGGTCGCCGCCGGACGCCGGGTGGAAGGTCTTCTCGTCGACGCCGGGCGGGAGTTGCACCATGCGGCCGGCCGCCTCGGGGGTGAGCGCGGCGGCGATCCGGGACCGGGTGTACTCACCGAGGTACGTGATCGTGTCGGTGCCCTCCCCGATACGGCGCAGCAGTTGCCGGGAGGCGGGCAGCTGGGCCCAGCCGGCCTCGTGGCCGTGGGTGGTGGCGACGAGCCGACGGGCCCCGGCCCGGCGCAGCGCGGGGGCCATCAGGCCGAGCGGGGCGGCGGCCCCGAACCAGACGGAGGTGCAGCCGTGCTCCCGCAGCAGCCCGGCCGCGCGCCGGGTGACCCGGGGGGTGGGCAGCAGCATCGTCGTGCGGTCGCGGACGACGGTGAAGGGCTGCTCGGCGTCGAAGTCGGCGGTGGCCCGCACGCCCTCCTCGCTCCGCTTCCAGGTGGAGGCGTAGACGACGAGCTGTCCGGGGTCCAGCCGCAGCGCCATGTTGTGCAGGAAGGCCTGGATGCCACCGGGGCGGGGCGGGAAGTCGTTGGTCACGATCAAGGTCTTGTCCATCGCCGCCGACAGTAACGGACCCGCCCCGCGCGACGGACCTCCCCGTGCCATGTCAGCCCCGGCGGCCGGCCTCCGGCCGCGCCTCGCTCCCGCGCACAGCGGGGCCCGGCATCATGGCTGACCGGACGTACGGCACGAGGAGCGGAAGAGCCATGACGGGACGGGCCGGCGCGCGCGGGGTCCTCGCGGTCTGGACGGTGACCAGGGCGGCGCTGCTGCTCTGCGTGCTGAAGGTGGTGACGGTCCCGGGTCCCGACGTCACCGTGGACGTCTCGGTGATCTACCACGGCTGGTACGAGGTGCTGCGCACCGGCGCCTTCCCCGCGGGTGACGTCACCTGGCAGTACCCTCCGGCGGCGGCGCTGCCGGTGCTGGCCCCCGCGCTGCTGCCGTTCCTGGAGTACCCGACCGCGTTCTACGTGCTCGTGCTGATCTGCGACGCGCTGGTGCTCGGGCTGCTGCTGCGGGCGGGCTCGCGGCCCGGTGCGCGGCGCGCGGGCGCCTGGGTGTGGGTGGCGGGCGTACCGCTGCTGGGCCCGACGGTCTACGCCCGGTACGACCTGATGGTGACGGCCCTCGCGGTAGCGGGGCTGCTGGCCGGGGTGCGCCGGCCGAGGGTGCTGGGGGCGCTGGCGGCCTTCGGGGCGCTGCTGAAGGTGTGGCCGGCGCTGGTGCTGGTGGGGACGGCGCCCGGGCGGGCGACCCGCCGCGCGTGGTGGGCGGCGGCGGCGGTGGCCGGGGCGCTGGCGGCGGGGTTCTGGTCGGCGATGCCGGGGGCGTTCGCCTTCCTCGCGTACCAGCGGGACCGGGGCACCGAGATCGAGTCGCTGGGCGGGGTGGTGCTCCATCTGGCGCGGTGGTCCGGCTGGCCGGGATGGATCGAACTGCACTACGGCTCGATGGAGTTCCTCGGCCCGCGGGTGGAGCTGGTGTCGGCGGTGGCGCTGGGGCTGGGCGCGGCGGCGTTCGGCTGGCTGCTGGTGTGGCGGCTGCGCGCGCGTACCTTCGCGGCGCACACCGCGGCGGACGCGGCGTTCACGGCGGTGCTGCTGTTCACGACGACGAGCCGGGTGATCAGCCCGCAGTACCTGGTCTGGCTGGTGGGTCTCGCGGCGGTCTGCCTGGTCCTCCCGGGGAGCCGGTCGGGCCCGCCCGCGTGCCTGGTCCTGCTGGCCTGCCCGGTGACCTTCCTGGAGTTCCCGCTGGGCTTCGGACATGTGGTGGCGAGCGACGGCACGGGCGTGGCGCTGCTCCTCGTACGGAACGGCCTGCTGGTCGCGGCGACGGTGATCGCTTCGGCGCGGCTGTGGCGCGGGACCCGACCGGTGTCCGCGCCGCTCAAGGCCCCGGAGAAGACCGGTACGGAGGCCGGGGCGCCGGAGCCTCAGCCGAGCCGCTCGGTGAGGTAGTCGCGCCAGCGGGTGGTGAACTCCCGCTCGCCGACGCCGAGGACCTTCTCCATCGCGGTGTCCACCGCCCCCTCGCGCCCGTCGTGCGCCCCCACCGCCCGGTACAGGTCGGTGAGCGCGTCCTCGCCCCATTCCTCGGCGACGAGCGCGCAGGCGAGCCAGCCGCCCTCGTACGCCCGCGCCAGCGCGTCCGCGTCCCGGTCGAAGGCGAAGTCGTCGTCCCCGGGGAGCGCGGCGGGCAGGTCCCGGGCGCGGACGGCGGTGGCGAGTTCGGGCGCGATCTCGTCGGCCGTACGGTCCTCCTGCCGGTACGCGGCCCAGTCGGCGAACCCCTCGGAGAGCCAGAGCGGGGTGGCGGCGGTGGTGGACGTCCGGGTCGCCACGTGCGTGGTCTCGTGGGTGAGCACGACCCGGCGGCCGAAGGCGCCGAGGCCGGCGTAGGCCTCCGGGTTGACGACGACCCGGTCGGCGAGGCCCGGCCGCCCGTTCCCGTCGGCGACCGCGCCGGTGGTGACGGCCGCTATCCCCCGGTAGCTCCCGTCCGGCGAGCCGAGGAGTTCCGCCATGGCCCCGGTGGAGGCGGGGACGAGGTAGACCACCCGCGCCGCCCAGGAGTCCGGCCAGGCGGCGGAGACCGCCGGGACCGCGTGGTCGCCGGTCTCCGCGATCTCGCGCAGCTCCTTCGCCGGGCGGCCGACGCCGAGGACGAGGCTGTGGGTGCCGTGCACCGCGGTCACCGGGCCCTGGTCCCAGAGCGGTACGGCCGCGCCCTCCGCGGGCCGGTCGGCCGTGAGGTACCAGGACCCGCCGGAGCCGTCCCGGGCGAGCTCCAGGGTGCGGCGGGCGGTCGCGGGGGCGGTGTCGAAGCCCGCGACGCGGTAGTCCAGCTCGACGTCGGCGCTGACCCGTCCGGTGCCCCGGGGGGTCACCGACTTCACCGTGTACGTCCAGGACCGCAGCGGTACCTGCGCCAGGTCGGCCAGTGAGGTGCGCTGGGCGCTGCGCAGCGCGGTGGCGTCGGGGTCGACCACGGCCAGGTAGGCGGTGGTGTCGTGGTGCAGCACGGCGGCGGCCCGCCGGTCGAGGACCGCGGTGATCTCCCCGGCGGTGGCGGAGTGGGCCGAGCGGTCGGGAGCGGCGCACCCCCCGGCGGCCGGCAGACCGGCCAGCAGAAGCGCGACGAGCGGGACGCCCGCCGCGCGCCCGGTCCAGGGACGGGCGCGTGGGCGGTCCCGCCGCGCGCCGGGCCGGGGTGCCGCCAGGGCGTGCGGGGAAAGTCCCGCCTGTCCGTCGGTGTCCGGCACGCACGCTCGCCCCGTTGTCGGGATCACCCCGTTGCGTCGAGTATCGGGGTGCCCCTCCGCCGTGTGATCGCACGCACCGGAGACCGCCCGACCCGCCCTCCGGGCGGACGGCGCCACGTTCACAGCACGCCCTGGTTCTCCCATTCGGCCGATCGTACGGTCAGACCCGGGTGACGGAGGAGACGGGCATCATGCCGACGGGGTCGTAGCGGACCGCGGCGCCGGGGTAGGGGGCGTGGATGACCTGGCCGTTCCCGGCGTACATGGCGATGTGGCTGGCGTCGGCCCGGTAGGCGACGAGGTCACCGGGGAGCGCCTGGGAGAGCGGCACCATGCGGCCCGCGTACCGCTGGGCCTGGGAGGTGCGCGGCAGGCTGACGCCCGCGCGGGCGTAGGCCCACTGCATGAGCCCGGAGCAGTCGAAGCCACTGGGGCCGTTGGCCCCCCAGACGTACGGGCGGCCGAGCGCCTGCTGGGCGGCGGCCAGGGCGGCGAGGGCCCTCGCCGAGCCGGGGAGGCCGGCGGTGGCCGCGCGGAGGGCGGCCAGGTCCCCGGCGCCGCCCGGGTCGGAGGGGCGGCCGGAGCGGGACGCGCGGCCGTCCTGGGCGGCGCGCTGCTCGGGAGGAAGGGCGGCCAGCAGCCGACGGGCCTCGGCGAGCTTGGACTCGACGGTGCGCTTGTGGCGGGCCACGGCGGCGCGGCTGTGCTCCAGGTCCCGCAGGTCGTCCGCGGCCTCGGCGCGGATCTGGTCGAGCCTCTGGCGGGTGCGGCGGAGTTTGTCGAGCACGAGCGCCTGGCGGGCCCCGAGCCGGTCGAGGGCGGCGGCCCGGTCGAGGAAGGTGTCCGGGTCCGAGGAGAAGAGCAGCGCCAGGGTGGGATCGAGGGCGCCCTCGCGGTACTGCGCCCCGGCGATGGCTCCGAGGCCCCCGCGCATCCCGTTGAGGACGTCCCGGGTGCGGGCGGCGGCCTCCTGGGCCCTGGCGACCTCGTCGCGGAGCCGGTCGGTCTCCTCGCCGGCCCGGTTGAACCCTTCGGTGGCCTGCTCCGCCTCGCGGTACAGCTGGTCGACACGGGCCTTGGTGGCATCCCGGTCCTGCGGGGCCGCCGCGCTCGCCGGGGCCCCGGTGAGGCCGGCGGCGGCGCTCGCCGCGGCCGCCGTGAGGACCGTGGCGCGGACACCCCGGTTGAGGCCGGACTGGGTGGGACGGCGATGGGACACCACGGGAGCCGTACTCCTTCCGCTGCGCGCGTACGCACGCGGCCCCCTGCCACCCGGGAGGGGTGGGACGACGGACGGGAGCCGCACAGCAGACAGACAGTAATCGCCCGGTTACGCGACGGCCAAGGACCGGCCGGGGGGCGCGAGGGGCGAAACGGCTCCGCCCCGGCGGTGACCTGGGTCTCCGTCGGGGCGGGGCGTCGTACGGGGGCGGACCGATTCGCCCGTTCGGGCGTCGGGCACCGGGTGCCCGGGGTCAGGTACTGGCTTCGGGCGCCGGGCACCGGACTTCGGGCAGCCGGACGCCGGGTACCGGGCGTCAGATGCGGACGCCGACCTGGAAGCTGCCGATGGTGTTCATCGACTCGTAGCGGACGTACGCGCCGGGGTGCGGGGCGTGCAGCACCGTGTTGTCGCCCGCGTAGAGGGCCACGTGCTCGGTGTTGTTGAAGAACACCAGGTCGCCCGGCTTCAGCTGGCTGCGGCCGATCTGCGTGCCCTGGTTGATCTGGGTGTACGTGGTGCGGGTGATCGCGACACCGGCCTGCGCGTAGGCCCACTGCGTGAGGCCCGAGCAGTCGAACGAGCCGGGGCCGGTACCGCCGGAGACGTACGGCTTGCCGATCTGCGTCGCGGCGTTGGCGAGGGCGGCGGCGCCGAGGGCGGAGGCGGGGACCTCGCTGCCCAGGTCGACGCGGGTGCCCGCGGACCGGCTGGCACGCGCGTCCTCGTCGGCCATCCTCTGGCGCTCGGCGGCGGTGAGGGTGTTCAGCAGCGCCTGCGCGTCGGAGAGCTTCTTCTGGTACTTCTTCTTGTTCGCGCCGAGGGCGTCGCGGACCTCGGAGAGCTCGGAGAGCTTCGCCTGGGCCTCCTTGCGCTCCTGGGCGAGGGTGCGCTGCTTGGCCTGGATCTTCTCCAGCGACGCGGCCTGCTTCGCGGTGAGACTGTCCAGCGCGGAGGCCTGATCGAGGAAGCTGTCCGGGTCCGAGGAGAAGAACAGCTGCACGGAGGGGTCGATGCCACCGGAGCGGTACTGCGCGGTGGCGAGCGAACCGAGTTCGCCGCGGAGGCTGTTGAGGTCGGCCTGCTCACGGGCGACCTTGTCCTGGAGGGCGTCGACCTCCTTCTCCAGCTTCTGCTGCTGCTCCTTGGCCCCGTTGTACTTCTCGGTGGCGGCCTCGGCCTCACCGTAGAGCTTGTCGACCTTCGCCTTGACCTCAGTCTTGGTCGGCTTGGGATCGGCGTGCGCGGCCTGGGCGGAGAGGGCGACGGCGGCTGCGGCGGTCGCGGTGAGCACGGTCACACGGGTGCGGCTCGGCTGCTTGGGTCGACGGTGGGACGCCACGAAGGCGAGCTCCTTCTTCCTCAGAGCCGCCTACCAGGACGGAGGGCAGAACACCCGGTACGACCCGGCTCCGCGCACATCACGGACTCGGCGGTTCCTTCGCCGCCACCCCGAATGAGTGATCTACCGTGCGAAGGTTCGAGCCCTGACCATAGTGACCTGGTTGTGATCAGTTCAAATCCTCCCTGGAAAAAGTTCGTCACACCCGGCGTTTCCGAGCTCCCCGACGCACGGCGCGTAGCCGGGAATTGACGATACGTTTCCCTGAAAGGGGCACAACCTCTCACACCACCCCGCACGGCCCTAAACGCGCGAAAGCCGCTTCAGGAGCAAGGCGGACGCCACGGGCCGGGCGCCGGCCTTGGCCACCCCGTCCGCCACCTCCCGGTCGGTGGAGACCACCACGACGGGCCGCCCCGGCGGTTCGGCACGGGCCAGTTGGCGGATCAGCTCGTCGGCGGTCACCCCCGCCTTGCTGAAGAGCACCCGCACCCCGCGCGGCGGCGCGAGCAGTACCGGCACGGCCAGCTCCGCCCCGTCGAACACACAGGTCATCTCGGCGCCGGTCTGCGCGGCGAGCATCGACAGCCCGCCCAGCAGTCTCAATCGCTGCTTCTCCAGCGGCATCTGGGGATACCCGGTCTTGGTGACGTTGTACCCGTCGATGATCAGATGTGCCTGCGGCAGTGCCAACAGCTGGTCGAGGAGTGCCGGATCGGTCTCCGAAAGCGCCCTCGCGGCGATG
The DNA here is from genome assembly GCF_042957125.1 of Streptomyces sp. NPDC008125. NCBI lineage: Bacteria > Bacillati > Actinomycetota > Actinomycetes > Kitasatosporales > Streptomycetaceae > Streptomyces > Streptomyces sp. NPDC008125. Next base: position 170,908 of record NZ_JBIBHR010000010.1, read on the forward strand.
TCCTTGGGCGACATCCGGCCCGGCTCGACCGCGTCCACCCCGTCCGCCGGACGGGAGGTCGACGGCGGCAGCGCGAGCTCGCGGCGCAGCCCCGCGGCGGCGTCGAGCACGGTGTCCAGCAGCAGCCGCAGCCGCATGTCTTCCACCGAACGCCCCTCGCGGGCAGCCCTGCGACTCGCCTCCACGGCCGTCTCGGCCTCCGCCAGGCGGGTCTTGAGCCGGCGGGTCTCGCTCTCCGCCTGGGAGACCTGCGCCGCCGCCTCGGCGCGTACCGCGTCCGCCTCGACGGCGGCCCGGCGCAGCGCGGCCTCGCTGCGCTTGACCTCGCTCAGCGCGCTGCGCAGCTTGCGGTGGAGCGACTCGGACTCCTTGCGGGCGGCGTCCAGTTCGACGCGGAGCCGCTCGGTGTCGGTCTTCGTCTGGCCGCGCGCGTGCGCCAGCTCTTCGCGCAAACGTTCCGTCTCGCGCCGGCTCTCGTCGTCGGCGCGTTCCGCGGTGGCCCGCTGGACCTCCTCGCCGGCGGCCTGCACCAACTTGACCCAGCCGACCGGGCGCAGCACGTACGCGGCGGCGGCGACGTCCACCGGGTCGGCGGCGGCCGGCGGCGCTCCGGCCTCCAGGGCGCGGGCCAGCTCCGGCTGGGCCGCCGCGATCCGTTCGCCGATGCGCCCGCGGAAGCGTGCGTCGCCCTCCAGCGCGGCGGCCATGGCGTTCCCGGCGAACTTGGCGCGCCGGGTCGGGGTGAAGCGGGCGTACTGCCGCAACTGCGCGGGCAGTTCGCCGACCGTCAGACCCCCGAAGGCGTCCGAGACCAGCGAGACGACCCGCCGCCGCACTCCCTCGGGCAGCGGGCGGTCGAGCGCCTCGACGGCGCCGTCGGCCCCATCGGCCGGATCAGCGCCGTTGGTCGGCTGCTCCACCATCCGTCACCCCATCATGTCCGTGGCGCGACTCCGTCAGGAGTCGGCACCGGGCCTGTCGACCAGTTCGATCTGGTCCACCGCGCTGCACCAGCGGCAGCGGACCGATTCGATCGTCTCACTGACGACCTCCCGCTCCTCGACACTGGCGTCCCCGGCCAGGTCGAGGTGGACGTACTCCACCACCTTCGACGACCGCGTCACGTCGAAACGCGTGAGGTTCCCGCAGAGCGTGCAGCGCCAGCGGGTCGCGTCGGTCGGCTGGGGAACCGTCGTCATCGTGCCGTCCTCTTTCGTCGTCGGGCCTCGTGCCGTCCCGGACGAGGCCCGTCCTGTCCTGCCTCAAGGATCTCGCGGTGCGCCCTCGAACTGCGGGTGTCCTGGGGCAACCCTACGGCCTCGCGCACGGCCGACGGCACGGCGAGGCGGCCCGTTCCGTTCCGTCCCGGTACGTCATGCTCCGTACATGATCGAACGGCGTGACGCGGGCCCGCTGGGCGCGGTACGGAGACTCCGCCTCCCGGCGGCGGCGGCGGGCGGCGCCCCCGTCACGTACGGCCTCATGGCCGTGTGCTGCCTGGTCTTCCTCACCGGCCCGGTCTCCGGGTTCGGCCCCTCCTACGGCACCGCCGACGCGGCTCTCGCCGCCCAGGCCGGCTACTTCGAGCGGTGGGGGGTGATCCCCGCGGAACTGTGGGACGGGTCCGCGCACGCGTGGCTCACCCCGTTCACGGCGCTCTTCGTGCACGGCGGCTGGCTCCACCTGCTGGGCAACATGCTCTTCCTGCACGTGTTCGGCGCCATGGCCGAGGAGCGGATGGGGCACTTCGGCTTCGCCCTCTTCTACACGGGCTGCGGCTACCTGACCCTGGTGGTCTACGCGGCGGCGTACTCCGGCTCCGAGCAGACGCTGGTCGGCGCTTCGGGGGCCATCTCGGCGGTGCTGGGGGCGTTCCTCCGCCTCTTCCCCCGGGCGCGGGTCACCAGCATCTTCCCGTTCCTCCTCTTCCTGCCGCTCCGCTTCCCCGCCTGGATCGTGCTGCTCTTCTGGTTCGCCCTCCAGTGGCTGGCGGCCCGCGGCGCGGGGAGCGGTCCGGGCGTGGCCTATCTGGCGCACGTGGCAGGGTTCGCCGCCGGATTCGTCCTGGCCCGGGGGGTTCACCGGCGTGGGGCTAGAGTGAAGACACCAGCCACGGCCACCGAGGGAGAAAGCCAGCCGTGATCACCGCGATCGTGCTCATCAAAACCAGCGTCGACCGGATTCCGGAGATCGCCGAGTCCATCGCGGCGCTGGACAGCGTCAGCGAGGTCTTCTCGGTCACCGGTACGTACGACCTGATCGCCATGGTCAGGGTGGCCCGCCACGACGACCTCGCCGAGGTCATCCCCGGCCGGATCAGCAAGATTCCCGGCGTCGAGGCCACCGACACGCACGTGGCCTTCCGTACGTACTCGCAGCACGACCTGGAAGCCGCCTTCGCCATCGGCCTCGACGCGTAACCACCGCTCGCGAAGCGGTCCTCGGCAGCACTTCGGCCGGGGACGGGCAGTTGCCCGTCCCCGGCCGAAGTGCTGTCGCCGTCAGAGCTGCGCGGCGCCCCGGTCGGGGACGCAACGGCCGCCCTCGGTGCGGTACTTCCACTGCGCGCCCTCGCTCACCAGCTCGGTGACGGCGCGGACGAAGCGGTCCACGTGCTCGTCCGGGGTGCCGGCGCCGAAGCTGACGCGGATGGCGTTCAGGGAGCGCTCGCCCGGCTCGGCCTCCGGCGCGCCGCACTCGCCCGGGTCCTGCGGGTCGCTGCCGAGCAGGGTGCGGACCAGCGGGTGGGCGCAGAACAGGCCGTCGCGGACGCCGATGCCGTACTCGGCGGAGAGCGCGGCGGCGAAGTGGGAGCTGTTCCAGCCCTCCACCACGAAGGAGATGACGCCGACGCGCGGGGCGTCGTCGCCGAAGAGCGAGAGCACCTTGACCTGCGGCACCTCGGCGAGACCGCCCCGGACCCGGGCGACCAGCCGCTGCTCGCGGGCGACCAGGTTGTCGAAGCCTGCCTCGGTGAGGGCCTTGCAGGCGGAGGCGATGGAGTAGACGCCGATGACGTTGGGCGAACCGGCCTCGTGGCGGGCGGCGGTGGTGTGCCACTCCACGTCCACGCCGCCGTCGGTGCGCCGGGCGACCTTCTTCGAGGCACCGCCGCCGGCCAGGTAGGGCTCGGAGTCCTGGAGCCAGTCGGCGCGGCCGGCGAGGACGCCGGAGCCGAAGGGGGCGTAGAGCTTGTGGCCGGAGAAGGCGACCCAGTCGACGTCGAGTCCGGCGATGTCCACCGGGTGGTGCGGGGCGAGCTGGGCGGCGTCCAGCACGATCCGGGCGCCGTGCGCGTGGGCGGCGGCGGCCAGTTCCTTGACCGGCCACAGCTCGCCGGTGACGTTGGAGGCGCCGGTGACGCAGACGAGCGCCGGGCCGTGCGGGTCGCGGTCGGCGAGCGCGCGCTCCAGGGTCTCGACGGCCTGCTCCGGGGTGCGCGGCGCGTTGAGATAGGTGACCTCGGCGTCGCGCCAGGGCAGCAACGAGGCGTGGTGCTCGGTCTCGTACACGAACACCTCGCAGCCGGCCGGGATCACGGCCGCCAGCAGGTTGAGGGAGTCGGTGGTCGAGCGGGTGAAGATCACCTGGTCGCCGGGGCGGCAGCCGAGGAACTCGGCGACGGTGGCGCGGCTGTTCTCGAAGAGGTCGGTGGAGAGCTGCGAGAGGTAACCGGCACCGCGGTGCACGCTGCCGTAGTACGGCGCGTAGGCGGCGACGTCGTCCCAGACCCGCTGGAGCGCCGGGGCGCTGGCCGCGTAGTCGAGGGCCGCGTAGGTGACTTCGCCCCCGGTGACGAGAGGGACGGTGACGTCCTTGCCGAGGACCGGCAGCGGGGCGCAGTCCGCGTCGGCGAAGGCGGCGGGCGCGGAGGCGTTGAGGGCAGCAGAAGACACGGACATGACGAACTCCCGTAATACGCAGGCGAATTCACCGAGCCGGCGGGTACGCGGCAGCACGGTGCAAAAGGTGGAAAGGTGCGGAGAAGGGCGTTGCGCCCTATCGCATTCGCGTGCTCACAAGAGGCTCCCTAGGGACCAGGACCCCGGGGGCTGGCATTCGGGATGCCGAGGGGCCCGCGCTTGCCGCAGACCTCGCTGCCTACGGCCTGGTCTTCACCCGGGGCACCCCGCCACGGACGGAGGGTTGCCGGACAGCGGGCCGGGGCCGTAGTCGCTGTCACTCATGACCTGCCAGCATCTTGCCATACGTGTCCACGAACGCAAGGGCGCAGTCCGCGATACGGACTGCGCCCCTTCGTACGCGTACGGGCAGGGGAGCTCAGGCGTTGCTGGCCGCCACCCAGCGCTCCAGCGCGCGGTGCGCGGCCCCGGAGTCGATGGACTCGGCGGCGGCGGCGATCTTGGCACCGATCTGCTCGGTGAGCGTGCCCTCGCCCGGGTCCAGCGCCACCAGCGCCGCTGCGGAGTTCAGCAGCACCGCCTCGCGCACGGCCCCCCTCTCGCCGTCCAGCACCCGGCGGGCGACGTCCGCGTTGTACGAGGGGTCGGCGCCGCGCAGCGCCTCGACCGGCACCAGCTCCAGCCCCACGTGCCGCGGGTCGAAGGCCTCCTCGCGCACCTCGCCGCCCCGGACCACCCAGACCCGGGAGGTCGCGGTGGTGGTCAGCTCGTCGAGGCCGTCGTCGCCGCGGAAGACGAGCGCGGAGTTGCCGCGCTCGGCGAGGACGCCGGCCACGATGGGCGCCATCCTGAGGTCGGCGACGCCGACGGCCTGGGCGCGGACGTGGGCCGGGTTGGTGAGCGGGCCGAGGATGTTGAAAGTGGTCTGGGTGCCCAGCTCCTTGCGGGCCTTGGCCGCGTACCGCAGGGCCGGGTGGAACTTCACCGCGAAGCAGAAGGTGATGCCCGCCTCGGCGGCCACCTCGGCGACCCGCTGCGGGGTCAGCTCCAGGTTGACGCCGAGCTTCTCCAGGACGTCGGAGGCGCCGCTGGCCGAGGAGGCGGACCGGTTGCCGTGCTTGACGACCTTGGCCCCGGTACCGGCGATCACGATCGCGGACATCGTGGAGATGTTGACCGTCTTCGCGAGGTCACCGCCGGTGCCGACGATGTCGACCGAGGGCCCAGGCACCTCGATGGTGCGGGCGTGCGCGTACATCGCGCGGACCAGGCCGCTCACCTCGGCGACCGTCTCGCCCTTGGACCGCAGCGCGATGGCGAAGCCCGCGATCTGCGCGTCGGTGGCGTCCCCGCTCATGATCCGGTCCATGGCCCAGGCGGTGTCGTCCGCGCCGAGGTCCTGGCCGCGCAGCAGGGGCGTCAGTACGCCGGACCAGGAACGGTCCGCCGCGCTGTCGCCGCCGTCCGGGGTCACCACGTTCATGGTCCGCTCCAAGATTTTCCACAGCCGGAAAGGGGGTGTCCGTCCACCCTATCGGGGCCCGGGAACGACGAAGAGCCCCGTCCGGCGAATGGACGGGGCTCCTCGCTGTGGCGATCAGTTCAGGCGATCAGTGGTGACCGTGGCCGCTGGTGATCTCCTTGTACTCCTCGACGGTGGGCTTGGCGATCTGGTTGTGCTCGCCGTAGTAGCCCTTGCTGAGCTTGGCGCGCAGCTTCGTGAGGGCCGAGACCTTGCGCTCGACACCGTTCTCGTCGACCGTGGGGCCGATCTCGAGCGGGGTGTACTGCTCGTGCGCGGTGAGGGTGTGCAGCTGGCCCGGGCTGAGCGGCTCGTGGACCTCCACGAACTCGCCGTGCGGCAGGCGCTTGATGAGCCCGGACTCGCGTCCGTGCAGCACCTTCTCCTTGTCGCGGCGCTGGAGGCCGAGGCAGATCCGCTTGGTCGCGATGAACACGAGCACCGGGACCACGAAGAACCCGACCCGCACGAACCAGGTGATGGCGTTGATCGACAGGTGGAAGTGCGTGGCCCACAGGTCGTTGCCGCCGCCGACGAGCAGGACGAAGTACCAGCTGATCCAGGCGACACCGAACGCGGTGCGCGTCGGCGCGTTGCGCGGGCGGTCCAGGATGTGGTGCTCGCGCTTGTCGCCGGTGACCCACGACTCGATGAACGGGTACACCGCGATCGCGGCCAGCACCAGCGGGAAGATGACCAGCGGGATGAAGACGCCCAGGACGAGCGTGTGGCCCCAGAGGTTGATCTCCCAGCCCGGCATGACACGGATCAGGCCTTCGGAGAAGCCCATGTACCAGTCGGGCTGCGCACCGGTGGACACCTGGTCCGGCCGGTACGGGCCGATGGCCCAGATCGGGTTGATCGAGGCGACCGCGGCGACGACCGAGATGACGCCGAAGACCAGGAAGAAGAACCCTCCGGCCTTGGCCATGTAGACCGGCAGCAGCGGCATGCCCACGACGTTCTTGTTCGTCCGGCCGGGGCCCGCGAACTGCGTGTGCTTGTGGTAGAAGACCAGGATCAGGTGGGCCACCAGCAGACCCATCATGATGCCCGGAAGCAGCAGGATGTGGATCGAGTAGAACCGGGCCACGAAGTCGCCGCCGGGGAAGTTCCCGCCGAACAGGAAGTACGCGAGGTACGTGCCGACGATCGGCACGGACAGGATCGCGCCCTGCATGAAGCGGACACCCGTACCGGAGAGCAGGTCGTCCGGGAGCGAGTAACCGGTGAAGCCGGTGAACATGCCCAGCACGAACAGCAGGAACCCGAAGAGCCAGTTGATCTCGCGCGGCTTGCGGAACGCGCCCGTGAAGAACACGCGCATCATGTGCACGAACATCGCGGCCAGGAAGATCAGCGCGGCCCAGTGGTGGATCTGCCGCACGAGCAGACCGCCGCGGACGTCGAAGCTGATGTTCAGCGTCGACGAGTAGGCCTCGGACATCCGGATGCCCTGCATGGGCTCGTACGGGCCGCTGTACACGACCTCGTTCATGCTCGGGTGGAAGAACAGCGTCAGGTACACACCCGTGAGGATGATGATGATGAAGCTGTAGAGCGCGACCTCACCGAGCATGAAGGACCAGTGGTCCGGGAAGATCTTGCGCATGTTGGCCTTGGCCAGGCCGTAGATGCCCAGCCGGCCGTCCGCCCAGTCGGCGACCCGCTCACCTGCGGGTGCCTTGCGCGTGGTTTCCGTCGTAGTACTCATCCGCGCTCCCAGAAGGCAGGACCGACGGGCTCTTCGAAGTCACCGAGAGCTTCGAGGTCGCCCTCGCTGCTCACGCCGATCCGCAGCTGCGGAAGCGCGTGCCCGGCCGGACCGAAGATGACGCGGGCGCCGTCGGAGAGGTCGAAGGTGGACTGGTGGCACGGGCAGAGCACGTGGTGCGTCTGCTGCTCGTACAGGCTGATCGGGCAGCCGACGTGGGTGCAGATCTTGGAGAAGGCGACGATGCCCTCGTGCGCCCACTCGCGCTCGCGCTTGTCCTTGATGTCGTCCGGCTCGATGCGGATGATCATCAGGGCGGCCTTGGCGATCTGCGCCTGGAAGTCCTCGGCGTTCTCCTCCAGGCCCTCGGGCATGGCGAAGGTCAGCGAGCCGACCACGATGTCCTCGGGGCGCAGCGGCTGCATCGTGTTCATGTTGATGAGCTTCTTGCCCTTGGCCCACAGGGTCGAGCGGAGCTTCTTCTCCGGCAGCGGACCGAGGTCGCGCAGCAGCATCACGCCGGAGAGCGGCACCAGGGCCAGCGCGCCGAACATCGTGGTGCGGATCAGCTTGCGCCGGCCGATCACGGACTCCTCGGCACCGGCCTTGAAGTCGGCGAGGACCTGCGCCTTGACCTCGGGCGAGGCCTCGATCGCGTGACGCTCGGCGGGGGTCTCGACGTCCGACATCAGGGTGCGCGCCCAGTGGACGGCGCCCGCACCGATGGCGAAGAGCGCCACGCCCAGGGTGAGACCCAGGGAGAAGTTCAGCGCGCTCACATGGCCGAACGGCCAGATGTAGACGATCTTGTCGACCGGGAAGATGACGTAGGAGGCGATGAACGCCACCGTCGCCAGCATGGACAGGATGAACAGGTACGCGACGACTCGCTCGGAGCGGTTCGCGGCACGTTCGTCGATGTCCTGGATGCGCGGCTTGTGGGCCGGCAGCCCCGGGTCGGCGAACGGGTCGCCCGTACCCACTACCGCGCCGTGCGCGGCGTCCTGCTCGGTGAGCAGGCTCTTCTCTGGATTCTCTTCTTGGCTACTCATGACTTCTTGGCCTTAGCGGTGTGGGCCGCGACCCAGACGGCGACGGCGATCAGGAGGCCCAGGCCGAAGATCCATGCGAACAGGCCTTCGCTGACCGGACCGAGGCCACCGAGCGACAGGCCGCCCGGGCTCTCGCTGTTGTCACCGTTCACGGTCTTGATGTACGCGATGATGTCCTGCTTCTGCTGCTCGGGCATCGTCGTGTCGGGGAAGGAGGGCATGTTCTGCGGGCCGGTCTGCATGGCCTCGTAGATGTGCTTGGGGCTCGTGCCTTCCAGGCTCGGGGCGTACTTGCCGTTCGTCAGCGCGCCGCCCTCACCCGTGAAGTTGTGACACTGGGCGCAGTTGGTGCGGAACAGGTCGCCACCCTTGGCGATGTCCGCGCCGTCGGGGCTGACCTGCTTCTCGGTCGGCGTGATCGGACCGGCGCCGAGCGACGAGACGTACGCCGCGAGCTGGTCGATCTCGTCCTGCGAGTAGATGACCTTCTTCGCCGGGATCTGGGCACCCGGCTGCTGCGCGGGCATCCGGCCGGTGCCGACCTGGAAGTCGACCGCGGCGGAGCCCACGCCGACCAGCGAAGGCCCGTCGGAGGTGCCCTGACCACTGGTTCCGTGGCAGCTGGCGCAGCCGACGGTGTAGATCTTCTTGCCCTCCTCGATGGGGAGGGACTGGACGGATTCGTCTGCCTGCGCCTTGCCCGCAGGCGCAAACGCGGCGTACAGCCCCCCGGTAGCCGCCAGCGCGAGGAGTAGTACGACGACGGCCGCCAGTGGATGGCGTCGTCGTGCGGAGAGCTTTTTCACGGATTACCCCGGTGTCAGGATCTTCTGCGTCGATGGTGGGTGGGTGCGAGCGCCCGGTTACTTGATCATGTAGATCGTCGCGAAGAGGCCGATCCACACAACATCGACGAAGTGCCAGTAGTAGGACACGACGATGGCTGCGGTCGCCTGTTCGTGGGTGAACCTCTTGGCTGCGTATGTTCTGCCGAGAACCAGCAGGAAGGCGATGAGACCGCCTGTCACGTGCATGCCGTGGAAGCCGGTGGTCAGGTAGAACACCGAGCCGTACGGGTCCGAGGACAGGGAGAGCCCGTCCGTCTTGACCAGCTCGGTGTACTCCACGACCTGGCCGCCGATGAAGATCGCACCCATGACGAACGTGATGATGAACCACGTCCGGAGCTTCTTCACGTCGCCCCGCTCCGCGGCGAAGACGCCGAGCTGGCAGGTGAGAGAGGAAAGCACCAGGATCGTGGTGTTCGTCGCGGAGAACGGGAAGTTCAGATGGTCGGCCATCTCCTTCCAGTGATCCGGTCCCATCACCGATCGCAGGGTGAAGTACATCGCGAAGAGGGCCGCGAAGAACATCAGCTCGGAACTCAGCCAGATGATGGTTCCGACGCTGGTGAGGTTCGGCCGATTGACCGACGGGTGCGCGTGCCCGGTTTCTACTGTCGTTGCTGTCGCCACGACCGACATTATGTCGGTCGCTTATCCCGCCCTCACTCCCGGGGGTGCCGTTCGGTGTGTCAGAGGGGTGTGTCCTCCCCGAACGGCCCAGCGAATCGACGTCATTAGCGGTGCTGACGGGCTGTCGGCGGGAGTACGATCCGCGCATCGGTTCATGCCCCGAGAGCCCCGACGACACAGCTGTCACGGAGGAACAATGCAGGCGACCGCCACGGTCCTGGTCTACAGCGACGACGCCAACGTCCGCGAGCAGGTGAAGCTCGCCACCGGGCGACGGCCCGCGGCCGACGTCCCCGAGGTGCGGTTCCTGGAGTGCGCGACGCTGCCCGCCGTGCTCTCCGCGCTGGACGCCGGCGGCGTCGACGTCTGCGTACTGGACGGCGAGACGGCGCCCGTGGGCGGCATGGGCGTGTGCCGGCAGATCAAGGACGAGGTGTTCCACTGCCCGCCGGTGCTGCTGCTGATCGGGCGCCCGCAGGACGCCTGGCTGGCCACCTGGAGCCGCGCGGACGCCGCAGTGACCCTTCCGGTGGACCCGGTCGAGTTCGCGGACGCCCTGGCGGCCCTGGTGCGCGGGCGGCTCCGGACGGCGGCCAAGGCCTCCTGAGGCCGCCCGCACACGGGGGCCGCACGGTCGTCCCGGGAGGCGGCGCACCCCCCGGCGTCAGATCTGGGGGCGCAGTCGCGCCGCCAGAGCCGATGTCCGGGGGTGCGCCGCGGCCCCGGGCGTGGCGTTCGTCAGGGCGCTGCCCTTCTGCCAGGCGTCCCAGGAGACGTTCCAGTCCCCGAACCCGTTGTCGAAGGGGGTCATGGTCTCCCCCTCGCTGCCGACGACCTTGACGACGTCGCCCTCGCGCACGGTGTCGAAGAACCATTCGGCGTTCTCCGTGCTCATCCCGGTGCACCCGTGGCTGACGTTGGCGCTGCCCTGGGACCCGACGGACCACGGCGCGGCGTGCACGTACTCGCCGCTCCATGTCACCCGGGTGGCCCAGTAGACCGGCAGGTCGTACGACTCCGAGGAGCCCTCCGCGATGCCGACGGTCTCGCCGCGCATCCGGACGAACGCCTCCTTCCCGAGCACGACCTTGACGCCGTTGCGGGTGGAGAAGCCGGGCTTTCCGGTGGTGACCGGAATGGTGTTGATCACTTCCCCGTTGCGGAGCACGGTCATCTCGTGCTCGGAGGCGTCGGTGACGGCCTCGATCCGGTCGCCGATGCTGAGGTGCAGCGGCTTGACCTCGGCTCCGTAGAGCGCGTCGGTCACCTTGATGCCCTTGAAGTTGCTGGTCACTTCGACGGCCGCGCCGGCGGGCCAGTAGTCCTGGGGCCGGTAGTGGAGGATCTTGTCGTCCACCCAGTACCAGGAGCCGGTGACGGCCGGGGTGGAGCGGACCTTGAGGGCGCGTTCGACGGCGGCCCTGGCGGCCTTGTCGGTGACCGGAACGCTGAGTTCCGCCGTGATGGGCTGTCCGACCCCGTACGTGCCCGCCTGCGGGCCGAAGGAGACGTTCAGGAGCTTCTTCGGGGAGGTGGTCTCGAAGGAGAGGGTACGGCGGCCGGGGGCGCCGTCCTCGTCCTCGGTGGTGACCTTCACTTCGTACCGCGCGCCGGCGGCGAGCGGAGCGGTGGAGTGCCAGCGTTTCCCGTCGGCGGCGAGTTCGCCGGCCAGGCGGCGGCCGGTGCTGTCCGCGGCCGTCACATCGGTGATGCGACCCTCGTCACCCTTGACGGTGACTTCCAGGGGCTTGTCGGGATCGGCCTTGCCGTTCGGCGCATGGCCGTTGAAGGAGACCTGGTCGGCCGCGTCGAACGGCTTGGCCGAGAGCGGGTGACCATCGGGCTCTCCACAGGCGGTCGCACCGGCGACCAGGGTCACGACCAGCAGGGAGCAACTCACTACGGAGCGGGTGCGCGGCGTGTCGTTCATGAACCCACGCTAAGAAGATTCATCCGATCCAGCGCGTTCTACGACTGCAAACGAGGGGCCCGGACCGCTCTTGCCGAGCAGTTCGGGCCCCTCGCGAGGTACTTCTGGTAATGCGGTGTCACCCGGCGGGTGTCACTGGGCGGGTGTCACTGGGTGCGGTTCTCACCGCGGTAGTACTCGAACACCCAGCCGAAGAGACCGATGGCGAGCATCGGCGCCGAGAAGTACGCCAGCCACCAGCCGAAGGCGATGCTCATGAAGAGCAGCGCGCCGCCGATCGCCAGGGAGAGCGGCTGCCAGCTGTGCGGGGAGAAGAACCCCACGTCGCCGGCCTCGTCGGCCACGTCGGCTTCCTTGTTGTCCTGGGCCATCTGGTCGACCCTGTTGGCCGTGAAGGCCAGGTAGAAGCCGATCATGATGGACAGCCCGAAGGCCAGGACGAGGGCGGTGGTGCCGACCGGCTCCTTCGACCACACGCCGTACGTGATGGCCATGATCAGGATGAAGACGCTCAGCCAGATGAACAGCTTGCCCTGGATCTTCACTTGCCTGCCTCCTTACCACCGGCGAGAACCTTGTCCTCGGAGTGGTGACCGAGCTGCTCCAGCGCGGCGATCTCCGGGTGGTGCAGGTCGAACGCCGGGGATTCGGAACGGATCCGCGGCAGGGTGATGAAGTTGTGGCGCGGGGGCGGGCACGAGGTGGCCCACTCCAGCGAACGGCCGTAGCCCCACGGGTCGTCGACCTCGATCTTCTTGCCGTACTTGGCGGTCTTCCACACGTTGTAGAAGAACGGCAGGATCGACAGGCCGAGGAGGAACGAGGAGATCGTCGAGATCGTGTTCAGCGCGGTGAAGCCGTCGGCCGCGAGGTAGTCCGCGTAGCGACGCGGCATGCCCTCGGCACCGAGCCAGTGCTGCACCAGGAACGTGCCGTGGAAGCCCACGAACAGCGTCCAGAACGTGATCTTGCCGAGCCGCTCGTCCAGCATCTTGCCGGTGAACTTCGGCCACCAGAAGTGGAATCCGGCGAACATCGCGAACACCACGGTGCCGAAGACGACGTAGTGGAAGTGCGCGACGACGAAGTACGAGTCCGAGACGTGGAAGTCCAGCGGCGGCGAGGCCAGCAGGACACCGGTCAGACCACCGAAGAGGAAGGTGATCAGGAAGCCGATCGACCAGAGCATCGGCGTCTCGAAGGACAACGAGCCCTTCCACATCGTGCCGATCCAGTTGAAGAACTTCACACCGGTCGGTACCGCGATGAGGAACGTCATGAAGGAGAAGAACGGCAGGAGCACGCCGCCCGTCACGTACATGTGGTGCGCCCACACCGTCACGGAGAGACCCGCGATGGCGATGGTGGCCGCGATCAGACCGATGTAGCCGAAGATCGGCTTGCGGCTGAATACCGGGATCACTTCGGAAATGATTCCGAAGAATGGTAGCGCGATGATGTACACCTCTGGGTGTCCGAAGAACCAGAAGAGGTGTTGCCAGAGCAATGCGCCGCCATTGGCCGCGTCGAATACGTGGGCCCCGAATTTTCGGTCCGCTTCCAACGCGAAGAGCGCGGCGGCGAGGACCGGGAAGGCCAGCAGGACCAGAACGGCCGTCAGCAGGACGTTCCACACGAAGATCGGCATCCGGAACATCGTCATGCCGGGCGCGCGCATGCAGATGATCGTGGTGATGAAGTTGACCGCGCCGAGGATCGTACCGAAGCCGGAGAAGGCCAGACCCATGATCCACATGTCGGCGCCGACACCCGGGGAGCGGACGGCGTCCGACAGCGGGGAGTAGGCGAACCAACCGAAGTCGGCGGCGCCCTGCGGGGTGAGGAAGCCTCCCACCGCGATGAGCGAACCGAAGAGGTAGAGCCAGTACGCGAACATGTTCAGCCGCGGGAACGCCACGTCGGGCGCACCGATCTGCAGCGGCATGATCCAGTTGGTGAAACCGGCGAACAGCGGCGTCGCGAACATCAGCAGCATGATCGTGCCGTGCATCGTGAACGCCTGGTTGAACTGCTCGTTCGACATGATCTGCGTACCCGGACGGGCCAGCTCGGCGCGCATGAAGAGCGCCATCAGGCCACCGATGCAGAAGAACGCGAACGAAGTGACCAGGTACATCGTGCCGATCGTCTTGTGGTCAGTGGTGGTCAGCCACTTGATGACGACGTTTCCCGGCTGCTTGCGCCGTACCGGCAGTTCGTCCTCGTACGAGTCGTCTGCCGCCGCGGCACCCTGGGGTTCGTTGAGGATGCTCACAGTTTGTTGGTCTCCGCATTCCTGGCGGGGTCAGTCTGCTCGATGCCTGACGGCACGTAGCCGGTCTGCCCCTTCTCCGCCAGCTCCTTGAGGTGCTGCTGGTAACGCTCGGGAGAGACAACCTTGACGTTGAAGAGCATCCGGGAGTGGTCGACGCCGCAGAGTTCGGCGCACTTGCCCATGAAGGTGCCCTCCTTGTTCGGAGTCACCTCGAACGCGTTGGTGTGGCCCGGGATGACGTCCTGCTTCATGAGGAACGGCACCACCCAGAAGGAGTGGATGACGTCACGTGAAGTGAGGATGAAGCGGACCTTCTCGCCCTTCGGCAGCCACAGGGTCGGACCCGGGTTGCCGGTCTGGGGGTTGCGCGTGCCCGGGATTCCCGCGTCGTAGACGCCGCCGGCGCCCTTCGGGAAGTCCGCGATGTAGCGGTCGGGGATCGAGGAGAGCTCCTCGGGCGTCTTGGTGGTGGACGGCGAGCCGTCCACGTCCTCGACGTAGTTGAACGCCCAGCTCCACTGGTAGCCGACCACATTGATGTTGTGGACGGGCTTGGTGGAGAGGGTGAGGAGCTTCGATTCATCGCGCGCGGTGAAGTAGAAGAGCACCGAGACGATGATCAGGGGGACCACTGTGTACAGCGCCTCGATGGGCATGTTGTACCTGGTCTGCGGAGGTACCTCCACCTTGGTCCGGCTACGCCGGTGGAAGAAGGCACTCCAGAGGATCAGCCCCCAGACAAGGACACCCGTGGCGAGCGCTGCCGCCCACGAGCCCTGCCAGAGGGAGAGGATCCGAGGGGCCTCTTCCGTTACCGGGGTAGGCATACCGAGGCGAGGGAAATCCTGCCAGTTGTACGAACAACCGGAGGCCGTCGCCAGGACCAGGCCCGCAGTCAGCACCTGCGGCAGCTTCCGCCGCATCGGGCGCCGCGACGAGCGGTCGGAGCCGTTGGGACTCACGTAGCGCCTTCCCGAGAGTCTCGCCCGCTACGGTCGGCGCGCCCGTATGTCTCTGGTCGGTCGCCGCCCTGTCGCGGGCAGGGGTTTGGATGTTTATGCGGACCAAACCCTACTGGACGCTATTTGGGGTCGCGCGGGGAGGGTGCCCAACGCGCCGTCCGACACCCCGAAGGGGTGGAATCCCGGCTTCCGGGCGTCATCTGACGTTCCTTCTCCTGGTTCGCGGGCGCCCGCGAACGGCAGGGCCAGGCCTGCGGGCTAGCGTGGCCGGGTGCCCTACTTCGACGCCGCCTCCTCCGCCCCCCTGCATCCCGTGGCCCGTCAGGCCCTGATGGCCTCGCTGGACGAGGGCTGGGCCGATCCCGCCCGGCTCTACCGGGAGGGACGGCGGGCCCGGATGCTGCTGGACGCCGCCCGCGAAGCGGCGGCGGAAGCGGTCGGCTGCCGCCCGGACGAGCTCGTTTTCACCCCTTCGGGGACGGCCGCGGTGCACGCGGGAATTGCCGGAGCTCTTTCGGGCCGTCGGCGTGTCGGCCGTCATCTGGTCGCCTCGGCGGTCGAACACTCGTCGGTATTCCATGCCGCGACCGCACACGAGGCGGCCGGCGGGTCCTTCGCCGAGGTGCCGGTGGAGCGGACCGGAGCGGTGGATTCCGCCGTGTTCGGCGCCTCCCTGCGCGCGGACACCGCGCTCGCCTGCCTCCAGTCCGCCAACCACGAGGTGGGCACCGAGCAGCCCGTGGCGGCCGTCGCCGCGCACTGCCGGGAGGCAGGGGTCCCGCTGCTGGTGGACGCGGCGCAGTCGCTGGGGTGGGGACCGGTCGCGGACGGCTGGTCGCTGCTGACGGCGAGCGCCCACAAATGGGGCGGCCCGGCGGGCGTCGGGCTGCTGGCGGTGCGCAAGGGGGTCAGGTTCGCACCCCAGGGGCCCGCCGACGAGCGGGAGTCGGGGCGGTCGGCCGGCTTCGAGAACCTGCCGGCGATCGTGGCCGCCGCCGCCTCGCTGCGCGCGGTGCGCGCCGGGGCGGACGCGGAGGCGGCCCGGCTGCGGGCACTGGTGGACCGGGTCCGCGCGCGGGTGGCGGCCGGGGTGCCGGACGTCGAGGTGGTGGGCGACCCGGAGCGGCGCCTGCCGCACGTCGTCACCTTCTCGTGCCTCTACGTCGACGGGGAGACCCTGCTGCACGAGCTGGACCGGGCCGGTTTCTCCGTATCGTCCGGTTCGTCCTGCACCAGCAGCACGTTGACGCCCAGCCATGTGCTGAAGGCGATGGGGGTGCTCTCGGAGGGGAACGTCCGGGTGTCGCTGCCGGCGGGCACCGCCGCCTCGGACGTGGAGCGGTTCCTCGACGTGCTCCCCGGAGTGGTCGCCGGGGTACGGGAGCGCCTCGGGGTTCCCGTGGCGGACCGGGCCGCCGGGGGTGCCGCCGCGACGGCCGCGTCGCTGGTGGTGGACGCGCTGGGCCGGCGCTGCCCGATCCCGGTGATCGAACTCGCCAAGGTGATCGGGGACGTTCCGGTGGGCGGCACGGTGACCGTGCTCGCCGACGACGAGGCGGCCCGGCTGGACATTCCGGCCTGGTGCGAGATGCGGGAGCAGGAGTACGTGGGCGAGCGGCCCGCGGAGCGCGGCGCGGCGTACGTGGTCCGCCGGCTGGGCTGAGGGGTCGGCGCCCCGGGGCGGTGCCGCCGGGCCGGCCACCGGGGCCGCGGGCGGTGACGCGGGGGGGGGGGCGCCCGCGGCGGGGGGGGGGGGGGGGGGCGGCGCCGGTGGCGGGGCGGGCGGGCCGGCCCCGGGGCGCCGCGGCGGTTCAGGCGAGGTGCGCGCGGACCTCGTCGGCGGCGTCGTGGCCGTACGCCTTGGCGAAGCGGTCCATGAAGCGGGAGCGGCGCAGGGTGTACTCCTGGGTGCCGACCGTCTCGATGACCAGGGTGGCGAGCATGCAGCCGACCTGGGCGGCGCGTTCCAGACCGACGCCCCAGGCGAGGCCGGAGAGGAAGCCGGCGCGGAAGGCGTCGCCGACGCCGGTCGGGTCCGCCTTCGTCTCCTCGTCGGGGCAGCCGACCTCGATGACCGGCTCGCCCACGCGCTCGATGCGCACCCCGCGGGCGCCGAGGGTGGTGATCCGGTGGCCGACCTTGGCCAGGATCTCCTCGTCGGTCCAGCCGGTCTTGGACTCGATGAGCCCCTTCTCGTACTCGTTGGAGAAGAGGTAGGTGGCGCCCTCCAGCAGTATCCGGATCTCTTCGCCGTTCATCCGGGCGATCTGCTGGGAGAAGTCCGCCGCGAAGGGGATGCCCCGGCTGCGGCACTCCTCGGTGTGGCGGAGCATCGCCTCGGGGTCGTCGGCGCCGATGGAGACGAGGTCGAGGCCGCCGAGGCGCTCGGCGACGCTCTGCAGCTCGATCAGCCGGGCCTCGCTCATGGCGCCCGTGTAGAAGGAGCCGATCTGGTTGTGGTCGGCGTCCGTGGTGCAGACGAAGCGCGCGGTGTGCAGCACCTCGGAGATGCGGACCGATCCGGTGTCCACGCCGTGCCGGTCGAGCCAGGCGCGGTACTCGTCGAAGTCGGAGCCGGCGGCGCCCACCAGGACCGGCGAGGTGCCGAGCTGCCCCATGCCGAAGCAGATGTTGGCGGCGACCCCGCCGCGGCGCACGTCCAGGGCGTCGACCAGGAAGGAGAGCGAGACCGTGTGCAGCTGGTCCGCGACGAGCTGGTCGGCGAACCGGCCGGGGAAAGTCATCAGATGGTCGGTGGCGATGGAGCCGGTGACTGCGATACGCACGGGAGGCTGCTCCTGCGGAGGCGGGGGACGCGTGGGCGTTCCGGGACGGCGTGACACCTCACGCTACCCGTTTCCGCACCAAGCACCGATGGGATGAAACTACCCGATAGTAGGTCTTTCTACCCGGGGGCAAGGTGCGTACGGTGCGGATATGCCCACACACAGCGTTGTGTCCGAGACCGAGACGAGCCTGGCCGATCTGAGGGGTGACTGCGTGCGGATGGCTCCGCACTGGGTCGTTCCGCCGAAGACTGCCACGCCGCCCGTCGCGCCGTCCCTGATTCACGGAGTCACGGTGCCGCCCGCCTCCGCGCGGCTGATCGAGGCGACGGAGGAGTACGGGGGCTGAAGACCCCGCCCCGGAGTGCCGCGAACCCGCCCGGTCCGGACGGTTGGGCGGGGCCTGACGCCCGCTCCCGGTGGCGCTCTCGGGCCCCCGGGAGGGAACCGATCGCGGCTCCGGCCCGTCACAGCTCCGTCCCCCCGCCCGGGGGACGGGGCGGGAGCATCCGCCCGCGGAAGCGAGGCGAAGGAGCTCTCCGGTGAGCATCGACCGATCCGACGACGAAGCGCCCGCCCGCCGACGGCCCTCGGCCATGATCGGCGCGGTGGTGGCCGCGGTGGTGCTGGCCGGGGGCGGCGGTGCCTGGTGGGCGGCCACGGCGGACGACGGCGGAGAAGGGGCGAAGAAGACCGCCTCCTCGGCGTCCGCGTCCCCGGCCCCGGCCCCGCTGGGCATCTCCGGACCGGCCGATCCGTCGGTACCGGGCTTCGCCCCCGGCGAACCGGCCCCCACGGGCGTGGTCTACCGCGCCACCGGGGATCTGCCGCAGGGGCCGGCGACGGCGCCGGTGCACCGGACCACCGCCGCCACCGTGTCCCTCGCCGAGGCGGCCCGGGCGGCCCGGGCATTCGGCATGCAGGGCACCCCGACGGCGCAGGAGGGCTACTGGCGCCTGGGTGCGGGCGGATCGAAGCCGTACCTGGAGGTCTCCCAGGAGGCACCGGGAACCTGGAAGTACCTGCGCGGCACCGGCGGCCTCTCCCCCTGCCCGTCCGGCGCGGTGTGCGCCGGCGGCACCTCGGGCGGGAACCCGGTGAGCCGGGAGGCGGCGAGGGAGGCGGCCCGGCCGGTACTCGACGCCCTGGGCCTGGGCGACGCCGCGCTCGGCGACGGCGGGCCGCTGGGGGCGCAGCGGGTGGTCCGTGCCGATCCGGTGGTGGACGGGCTGCCCACCCACGGCTGGTCCACCGACGTCCAGGTGGGACCGGACTCCGCGGTCACCGGCGCGTCGGGCCGGCTGCTGCTGCCGACGGCCGGGAACGGCGATGCCCTCTACCCGGTGGTGGACGCGGCTGCCGCCCTGGCGTCGCTGAACGCCGCGCAGGGGTCCACGGCCGCCCCGGCCTGCGCGACGGCCGAACCCCTGGAGAGCGGGGAGGGCGGCGCGAAGACGGCGGGCCCGGAGTGCGTCCCGTCCTCGGGTCGCATCGCGCCGCCGACGGCGATGGCGGTGGAGAAGGCGGTGTTCGGGCTCTCGGCGCAGCTCGTGGACGAGCGGCCGGCCCTCGTGCCGTCCTGGCTCTTCACCGTACGGCCGGAGGCGGGCGGCCCGGTCTCCACGGTCGGCCAGGTCGCCGTCGCCCCCGCCTACCTGGAGACGCCGTCGGCATCGCGGCCGTCCCGCGGCGTGACGCCGATCTCGTACACCGAGCACGGGCGGACGCTGGAGGTGTCGTTCTGGGGCGGCGTGTGCGGCACCTACACGGCGAGCGCCGAGGAGGACCGTACGGAGGTCAGGGTGACGATCACCGAACCTCGGCCGAAGCCCGGCACGGCCTGCGTGGCGCTCGCCGAGCGGGTGACCGTCCAGGTGCCCCTGGACGCGCCGCTCGGCGGGCGGACCGTCCGGGAGACGGCGTCGGGCAAGCCGGTTCCCCGCGCGTGAAGCGGCTTTGAACCAGGACGCACGAGGGCGGCCCCGGAAGCGATTCCGGGGCCGCCCTCGTCGTGCGTCTTCGTTCCGCGGCCGGTCCGTGGACCGGGCACCCTCAGGGAACCGGTGAGGGTTTAGCTGAAGGAGTCGCCGCAGGCGCAGGAGCCGGTGGCGTTGGGGTTGTCGATCGTGAAGCCCTGCTTCTCGATGGTGTCCACGAAGTCGATCGAGGCACCGCCGAGGTACGGGGCGCTCATGCGGTCGGTGACGACCTTGACTCCGTCGAAGTCCTTCACGACGTCGCCGTCGAGCGAGCGCTCGTCGAAGAAGAGCTGGTAACGCAGGCCGGAGCAGCCGCCGGGCTGTACGGCGACGCGCAGGGCGAGGTCGTCGCGGCCCTCCTGGTCCAGCAGGCCCTTGACCTTGGCTGCGGCGGCGTCGGACAGGAGGATGCCGTCGCTCACGGTGGTGGTCTCGTCCGATACGGACATCTGCTTCTCTCCCGGGTTGTACGGACTGCTTGCCGACGGTGCAACCGTCGCGCGCGCGGATTCATTCCGTGCCCGCGTCCGTCTGTTCATTTTCATGCTCGCACACGGCGCGCGCGAGGGTATGCGTCACATCGACGGTAACGGCGTCGTCAAACTGACACGATCCGGCTATCATAGATAACGTCAAATAGACGAAAAGACTCCCGGCGCAGACCCGGCCCACCCGACCGGCACCGCCGCGCTCACCAATGACAAGAAAGGGTGCGTGACGTGACCACGGCCCACCCCCCTGTGGAACTCGATGTTCAGCCGTCGCCCCTGGCCCTGCTCCTGCTCGGCCGCGAGGCCGACCCGAGGAGCGAGCGCGGCGTGGAGTGCCCCGGCGACCTGCCTTCCCCCTCCGACCCGGATCTGGTGGAGCGCGCCCGCGCCGCCAAGGAGAAGCTCGGGGACAAGGTGTTCGTCCTCGGCCACCACTACCAGCGCGACGAGGTGATCCAGTTCGCGGACGTCACCGGCGACTCCTTCAAGCTGGCCCGTGACGCCGCGGCCCGCCCGGAGGCCGAGTACATCGTCTTCTGCGGTGTGCACTTCATGGCCGAGTCCGCGGACATCCTCACCGGCGACGACCAGAAGGTCGTGCTGCCCGACCTGGCGGCGGGCTGCTCGATGGCCGACATGGCCACCGCCGAGCAGGTCGCCGAGTGCTGGGACGTGCTGACCGAGGCGGGCGTGGCCGACCGGGTCGTGCCCGTCTCGTACATGAACTCCTCCGCCGACATCAAGGCGTTCACCGGCCGCCACGGCGGCACCATCTGCACCTCCTCCAACGCCGAGCGGGCGCTGGAGTGGGCCTTCGAGCAGGGCGACAAGGTCCTCTTCCTCCCCGACCAGCACCTGGGGCGCAACACCGCCGTCCGGGACATGGGGATGTCGCTGGAGGACTGCGTCCTCTACAACCCGCACAAGCCGAACGGCGGCCTGACGGCGCAGCAGCTGCGCGACGCGAAGATGATCCTGTGGCGCGGGCACTGCTCGGTGCACGGGCGCTTCTCGGTGGAGTCCGTGGAGGACGTCCGCGCGCGCATACCCGGCGTCAACGTCCTGGTGCACCCGGAGTGCAAGCACGAGGTCGTCGCGGCGGCCGACCAGGTCGGCTCGACCGAGTACATCATCAAGGCGCTGGAGGCGGCCCCGGCCGGCTCCAAGTGGGCCATCGGCACGGAGCTGAACCTGGTGCGCCGTCTGGCGAACCGTTTCGCTGCCGAGGACAAGGAGATCGTCTTCCTCGACAAGACGGTCTGCTTCTGCTCCACGATGAACCGGATCGATCTGCCCCACCTGGTCTGGACGCTGGAGTCGCTGGCCGAGGGCAAGCTGGTCAACCGGATCGAGGTCGACCCGGAGACCGAGAAGTACGCCAAGATGGCGCTGGAGCGGATGCTCGCGCTGCCGTAGGGCACGCACGCGCCGTGTACGGCGAACGGCCCGGCCCCCGCACTCCCGTGAGAAGGAGAGTGCGGGGGCCGGGCCCTTTTCCGCTGTGGCCGGCCGGACGCCGTCAGACGCCGGAGTGGGCCGCCTCGCGGGAGCCGTCCGTACCGGAGTCGGTACCCGTGCCGGAGCCGGAGTCGCCCTGCGCGGGGACCTCGCCCTTCGCCGCGCGCCTGGCCGCCTTCTTCTTGGCCCGGCGTTCCTTGCGCAGCTCCACCATGGCGTACAGCGTCGGCACCAGCAGGAGCGTCAGCAGGGTGGAGGTGATGAGTCCGCCGATCACGACGACGGCCAGCGGCTGGGAGATGAACCCGCCCTCGCCGGTGACGCCGAGCGCCATCGGCAGCAGCGCGAAGATCGTCGCCAGCGCGGTCATCAGGATCGGGCGGAGCCGGTGACGGCCGCCCTCGACGACCGCCTCGACGACGCCCATCCCCTGGGACCGGTATTGGTTGATCAGGTCGATCAGCACGATCGCGTTGGTGACCACGATGCCGATGAGCATCAGCATGCCGATCATCGCCGGGACGCCCATGGGGGTGCCGGTGATGATCAGGAGGCCGAGCGCGCCGGTCGCCGCGAACGGGATGGAGACCAGCAGGATCAGCGGCTGGATCAGCGAACGGAACGTCGCGACCAGCAGCATGAAGACGATCGCGATGGCCGCCAGCATGGCCAGGGCGAGGTTCTTGAACGCCTCGTCCTGGTCCGAGGTGACGCCGCCGATGGTGGCGGTGGCGCCCTCCGGGAGGTCCAGCGCCTTGAGCTTCGAGGCGAGCTCGGTGCTGACCGCGCCGGTGTTCTCCTCGGTGGGCCGCGCGGTGATGGTGGCGGCGCGCTGCCCGTCGATCCGGGTCATGGAGACCGGGCCGGGGACCAGCTCGACGTCGGCGATCTGGCCGAGCTTCACCTTGCCGGCCGGGATCTCCTTGAGCTGGGCCAGGGTGGTGGCGGGCGTCGCGGACCGCACGACGATGTTCCGCTCGGTGTCGTCGAGCATGGCCGTGCCGGAGTTCGTCCCGCCGACCGCGCCGGTGACGAGCGCACCGATCCTGGTCTGGTCGTAACCGGCGGCCGCGGCCTTGTCGTTGGCACGGACCGAGATGCGCGGCACGCTCTGCGACAGGTCGCTCTGGACGTCGGTGACGCCGTCGACCTTCGCGACCTCGGCGCGCACCGCCTCGGACGCCTTCTTGAGCACGTCGGCGTCGGCGGCCTTGACCACGACGCTGATGTCCTGGCTGCCGAATCCGCCGCCCGCCGCGATGCTGGTCCGGCCGATGCCGTCCAGCTTCGCGAGACCGTCCTCGATCCGCTTCTGGGTGGCCTCGTACTCGCCGGAGTCCTTCAGGGTGATCTGGTACGAGGCCTGGTTGGCGCCCGTGCCACCGCCGAAGGCGGCCATGAAGCCGGAGGAGCCGACGGTGACCTGGTAGTCCTTCACGCCCTTGTCGGCGGCGATGACCTTCTCCACCTTGCGGGCGGCCTCGTCGGCCGCGGCGAGGCTCGTCCCCGGGGTCAGCTTCTGGGTGACGGAGAGGACGTCCTGCTCGCCCTGGTCAAAGAAGTTCGTCTTCAGCAGGGGGGCCATGCCGAAGGTGCCGAGCAGGATGACCAGCGCGATCACCACACTGGTGACGCGGCGGCGGGTCGCGAAGCCCAGGACGGGGACGTAGAACCGCTGGAGCCGGCTCGTCGCCTCCTTCTCCTCGGCCTTGCGACGGGCCTCGTCCGGGTCCTCGGCGGTTCCCTTGGGGGCGCGCAGGAACCAGAAGGACAGGACGGGTACCACGGTCAGTGAGACCAGCAGCGAGGCCAGCAGCGCCGCCGTGACCGTGATCGAGAACGAGCCGAAGAGCTGGCCGACCATGCCGCCGACGAGACCGATCGGCAGGAAGACGGCGACGGTGGTGAGGGTGGAGGCGGTGACCGCTCCGGCCACCTCCTTCACCGCGGCGACGATCGCCGAGTGGCGCTCCTCGCCGTAGCCGAGGTGCCGCTTGATGTTCTCCAGGACGACGATCGAGTCGTCGACGACGCGGCCGATCGCGATCGTCAGCGCCCCGAGGGTGAGCATGTTGAGCGACAGGTCGCGGGTCCACAGCACGATCAGCGCGAGGACCACGGAGAGCGGGATGGAGACCGCGGTGACGAGCGTCGAGCGGATCGACGCGAGGAAGAGCAGGATCACCACGACGGCGAAGACCAGGCCGAGCGCGCCTTCGGTGGTCAGGCCGGAGATCGCCTTGGAGACGGCCGGGCCCTGGTCGGTGACGACCGTCAGCTCGGCGCCGGAACCCAGGTCCTTGCGCAGGTCGGGGAGGATCTTCTCGACCGCGTCGGAGATCGCGACGGCGCTGCCGTCCTGGTCCATCGTCGCCATCACGGCGAGGCTGGGCTTGCCGTTGGTGCGGGTGATGGAGACCGGCGCGGACTCCTCCTGCTTCACGGTGGCGACGTCGCCGAGGCGGACCGGCTTGCCGGGCTTCCCGGTCTCGGCGCCGGGGACGACCCGGACGTCCTCGATCTGCTGGAGCGAGGTGAAGCCGCCGCCGACCTGGATGGTGCGGCTCTTGCCGGACTCGGCGAAGGAGCCGGCCGCCATGGTGCCGCCGGCCGTCTGGAGCGCCTGGGAGACGGAGGTCGCCGAGAGACCGGCCGCCGCGAGCTTCCTGTCGTCGGGGACGACGGTGACCTGCACGTCCTGGACGCCGTTGACGGCTACCTGGCCGACGCCCTCGATGTCCTCCAGTGCGGGCACCACGGTGTGGTCCAGCTGGTCGGCGAGCGCCTGCTGGTCCTTGTCCGAGGTGACGGCGAGGACCACGGTCGGGATGTCGTCGGTGGAGCCGGCGATGACCTGCGGGTCGACGCCCTCGGGGAGCTGGTTGCGCGCCCGGTTCACGGCCTGCTGGATGTCGGCGACGAGCTGCTTGGTGCCCTCGTCCCCGAAGTCGAAGCTGGCCATGACGACGGCGTTGCCCTCGCTGGCGGTGGAGGTGACGCCCTCGATGCCGTCGACGGCCTTGATGGCGTTCTCGAGCGGTTCGACGACCTGCTTCTCGACCACATCGGGGGACGCCCCCTGATAGGGCGCCAGGACCGACACCATCGGCAGCTCGATGGTCGGCAGCAGCTGCTGCTTGAGCTGGGGGATCGCTATCGCCCCGAAGACGAGCGCGACGATGGAGATCAGCCCGATCAGGGCCCGTTGCGCGAGGCTGAACCTTGACAGCCAGGACATGGGTTACGTCTCTCTTCTGTGGCGTACGCGGTGACGGGCGGATGCGTGAGTCGAAGGGGACACACCCGACCCACTCATACGATCCCTGATGGCCCGCGGCCGGACGTCGGCCCCCCGGGTGCTTTTTACGGCCTCCGTGTACCGCAGCTGGAGTACGCCGTCTCCACCCGGCCGCACCCCGGGGTCACGCACTCCGGGGGCGTACCAGTCCCGACTCGTAGGCGATGACGACCAGTTGGGCACGGTCGCGGGCGCCGAGCTTCGCCATGGCCCGGTTCACGTGGGTCTTGACGGTGAGCGGGCTGACCGCGAGGCGTTCGGCGATCTCGTCATTGGAGTGGCCGGCGGCGACCTGGACCAGCACCTCGCGTTCGCGGACGGTGAGCGCGTCCAGCCGCTCGGCGTGGGCGGCGGCGTCGGGCAGCTCGTCCGAGGTGGCCGCCTGCGCGAGGAAGGTGGCGATCAGTCCCTTGGTCGCGACCGGGGAGAGCAGCGCCTCGCCCGCGGCGGCGACGCGTATCGCCTGGAGGAGCTCCTCGGGTTCGGCGCCCTTGCCGAGGAACCCGGAGGCCCCGGCCCGCAGCGACTGCACGACGTACTCGTCCACCTCGAAGGTGGTCAGCATGACGACCCGTACGCCGGTCAGCGCCGGGTCCGCGCTGATCAGGCGGGTCGCGGCGAGGCCGTCGGTGCCCGGCATCCTGATGTCCATCAGGACCACGTCGGGGGCGGTGGCGCGGGCGAGCTCCACCGCCTGGGCGCCGTCGGCCGCCTCGCCGACGACCCGCATGTCGGGTTCCGAGTCGACCAGCACCCGGAACGCGCTGCGCAGCAGCGCCTGGTCGTCGGCGAGCAGCACCCTGATCACGCTCACGCGAGTCCCCCCGTACGGTCCGGAGCGCCCGGGCGGGCGTCCACCGGGAGGATCGCATGGACCCGGAACCCGCCGCCGTAGCGGGGGCCCGCCGTGAGGGTGCCGCCGAGCGCGGTGACGCGTTCGCGCATGCCGAGGAGGCCATGGCCACCGCCGAGTCCGCCCTGGGCGGGGACCGCGGGGGTCCCGCGCCCGTTGTCGAGCACCGTCACCTCGGCCACGGCCCCGACCCGTACGACGCTGACCTCGGCCTTCGTACCGGCTCCGGCGTGCTTGCGCACATTGGTCAGAGCCTCCTGGACGACCCGGTAGGCGGCCAGGTCGACGGCGGCGGGCAGCGGGGCGGCCTGCTCGGGGCAGGCGACCTCGACCGGGAGTCCGGCGTTGCGGAAGGTTTCGACCAGATCGCCGAGGACGGCGAGGCCGGGCGCGGGTTCGGTGGGGGCGGTGGGGTCGCCGGACTGGCGCAGCAGCCCCACGGTGGCGCGGAGTTCGTTGAGCGCGGAGCGGCTGGCGTTCCGTACGTGCGCGAGCGCCTCCTTGGCCTGGTCCGGGCGCTTGTCCATGACGTGGGCGGCTACCCCGGCCTGGACGTTGACCAGCGCGATGTGGTGCGCGACCACGTCGTGCAGGTCGCGGGCGATGCGCAGCCGTTCCTCGGCGACCCGGCGGCGGGCCTCCTCGTCCCGGGTGCGCTCGGCGCGTTCGGCGCGTTCCTGGATCGCGTCGATGAAGGCCCGGCGGCTGCGCACGGCGTCCCCGGCCGCCCCGGCGAGGCCGGTCCAGGCGACGACGCCCAGGTTGATCTGACTGTACCAGGGAGCGGCGCCGAAGATCATCGCGGTGGCGGCGAGCGCGCCGCTGGTGACCAGCCCGACCCGCCAGGTGGTGGGCCGGTCGGTGCGGGAGGCGACGGTGTAGAGGGCCACGACCGCGCTCATCACCACCGGCGCCGGCGGGTCCACCACCACGAACTCGACGACCGACAGGCAGCAGGTGAAGCCGAGCACCTGGAGGGCCCGCCTCCTGCGCAGCACCAGCGCCGCGGCGCCGAGCAGCATCAGGACGACGCTGGACGCGACGGGGGTCCGCGAGCCGAAGGAGGGCCCGTGGTGGCCGGGGCCGCCGGAGTCGGCGAAGGACGCCACGAGCATGGTCCCGAGGACGGCGAGGGCGAGCGCCGCGTCGAAGGCGAGCGGATGGTCCCGCAGCCAGCGGCGGGCGCGCGCGAGTCCGGTTCCGAGGGTGGTCACGTCGGGCAACGGTACGGCGTGCGGGGAGCGGGGCGGCCGGGGCGGCGGACACCGCGCTCCGGTACGCCCCCGTGCGCGTCCGCATCGCCCCCCGTGCGTGGGGGAGGTACGCACACACGCCCCGCCGCCCGCCCGGGGTCCGGGCGGGCGGCGGGGCGCGTGTCGTGGAGAGCGGAGTGCTCGGTGCGGGTGCGGGGGACCGGCCGGGTCCGGTCAGCCGGGGATGAGCCCGTCGTCGTGGAGCATCGCGCGGACCTCTTCGAGGGTGGCGTCGGGAGACGGCAGGATCAGCTCGGACGGCTCCAGGGAGTCGTCCGGCAGCGGCGAGCCCAGCTCGCGCACCCGGCCGAGCAGGGCGTGCAGCGTGGTGCGGAAACCGGGTCCGTCGCCGCGCTCCATCTCCGCGAGCAACTCGTCGTCGAGCGCGTTCAGCTCGGCGATCGCGCCGTCGGCCAGTTCGACCTGGCCCTCCCCCATGATCCGTACGATCATGACCGTTCCTCAGCTCTTGTCGTACCGGTGCGGTGACTGCTGCTGGGAGCCGGGCGCGGTGCCCTGGGAGCCGCCCTCGATGGCCTGCTGGTCCGCCGAGGTGCCGCCGGCCAGTTCGGCCTTCATCCGCTGGAGCTCCAGCTCCACATCCGTACCACCGGAGATGCGGTCCAGCTCGGCGGCGATGTCGTCCTTCGCGGTGCCGGTGGGGTCGTCCAGGGCGCCGGAGGCCAGCAGCTCGTCGATCGCGCCGGCCCGGGCCTGCAGCTGCTGCGTCTTGTCCTCGGCCCGCTGAATGGCCAGGCCGACATCGCCCATCTCCTCGGAGATGCCGGAGAACGCCTCCCCGATGCGGGTCTGCGCCTGCGCCGCGGTGTAGGTGGCCTTGATCGTCTCCTTCTTGGTGCGGAAGGCGTCGACCTTGGCCTGGAGCCGCTGGGCCGCGAGAGTGAGCTTCTCCTCCTCGCCCTGCAGCGTCTGGTGCTGCGTCTCCAGGTCGGTGACCTGCTGCTGGAGGGCGGCGCGACGGGAGAGCGCCTCGCGGGCGAGGTCCTCCCGGCCGAGCGCGAGGGCCTTGCGGCCCTGGTCCTCCAGCTTGGACGACTGGCCCTGCAGCTGGTTCAGCTGCAGCTCCAGCCGCTTGCGCGAGGTCGCCACGTCGGCGACTCCGCGGCGCACCTTCTGCAATAGTTCCAGCTGCTTCTGGTACGAGTAGTCGAGGGTCTCGCGCGGGTCCTCGGCCCGGTCGAGGGCCTTGTTCGCCTTCGCGCGGAAGATCATTCCCATCCGCTTCATGACACCGCTCATGGGCTTCGCGCGCCCCCTTCTTGACGACTGAACTCCAGCACTCCGACAGAACCCACAGTACGGGCCCCGCATCCATTACCGCACTGTTCGGGGCGCGATGTGCTCCTCCCCAAGGACGACTGCGGCGGGCGACCGCTCCCGCCCGAGGAGTACGCGGCGGATGCGGGCCGACCGGGGCGGATGCCCCTGTTGCCCCGGTGTCGCCCGGTGGGTGCACAGCTGAGGACGCGGGCCGTTGCCGGATCGTTCCCGCCCGGTCCGACTGCCCGCCCACCGGACCCCGTACCCTTGGGTTTTGTGTTCCGTAGCCGTTCCAAAGAAGAGAAGGCCCCCACCGGCAAGGTGACGGCGGACCTCTCCACCCAGTCCCGCGACCCCCAGGCTCCCAAGGGTCGCCCCACGCCGAAGCGCAGCGAGGCGCAGACGCAGCGGCGTCGCGCCTCGACCACGCCGGTCGACCGCAAGGAGGCGGTGAAGCGCTCGCGCGAAGCACGCCGGGTCGACATGGCCAAGCAGCGCGAGGCCCTCGCCTCCGGTGACGAGCGCTACCTCCCGACCCGCGACAAGGGCCCGGTGCGGCGCTTCACCCGCGACTTCGTGGACTCGCGCTTCAGCATCGCCGAGTGGTTCCTGCCGATGGCCGTGATCATCCTGGTCCTCAGCGTGATCCAGATCCGGAACATCCAGAACATCTCGCTGCTGCTCTGGCTCGGCGTGATCGTGCTGATCGTGCTGGACTCGATCGGCCTGGCGTTCCGGCTGCGCAAGCAGCTGCGCATCCGCTTCCCGGACACCTCGCAGCGCGGCGCCGTCGCCTACGGCCTGATGCGTACGCTCCAGATGCGCCGGCTGCGGCTGCCGAAGCCGCAGGTCAAGCGAGGAGAGCGGCCCTGACCGCGGGAGCCTCGGGATTCGCCGGAGGCTCCTCGACCTGGCTCTCCGGCCTGGGCGGACTGCGCAACGTCGTCCGCCAGGAGCTCGTGGCCCGGCAGCTGGACGAGCAGATAGCCGCCCGCTTCCCGGTGGGGCGGCGCCTGCGCGTCCTGGACGTCGGGCTGGGTCAGGGCACGCAGTCCCTCCGCCTGGCGCGGGCCGGTCACTCGGTGACCGGCCTGGACTCCGACCCCGAGATGCTGGTGGCGGCCCGTGAGGCACTGGAGCACGAGCCCGAGGGCATCCGCGAGCGCGTCCGGCTGATCGAGGGCGACGGCTCGGAGACCGGTGTCCACTTCCTGCCCGGCACCTTCGACATGGTGCTCTGCCACGGCGTACTGATGTACGTCGAGGAGCCCGACGCCCTCCTGGCGGGGCTGGCACGGGTGCTGGCCCCCGGCGGCCTCCTCTCGCTGGTCGTACGGAACGGCGACGCGCTCGCGATGCGCCCCGCGGCGGCCGGCGACTTCGGCTCGGCGCACGCCGCCTTCGACACCGCCCGCTACACCAACCGGCTCGGCCTCCAGGTCCGGGCCGACCGGCTCGACGCGCTGACCGCCACCCTGGCGGGGATCGCGGCGCCGCTGCACGCCTGGTACGGGGTGCGCGTCTTCACGGACAACACCCCGGGCGACACCCCGCTGCCCGGGCCCGCCGAGCTGGAGCAGATCTTCGCCGCCGAGGAACGGGCCGGGCGGACCGACCCGTACCGGCGGGTCGCCGCGCTGCTCCACCTCTGCGGTGTACGCGGCGAACGGACCTGAGGGCCTGACGGCCCTCCCCCGTCGCGGCGGGGCGGGCCGCCGGACGGGTGCGTCCGCCCGCGCCGGTCTCCGTTCGGCCCGTGGTCCCGCGCCGGTCTCCGTACGGCGCCGCGCCGGTCTCCGTTCGGCCCGTTCGGCCCAGCAGCACCCGCCGCCCGGCAGGGACGAACGGGATACTCCGGACATGGACGCATCTCCCTCCGGCAGCCGCGCGCGCCGGCTGCCGCTCTCCCTGGCCGCGGGTCTCAGCGCCCTCGCCCTGGCGAGCGGCTGCTCCGACTCCGCAACGGACTCCCCCGAGCCCTCCGTGGCGGCGGCCCGGCAGGATTCCGCGTCCCGTGCCGTGGCGGAGCTGGAGTCCGACTACCAGCGGGTCATCAACGACGTGCTGCCCTCCGTCGTCCAGATCCAGACCGCCGACGGGCTGGGCTCCGGCATCGTCTACGACGACGACGGCAACATCGTGACCAACGCGCACGTCGTCGGCGACGCGAAGTCCTTCAAGGTCAGCGTCGCCACCGGGGAACATGTTCTCGACGCCTCCCTGGTCTCGTCCTACCCGGACCAGGATCTGGCGGTCATCCGCATCGACGACAAGCCGGACGGGCTGCGGGCGGCGAAGTTCGGCGACTCGGAGAAGGTCGAGGTGGGGCAGATCGTGCTGGCGATGGGCTCGCCGCTCGGCCTCTCCAGCAGCGTCACCCAGGGCATTGTCTCGGCGCTCGGCCGGACGGTCAGCGAGTCCCGCTCCGGCGGCGGCACGGGGGCGACCCTCGCCAACATGGTGCAGACCTCGGCGGCGATCAACCCGGGCAACAGCGGGGGCGCGCTGGTCAACCTCAACAGCGAGGTCATCGGCATCCCGACGCTCGCGGCCACCGACCCCGCCCTCGGCAACAGCGCGGCGCCGGGCATCGGCTTCGCGATCCCGGTGTCGACGGTGAAGACCATCGCGGACCAGATCATCGACAAGGGCAAGGTCACCGACTCGGGGCGGGCCGCGCTCGACATCACCGGCCGCACGGTCGTCGACGACGACTACCGGCCCGCCGGTGTGGCGCTGGTCAGCGTGGTCCGGGGCGGGGCCGCGTACGACGCGGGGATGCGGGTCGGCGACATCATCACCCGGATCGGGGACACGGAAGTCACCACGATCACCTCGCTCGCGGAGGCGCTCGCCGGGGAGGAGCCCGGGGACCGGGTCAAGGTGACGTACACCCGCGGTGGTACCACGCGGACGGCCGAGGTCACGCTCGGGGAGATCTGAGCCCGTCGGACGGACGAGTGCACGGGGCGGGCGGTCCGGGAGTCCCCCTCCCGCCCGCTCCCGTCGGGTCAGACGGTCTCCGCCTCCGGACCGGACGCGGCAGCCGCGTCGGGGGCGGCGGCGCCGTCAGCGGTACCCGGCTCCGGCTCCCCTTCCGGGGTGGGCTCCCGGTCGGGCTCCGGCGTCTCCGCGTGGAGGCTCATCGGCCCGTAGATCTTCGTGGAGTCGTCGAAGAGCGTCACCTGGTCCGCCCCGCCGTCCAGGAGCTCCTTCCAGAACTCGCCGATCCAGGACTCCGCGTCACCCTGCGTCGTGAATTCCTCCGGCTGCAACGCCGGCTCCGTCTCCGTACCGTCGGACTTCTCGAACCGCCACGTCCACGCCATGTCAGCCTCCTGGGTCCTGTTGCTGCCCCGAGCCTAGGGCCTCGGCCCGCTATCCTGCCGCGATCGTCCGGAAGATTGCCGCCGGGGGCGCCGGGAAACCCGTTGGCGGGCGGCGCCCGAGAAAGCCCGGGCGGTCCGGCGGGAGCCCCTGACGCGGGGAGCGGGGGCCCGTGGCGCGGGGGGCGGGGGCGGGCCGGGCGCGCACCCCCGGCGCGCACGCGGCAGGATCAAGACGTGGAACTGACTCTCCTCGGCACCGGAGCCCCCGGCGGGCTGCCCCGGCCCGACTGCCCCTGCGCCGTGTGCGCGACCGCCCGCGGCACGTCCGCGCGGGCGACGACGGCCCTCCTCGTCGACGACGCCGTGCTGCTCGACCTCACCCCGGGCGCGGCGCTCGCCGCCGCCCGCGCGGGGCACTCGCTGGCCGGGGTGCGCCAGGTGCTGCTGACCCGCCCCCAGAACGGTCCCGCCGTCGAGCTGCCCCCCGGGCTCCCCCGGCCGGGGCGGGTGCCGGACGGACAGGTGCTCACGCTGATCAGCGGGCACCGGGTGCGGGCGGTTGCGATGGACGCGCCGGGCACCGGGTACGAGATCACCTCCCCCACCGGCGAGCGGCTGCTCTACCTGCCGCAGGGCGCGGCACCGGCCGGGCTCGCCGAGCCGTTCCCCGAGCCGTACGACCTGGTGGCCGGCGACGTGGTGGGGCGGCCGGACGCGCTGGCGCGGTTGCGCGCGGTGGACGCGGTCGGGCCGCTCACCGAGATCGTCGCCGTCCACCTGGACCACGACGCCCCGCCCGGGGCGGAGCTGGACCGCCGGCTCGCGGCGGCGGGGGCCCGGGCGGTACCCGACGGGACGACGCTGGTGGCAGGGGAGTTCCGTCCCCTCCCCGAGGTCCCCCGGCGCACCCTGGTGACCGGCGGCGCCCGGTCGGGGAAGTCGGTGGAGGCGGAACTGCGGCTGGAGACCTTCCCCGACGTGCTGTACGTGGCGACGGGCGGCCGGCGGGACGGGGACTCCGAATGGGCCGCTCGCATCGGACTGCACCGGGAGCGCCGGCCGTCCGCCTGGCGCACCGAGGAGACCTGCGAGGTGGCGGAGCTGCTGCGGGCGGACGGGCCGCCGCTGCTGATCGACTGCCTGTCGCTGTGGCTGACCGACGCGATGGACCGGGTGGACGCCTGGGACGACGGCCGGTGGGCGGACGGCGGCGAGAAGGCGCTGCGGGCGCGGGTCGCGGAGCTGGTCGCCGCCGTGCGGCAGACCTCGCGCACCGTGGTGGCGGTGACCAACGAGGTCGGTTCCGGCGTGGTCCCGGCGACGGCCGCGGGGCGGAGGTTCCGGGACGAGCTGGGGCGGCTGAACGCGGCCTTCGCGGCGGAGTGCGAGACGGTGCTGCTGGTCGTGGCGGGGCTGCCGGTGGTGCTGCGGGGGTGAGGGGCGGGGCCGGAGCGCCCGGCCCCGCGCCGGAACCGCGTCCGGACCGTGCGGTGCAGCCTTCACCGGCTGCGGTACGGCCTCTACCGCAGCCGGTGCAGTACGGCGGTCGCCATGGCCTGCTCGCCCTTGGCGTTGGGGTGGGCGGGAGCCGCGGGCGACGCCGGCACGAGCGGCTCGATCCAGCGGTCCTCGGGACCCTTGCACATGTCGCGCCCGACGGTGGGCGCGTAGGTGTCGACGTACTCGGCGCGGTTGCGGACCGCCACCGTGCGGAGCATCGCGTTGAGCCGCTTCTCGGTGTCCCGCAGATAGGGGAAGTCCCCGGCCGCGAAGGGCACCGCGGGAAAGCAGCCGCTGCCGTCGTCGGGCAGCAGATCGGGGTAACCGACGACCAGCACCCGCGCGTGCGGCGACCGCGCGTGCACGGCCCGCAGGACGCGCTCGATCTTCGGGGCGGTCTGCGCGACGGCCTCGGCCAGCCGGTCCGTCCCCGAGGAGGTGTAGTGGCTCCGGCACGGATCGCCCGTCGGCTCCTGGACGCCCAGACCGGCGCAGGTGGCGATGATGGACCCGAACCCGACGTCGTTGCCGCCTATCTGCAGGGTGACGAGACCGGTGTCGCGGCCCAGCGCCTGCAGCTGAGGGGGGTTGGTGCCCTGCGCGGTCCACATCTGCTCGGTGGTCGCGCCGCCGCAGCTCACGTCCTCGAACGCGGATGCCCTCTTCCGCTCGGCGACCAGGGAGGGGTAGTTGCGGGTGGAGCGGGCGCAGGCGAGGTCGGCCTGCGGGGGGATGCCCGGCCCCGACGTGTACGAGTCCCCGAGCGCGACATAACGCGGGCCGTGCGCCGGGCCCCCTGCGTGCCCGCTGCCGCGACCGTGCCCGGAACTCCCGTGCCCGGCGCCTTTGCCGTGCGCGGAGTCCCTGCCGTGCGCGGCGGCCGGAGTCACCGAAGCCATGAGCAGCACGCAGCTTCCGAGTGCGGCCCCCACCGCCACCGCCCGCCGCCGTACCGCCACTGCCGCCCCCGTACCCGCAACTCCGTTGTCCGCCACGTGTGTTCCTCCCGTAAGACCTGGACGCCGCCACGCGAAGCCGGCACCGCACGACACGACGGAGCTTGTATACCGCCGGGTAGCTCCACGCGGCCAGAGGCAGGCGGCGGCAATCTCTTCCACCGGCCCTCCCCGGGCTCCGCCGCCCGTCCGGAACACCCGCGGCGGCGGAGTCACGGGCGGAGTCGTCGGCCCGGTGGCCTCGGGACCGGTCGGGGAACGGCGCGGCGGATACTGTTCCGCAGGGAGCCCGCCCGCGGGCTCCGGCCCCCGACGCAACGACCCGCGAGGCAGACCTCCGTGAACCTGGACGACTTCTCCGACCTGATCGAGCGCCCCGACGGCGGTGTGCGGCGCGACGCCGAGGACCGCCGGGGGCGGCTGATCGTCCCGCCCGGCGCGCTCGGCCGGCTCGACGAACTGGGCGAATGGCTGTCCGCCGCACAGCAGACCGTGCCGGTCCGGCCGGTGGACCAGCCGCGCGTGGTGCTCTTCGCCGGTGACCACAAGATCGCGGAGCTCGGCGTCTCCGGCCGCGCCGCGGGGAGCGCGCACGAGCTGGTCCGCGCCACCCTGGACGGGGCGAGCCCGTCGGCGGTGCTGGCCCGGCGGTTCTCGGTGCCGGTTCGGATCGTCGACGCCGGCCTGGACTGCGACCCGGACCTGCTGCCGGAGTCCGTGGTGCGCGGCCGGGTACGCCGGGGCGCCGGGCGGATCGACGTCGAGAACGCGCTGACCGCCGAGGAGGCCGCCGAGGCCGTGGCGCTGGGCATCCGGATCGCGGACGAGGAGGCGGACTCCGGTACGGACCTGGTGGTGCTGGGCGACCTCAGCGTGGGCGGCACGACGGCGGCCTCCACCCTGATCGCCGCGCTGTGCGGCACCGACGCCTCGGTGGTGACCGGGCGCGGCGGCGCGGGGATCGACGACCTGGCGTGGATGCGCAAGTGCGCCGCGATCCGTGACGCGCTGCGCCGGGCCCGTCCGGTCCTCGGGGACCAGCTGGAACTGCTGGCGACGGTGGGCGGCGCGGACCTCGCGGCGATGACCGGGTTCCTGCTCCAGTGCGCGGTGCGCCGGCTCCCGGTGATTTTGGACGGCGTGGTCTCGGCGGCCTGCGCGCTGGTGGCGCAGCGGGCCGCGTTCCGGGCGCCCGACTGGTGGCTGGCCGGCCACGCGAGCGGTGAGCCGGCGCAGGCGAAGGCGCTGGACCGGATGGCTCTGACGCCGCTGCTCGACCACGGGGTGACGGTCGGCGGAGGTACGGGCGCGCTGCTCGCTCTCCCGCTGGTGCGGGCCGCCGCCGCGTTCGCCGCCGAACTGCCGGAGCGCGAGCCGGAGAAGCCCGCCGAGGAGCCGGATGCCGAGCCGGACGAGCAGCAGGGCGACGAGCAGGGCGCCGCGGTGGCGGCGGACCCGGCGGTCTGAGTACGGGTCAGGGCTTGGGGCCGGGCAGCGGTACCCGGTCCGGGGCCCCGCCGATCAGGTCCTGGAACCTGCGGCGGGGCCCGGCCCAGCGCACGTCGTGGTGGTAGGCGCGCAGCACCGCGCGGGCGCGGGCCTTGTGGCGCCGTCCGTAGAACCGCTTGGCCCACGGCGAGGCGGGGCGGGCCAGCCGCAGGGCGCCGATCAGTGCCACGAAGGGGACGAGGGCGCCGACGACCGCCATCCGCGCCTTGCCCTTGAAGAGCGCGACGAGCACGAAGAGGAAGTTGACGACCATCGTCAGGACGAGGCCGAGCCGGCCGTTCTCCTGTTCGTCCGTCAGCTCGTCGACCCCGAGGGGCGAGAAGCCCGCGAGGGCCAGCAGCACGAGCGAGGTCGTCAGCACGACCATCTCCACGCTCTGGCGGCCCTGCTCCGTCCAGTAGACGTCGTCCAGGTGCAGGATGAGCGCGAACTCGTCCAGCACCAGGCCCGCCCCGACCCCGAAGATCACCGCGAAGACCATCGCGGTGACGCCGTGCTGGCCGTCGGCGACCGCGCCGAAGCCGCCGAGGACGCAGAGCACGACACCGGGGACGACGTGGTGAACGTGGACCCCGCCCGGGGTGATGTTGCGGAACGGTCCCTTCCCGGCCCGGATCATGCGGGTGATGGTGCGGGTGATGGCGAAGGTCAGCACGAACGCGGCCAGCGCGAGAAGCAGCGGCAGCTTTCCCGGCTCGGTGATGTTGGTGTGCCACCAGTGACCCATGCCACCCTCTCCCGATCGGTCACTCCTGTGCGGATTCGTCACATCTTGTCCGATCGAAAGGCGTTGCGCACGCACTACCGTGCTCGCGGTGACCTCCCTGAACAGCCATGGCCTCCGCTTCGCCTTCGGCACGCTCACCGTGCTCCCCGTCCGCGTCACCCGCTGGGACCGTGACACCGCCCGTGCGGGCATGCTCCGCGCGCCGCTCGCCGGGCTCGTGGTGGGGCTGCTCGCGGCGGTGCCCGGTTCGCTGGCACTGCTGGCCGGCGCGGGTCCGCTGCTCGCCGCGGTCGCCTCCGCCGCCGTACCGGCCGTACTCACCCGGGGCCTCCATCTGGACGGGCTCGCGGACACGGCGGACGGGCTCGGCAGCGGCAGACCGGCCGAGGACGCGCTGCGGATCATGAAGCAGTCGGACATCGGGCCGTTCGGCGTGATCACCCTGCTCCTCGTGCTGCTGGCCCAGGTCGCCGCCGGTGACGAGCTGTACGGGCGGGGCTGGGAGCAGGGCGCGGCGGGAGCGGTGGTGTCCGGCGTCGCCGCCCGTCTGGCCCTGACCCTGGCCTCGCGCCGCGGTGTCCCGGCCGCCCGCCCGGAGGGGCTGGGCGCGGCGGTGGCCGGCACGGTCCCGCGGCTGGGGGCGGCCCTGGTCGCGGTGGTCGCCGTCGCGGCCTGCGGAGCGGCCGGAGCGGTGTCCGGGGTGGGCGGGGCCGTGCACCACGCGCTCGCCGCGCTGCTGGCCCTCGGGGCGTCCGAGGTGCTGCTGCGGCACTGCGTGCGGCGGTTCGGCGGGGTGACGGGGGACGTGTTCGGCGCGGTGGAGGAGACGGCGGCGACGGCGGCACTGGTGGGGCTGGTGCTCGGCTGACGGGAGGCCCGGGGCCGGGCGGCCCGTGCGGGCAGCGGCCGGGGTGAGGCCCGGGAGGCCGTACCGGCCGTACGGCCGGTACGGGGTCCGAGGGGTCGTACGGGCCGTACGGCCGCCCGGGGACCGAGGGGTCGTACGGGCCGAACGGCCGGGTCAGGGCGCCGTGGACTCCCCCGCGTCCGTCGCGCAGCTCCTGCGCCAGGCGCCGAGCTCGTACTTCTTCTCCAGCGAGCTGAGCCCGAGTTCGCGCGAGCGGGCGCAGAACGCGGCGGCCGGCAGCTCGTACTCGACGTGGAAGACGGCCTTGTCCGCCTCGACGAACGGGACCAGCTCCTCGCACTCCTCGTACTGGGCGCACTGCTCGTTCACCGCGAAGTCGAAGTCCGGTTCGAGGGCGGGGATCTGGTCCAGGTCGTTCTTCAGGCCGACCGCCAGGCCGTGGCGGTGGGCGATACGGGCGATCAGCCGGTTGTACGCCAGCTGATCGGCGGCCGTGAGCGGGAAGCCGGTGTCGTTGCGGTAGCCGTCCATGTTGTCCGGTTCCACGGCGTCGAAGCCCTTCTCGGCGCACATCGCGATCCGGGTCTCCATCAGGGGTCCCAGGAGGTCGGTGCGCCTGACGTCGAGCCAGCGCTCGCCGTCCCAGCCGTTGCCCTTGCCGAGCAGGGCCGCCGGGAAGGCGTCGGCGTCCGGGCGGAAGTCCTCGTGGGCGCCGGTGGAGAGGTAGCAGACGACCTTGCTGCCCCGGCCGTGCAGTCCGGCGACCACGGCGGCGTCGTGGTCGAAGCCGTCGATGTCGTACACCGGGACGTCCACCGTGGGGTCGAGCCGCCCGGAGAGCTGCCACTGCCAGTCCAGGCCGGGCCGGGGGCGCCAGCGTCCGGCGGCCGGGTCCGCCGCGTCCGCGGAAGCGGCGGCGGGGCGGCCCGCCGGGGCGTGCGGGGGTTCTCCCGAGGTGCAGCCGGAGAGCAGCGGAGACACCATCAGGAGGGCGGCCGCCACCGGCCGGCCCAGTCTCGTCCCGTACACGGTTCCCCGACCCCGTTCCCGTATCCCTGTCCGCCGCACACACCCCGGCGCACCATTTGCCCTGCCTTCGCCAACAACCCTATGTGACCGGCTGGTTCGTCCCGCACGCCGCGTCGACCGGGCCGGACGCCCGCCGGGCGCCTCCCGGACGGTGAACACCGGCGTGAAACGGCAAAAACGGCGCGCGTAGGCTCGTTCCCTGCGCACAACGGGCACATCTACGATGCGCCGGGCACGGTCGGCCCCACCCCCTCGACCGATCCAGTTACTCAACGGAAGCGAGAATTCACCACCGTGACTGCTCTCACTCTCAGCACCGCAGGCGCGGCGACGCTGCGCGCCGACGCACTCGTCGTCGGTCTCGCCAAGGGCTCCAAGGGTCCGGTGCTCGCACCGGGCGCCGAGGCCGTGGACAAGGCCTTCGGCGGAAAGCTCGCCGCCGTCCTGGAGACCCTGGGTGCCACCGGTGCCGAGGGCGAACTCATCAAGGTCCCCGCCGCCGGCGGCCTCAAGGCGCCGGTCGTCATCGCCGTCGGCCTGGGCACCGTCCCGGACTCGGACGACGCCTACGACTCCGAGATCCTGCGCCGCGCCGCCGGTTCCGCCGCCCGCGCCCTGGGTGGCGCGAAGAAGGCCGGCTTCGCCCTGCCGGCCTCGACCGTGGAGGACGCCGGCGCGGTCGCCGAGGGCGCCCTGCTCGGCGCCTACGCCTTCACCGCCTACCAGCGCGGCGAGAACAGGCTCGCTCCCAAGCCGGCCAAGGCCAACGGCCCCAAGCAGGCGCTCGCCGAGGTGGCCGTGCTCGGCGCCAAGCCGCGCGACAAGGCGTTCAAGGCCGCCGCCGAGCGCGCCGTCGCCGTGGCGGAGGAGATCAACCGCGCCCGCGACCTGATCAACACCCCGCCGAACGACCTCTTCCCCGAGTCCTTCGCCGCCGTGGCCGCCGCCGCGGGCAAGGAGCACGGCATCAAGGTCCAGGTGCTCGACGAGAAGGCCCTGGTCAAGGGCGGCTACGGCGGCCTGGTCGGCGTCGGCCAGGGCGCCGTCCACGGACCCCGCCTGGTGAAGCTCGCCTACACGCACCCGAAGGCGGAGAAGACCCTGGCCCTGGTCGGCAAGGGCATCACCTACGACTCGGGCGGCATCTCGCTCAAGCCGGCCGGCCACAACGAGACGATGAAGTGCGACATGAGCGGCGCCGCCGCCGTGTTCGCCACCGTCATCGCCGCGTCCCGTCTCGGCCTGCGCGTCAACGTCACCGGCTGGCTGGCACTCGCGGAGAACATGCCCGGCGGCAACGCCACCCGCCCGGGTGACGTGCTGAGCATGTACAGCGGCAAGACCGTCGAGGTCCTCAACACGGACGCCGAGGGCCGGCTCGTCCTCGCCGACGCGCTGACCCGCGCCTCCGAGGAGGCCCCCGACGCGATCGTCGACGTGGCGACCCTGACCGGCGCGATGGTGCTGGCGCTGGGCAACCGCACCTTCGGCATCATGGCCAACGACGACGCCTTCCGTACGGCGATCCACGAGATCGCCGAGGAGGTCGGCGAGGCGTCCTGGCCGATGCCGCTCCCCGCCGACCTGCGCAAGGGCATGGACTCCCCGACCGCCGACATCGCCAACATGGGCGAGCGGATGGGCGGCGGCCTGGTGGCCGGTCTGTTCCTCAAGGAGTTCGTCGGCGAGGGCATCGCCTGGGCGCACCTGGACATCGCGGGCCCGGCCTTCCACGAGGGCGCGCCCTACGGCTACACCCCCAAGGGCGGCACCGGCTCCTCGGTCCGCACCCTGATCCGTCTCGCGGAGCGCACCGCCGACGGCGACCTGGGCTGACCACCCGCCGGTCCTCTGTGACCAAAGTCGTACAGCCCCGGGCGGATGTCCGGGGCTGTACGCATTGCGTGCGCCGTTCGAACGGGGACGGACGCGTCCCTGCGGGGTTTCGCTCTGGACGAACTCGGCTGAATCCATACGTTTCTACGCGGAAGCGACCGGTCCCGGGACCTGCGGGGCCCAGTCCGGACCGGGCCCCGCGTCCCGCCGACGGTCAACAAGTGCGAAGATGGGTTCTCGGCAGGACAGGGCCCCCACCACAGGGCCGAACGACTCAAGCGGCCGAACACCAGCCGACCGGCCGGTCACACCCCACGGGGCCCGGCGTACGGCGCACATGCATGGAGGACGTGACGTGGCGAACGACGCCAGCACCGTTTTCGACCTAGTGATCCTCGGCGGTGGCAGTGGCGGTTACGCCGCGGCCCTGCGCGGAGCGCAGCTGGGCCTGGACGTCGCCCTGATCGAGAAGGGCAAGGTCGGCGGTACCTGCCTGCACAACGGCTGCATCCCGACCAAGGCGCTGCTGCACGCCGGCGAGATCGCCGACCAGGCGCGCGAGGCCGAGCAGTTCGGTGTCAAGGCCACCTTCGAGGGCATCGACATCGAGGCCGTCCACAAGTACAAGGACGAAGTGATCTCCGGCCTGTACAAGGGCCTGCAGGGTCTCATCGCCTCGCGCAAGGTGCACTACGTCGAGGGTGAGGGCCGCCTGTCGTCCCCGACCTCGGTGGACGTGAACGGCGAGCGCATCCAGGGCCGCCACATCGTGCTGGCGACCGGCTCCGTGCCGCGCTCGCTGCCGGGCCTGGAGATCGACGGCAACCGCATCATCTCCTCGGACCACGCGCTGAAGCTGGACCGTGTCCCGAAGTCGGCCATCGTGCTCGGCGGCGGCGTCATCGGCGTCGAGTTCGCCTCGGCGTGGAAGTCCTTCGGCACCGACGTGACCATCGTCGAGGGCCTGAAGCACCTGGTCCCGGTCGAGGACGAGAACAGCTCGAAGCTTCTGGAGCGCGCGTTCCGCAAGCGCGGCATCAAGTTCAACCTCGGCACCTTCTTCGACAAGGCCGAGTACACGCAGGACGGCGTGCGCGTGACCCTCGCCGACGGCAAGACCTTCGAGGCCGAGGTGCTGCTGGTCGCGATCGGCCGCGGCCCGGTGTCGCAGGGCCTCGGTTACGAGGAGGCCGGCGTCGCGATGGACCGCGGCTATGTCCTCGTCGACGAGTACATGCAGACCAACGTGCCCACCGTCTCGGCCGTGGGCGACCTCGCCCCGACCCTCCAGCTCGCGCACGTCGGTTTCGCCGAGGGCATCCTCGTCGCGGAGCGGCTGGCCGGCCTGAAGGTCGTCCCGATCGACTACGACGGTGTGCCGAAGGTGACGTACTGCCACCCCGAGGTCGCCTCCGTCGGCATCTCCGAGGCCAAGGCCAAGGAGATCTACGGCGCGGACAAGGTCGTCGCCCTCAAGTACAACCTGGCGGGCAACGGCAAGAGCAAGATCCTGAAGACCGCGGGCGAGATCAAGCTCGTCCAGGTCAAGGACGGTGCCGTGGTCGGCGTCCACATGGTCGGCGACCGCATGGGCGAGCAGGTCGGCGAAGCACAGCTGATCTACAACTGGGAGGCGCTGCCGGCCGAGGTCGCGCAGCTCATCCACGCCCACCCGACCCAGAACGAGGCCATGGGCGAGGCCCACCTCGCGCTGGCCGGCAAGCCGCTCCACTCCCACGACTGATCCAGTCCCGGGCGACGACCGACCACTTCCGCAATTCGTAAGGAGCAACCGAAACCATGTCGGTTTCCGTAACCCTTCCGGCGCTCGGCGAGAGCGTCACCGAGGGCACTGTCACCCGTTGGCTGAAGGCCGAGGGCGAGCGCGTCGAGGCTGACGAGCCGTTGCTCGAGGTCTCGACCGACAAGGTCGACACCGAGATCCCCTCCCCCGTCTCCGGTGTGCTGGCCTCCATCAAGGTCGCCGAGGACGAGACCGTCGAGGTCGGCGCCGAGCTGGCCGTCATCGACGACGGCTCGGGCGCCCCCGCGGCGGCTCCGGCCGAGGCTGCCGCTCCGGCCGAGGCTGCCGCTCCGGCCGCCGCGCCCGCCACCGAGGCCCCGATCGCCCCGTCGACCGAGACCGAGGCCCCCGCGCCGGCCCCGACCGCCGAGGCGACCGCCGGCGCGACCTCCGCCGAAGGCACCGACGTCACCCTGCCGGCGCTCGGTGAGAGCGTCACCGAGGGCACCGTCACCCGCTGGCTGAAGGAGGTCGGCGAGGAGGTCACGGAGGACGAGCCCCTGCTCGAGGTCTCCACGGACAAGGTCGACACCGAGATCCCCGCCCCGGTCTCCGGCGTGCTGCTGGAGATCGTCGTCGGTGAGGACGAGACCGCCGAGGTCGGCGCCAAGCTGGCCGTCATCGGCGCCAAGGGCGCTGCCCCGGCCGCCGCCCCGGCTCCGGCCGCCGCCCCGGCTCCGGCCGCTGCCCCGGCTCCGGCCGCTGCCCCCGCTCCGGCCCCGGCCGCCGCTGCTCCCGCCCCGGCTGCCCCGGCCCCGGCGGCGCCCGCCGCCCCGGCGCCCGTGGCCGCCGCTCCGGCTCCGGCTCCGGTCGCCGCCCCCGCCCCGGTCACCCCGGTCGCGACCTCCGGTGACGACGGCGCGTACGTCACACCGCTGGTCCGCAAGCTCGCTTCGGAGAACGGCGTCGACCTGGGCGCGGTGAAGGGCAGCGGCGTCGGTGGCCGTATCCGCAAGCAGGATGTCGTCGCCGCCGCGGAGGCCGCCAAGGCCGCCGCAGCCGCTCCGGCTCCGGCCCCCGCCGCCGCTCCGGCCGCCGCCAAGGCGCCGAAGCTGGAGGCGTCGCCGCTGCGCGGTCAGACCGTCAAGATGACCCGCATGCGCAAGGTCATCGGCGAGAACATGATGAAGGCGCTGCACTCGCAGGCCCAGCTGACCTCGGTCGTCGAGGTCGACATCACCAAGCTGATGAAGCTGCGCAACCAGGCGAAGGCCGCGTTCGCCGCCCGCGAGGGCGTCAAGCTGTCCCCGATGCCGTTCTTCGTGAAGGCGGCGGCCCAGGCGCTGAAGGCCCACCCGGTCATCAACGCCCGGATCAACGAGGACGAGGGCACCATCACGTACTTCGACTCGGAGAACATCGGCATCGCCGTGGACGCCGAGAAGGGTCTGATGACCCCGGTCATCAAGGGTGCGGGCGACCTGAACATCGCCGGTATCTCGAAGAAGACCGCCGAGCTGGCCGGCAAGGCCCGCGGTGGCGGCCTCACCCCGGACGACATGTCGGGTGCCACCTTCACCATCAGCAACACCGGTTCGCGCGGTGCGCTGTTCGACACCGTCATCGTGCCCCCGAACCAGGCCGCCATCCTGGGCATCGGTGCCACGGTGAAGCGCCCGGCCGTCATCGAGACCGCCGAGGGCACCGTCATCGGCATCCGTGACATG
The DNA here is from genome assembly GCF_042957125.1 of Streptomyces sp. NPDC008125. Taxonomy (NCBI): domain Bacteria; kingdom Bacillati; phylum Actinomycetota; class Actinomycetes; order Kitasatosporales; family Streptomycetaceae; genus Streptomyces; species Streptomyces sp. NPDC008125. The sequence continues at coordinate 214,325 of NZ_JBIBHR010000010.1, forward strand.
ACGTACCTGTCGCTCTCCTACGACCACCGTCTGGTGGACGGCGCGGACGCCGCCCGTTACCTGACCGCGGTCAAGGCGATCCTGGAGGCCGGTGAGTTCGAGGTCGAGCTCGGCCTCTGAACGACCCGGCTGTAACGAGCCTCACCAGCGGCGCCCCCGTCCGGACCACCTCCCGGGCGGGGGCGCCGCCGTATTGTCTAGGGGGTATCCGGCGGTCACTGCCGGTCAACACCACGGGCCTCAGCGACCGTGGCCGGTCCCCGCGGCACCGGTTCGCCCGAAGGAGCACCTCATGACCCCGCCCGTCGTCCACTCGCTGCGCGAGCAGATCCGCGAGCACATCGTGGACGGGATAGTCAGCGGGCGCTGGAAGCCGGGCGAGCGCATCGTGGAGCGGCGGATCGCCACCGAGCTGGAGGTCAGCCAGACACCGGTGCGCGAGGCGCTGCGTGAGCTGGAGACGCTGCGGCTGATCGAGTCGGCGCCCAACAAGGGCGTCCGGGTCCGCAACCTCACGGCCGCCGACCTGGAGGAGAGCTACCCCGTGCGTGCGGGCCTGGAGCAGATCGCGGCGGAGCTTGCGGCCCCCGCCCTCGGGGGCGACTGCTCGGCCCTCCAGCCGCACGTGACGGCCCTCTACGAGGCCGACCGGGCGGCCGACGGGGAGGCGCAGGTGCGCCACACGGTGGGCTTCCACCGGGAACTGGTGCGGGCGGCCGGCAACGCGGTGCTGCTGCACACCTGGGAAGGGCTGGGCATCGAGGTGTTCACGGCCCTGTCGATCCGGTGGCTGGGCACGGTGCAGAAGTCGTACGCGGAGGAGCACGAGGCGCTCATCGACGCGTTCACGCGGCAGGACCCGCAGATCGGCCCGCTGGTCAAGGCGCACGTCCTGGGCTGCGCGCCGCGCGCGTGAGGATCCCTTGGCCGCGCGCGTGAGGATCCCCTGGCCGCGCGCGCGAGGTCCCCTTGTCCGCACGCCCAAGTCCCCTGCCCGCGCGCCCGGGAAACTGCCGCAGGGGTCGTCCGTACCGCTCACCCCGGTGTTCGACGGCCGGAGGCGTACTTGTTGTTTCTCACGCCCGCGTTGCCGTCAGGTTTCCCATCTGTCACCGCTGCCGCTCTTCCGAGCAATCGGTGGCCGTTTTACCCCGCTTTATCCCGTCACTCCGTGCCCCATTTGGCGGCACCCCATGCCATTTTCTTCATATCGAGAAGTTTTCCCTTTCAACCCTTTGATCGATCATCGATCAGGGATTTACAGTTCTCGGCGGGCCCACCGGCCCGTCGCCCTGTCCTGCCAGCCAGGGACTTCTCCACCCCCTCCCACTCCGGAAGGCGGCGATCATGACCGACCCCGTAGGAAAGCGTCCGAGCGAACTCGACCAGTTCCCGGACCGCGACCCCGAAGAGACCGCCGAATGGGCGGCCTCTCTGGACGCCGTGACCAAGGCCGCGGGGCCGCATCGCGCCGCGTACCTGATGAGGCGTTCGCTCGAACACGCCGAAGGCGCCGGTCTCGCGCTGCCCAAGCTGCTGGAGACCGACTACGTCAACTCCATCCCGACCGCGGCCGAGCCCGAGTTCGACGGCGACCTGGAGATGGAATCCCGCATCACCGCGTGGAACCGCTGGAACGCGGCGGCCATGGTGACCCGCGGGGCGAAGTACGGCGTCGGCGGTCACATCGCCACGTTCGCCTCGGCGGCCTGGCTGTACGAGACGGGCTTCAACCACTTCTTCCGCGGCAAGGAGGGGGACGGCTCCGGTGACCAGCTCTACATCCAGGGCCACGCCTCCCCCGGCATCTACGCCCGCGCCTTCCTCGACGGCCGGCTGAGCGAGCAGCAGCTCGACAACTTCCGTCAGGAGTCGGGCGGCGACGGCCTGCCGTCCTACCCGCACCCGCGGCGTCTGCCCTGGCTGTGGGAGTTCCCCACCGTGTCGATGGGCCTCGGCCCGCTGTCGGCGATCTACCAGGCACGCTTCAACCGCTACCTGGCCAACCGCAACATCAAGGACACGTCGAACTCGCACGTCTGGGCCTTCCTGGGCGACGGCGAGATGGACGAGCCCGAGTCGACGGCCGCCCTGGCGCTCGCCGCCCGTGAGGGTCTCGACAACCTGACCTTCGTCATCAACTGCAACCTGCAGCGTCTCGACGGCCCGGTCCGCGCCAACTTCCGCGTGGTCCAGGAGCTGGAAGGCGCCTTCCGCGGGGCCGGCTGGAACGTCGTCAAGACGCTCTGGGGCAACGCGTGGGACGAGCTGTTCCAGCTCGACACCACCGGTGCGCTGGTCCGCCGCCTCCGCGAGGTCCCGGACGCGCAGTTCCAGACGTACGCCACCCGTGACGTCGCGTACATCCGTGAGCACTTCTTCGGCGCCGAGCCCGCGCTCGTCGAGCTGGCGAAGCTGCTCACCGACGCGAAGATCGCCGAGTGTTTCTACACCTCGCGCGGCGGCCACGAGGCCCGCAAGGTCTACGCGGCGTACAAGGCGGCCCTGGAGCACAAGGGCGGCCCGACCGTGATCCTCGCCCAGACGGTGAAGGGCTTCACGCTCGGCAAGGGCTTCGAGTCCAAGAACGCCAACCACCAGATGAAGAAGCTGTCCCTGGACGAGTTCAAGGACATGCGCGAGCTGCTCGGCCTGCCGATCCCGGACAGCGCCTTCGAGAGCGGCGTGGTGCCCTACGGTCACCCCGGCGCCGACTCCCCCGAGGTCCGCTACCTCCAGGAGCGCCGCGCGGCCCTCGGTGGCCCCGCCCCCGCCCGCCGGGTGCACGCCGCGGCCCTGCCGCAGCCCGAGGAGCGCGCGTTCGCCGCGCTGAAGAAGGGCTCCGGCAAGCAGGAGATGGCCACCACCATGGCCTTCGTCCGCCTCGCCAAGGACCTGATGCGGGACAAGGAGACCGGCAAGCGCTGGGTTCCGATCGTCCCGGACGAGGCCCGTACCTTCGGCATGGAGTCGCTCTTCCCGTCGGCCGGCATCTACTCGCCGCTGGGCCAGACGTACGAGCCGGTCGACCGCGACCAGCTGATGTACTACAAGGAGGCCAAGGACGGCCAGATCCTCAACGAGGGGATCACCGAGGCCGGCTCCATGGCGGACTTCATCGCCGCGTCCACGTCGTACGCGACGCACGGCGAGACGATGATCCCGTTCTACATCTTCTACTCGATGTTCGGCTGGCAGCGGACCGGCGACCAGATGTGGCAGCTCGCCGACCAGCTCGGCAAGGGCTTCATCGTCGGCGCCACGGCCGGCCGTACGACCCTGACGGGTGAGGGCCTCCAGCACGCGGACGGCCACTCGCACCTGATCGCGGCCACGAACCCGGCGTCGCTCAACTACGACCCGGCCTTCGCGTACGAGATCGCGGTGATCGTCAAGGAGGGTCTGCGCCGGATGTACGGCGAGCCCGTCGAGGGCGAGGACTCCAACGTCTTCTACTACCTGACGGTCTACAACGAGCCGAAGCCGCAGCCCGCGATGCCGGAAGGCATCGAGGAGGGCATCGTCAAGGGCCTGTACCGCTTCAAGGAGGGCACGCCGGCCAAGGCCGACGCGCCGCGCCTGCAGCTGCTGGCCTCCGGTACCGCCATCCACTGGGCCCTGGAGGCCCAGGAGCTGCTGGCCGCCGACTGGGGCGTCACCGCCGACGTCTGGTCCGCCACCTCGTGGGGCGAGCTGCGCCGCGACGCGCTGGAGGCCGACGCCGCGCTGCTCCGGGGCGAGGAGCGGGTGCCGTACGTGACGCAGGCGCTCGCCGGTGCCCCCGGCCCGGTGCTCGCGGTCAGCGACTGGATGCGCCAGGTTCCGGACCAGATCAGCCAGTGGGTGGAGCAGGACTGGTCCTCGCTCGGTACGGACGGCTTCGGCCTCTCCGACACCCGTGACGCCGCCCGCCGCCACTTCGGTGTCGACGCGCAGTCGGTCGTCGTCGCGGCCCTGGCCCAGCTCGCCAGGCGCGGCGAGATCCCGGCCTCCGCGATCAAGGAGGCCCGGGAGCGCTACGGACTCTGATCCGCAGGCCCTGACACCCTTGCCCTGAACGCCCTGGCCCCTCCGGAACACCGGAGGGGCCAGGGCGTTTCCCGTGTGCCCGGCAGGGCCCGCCGGTCTCGCCGGTCCCGCGCGTCGACGAGAATGGAGCCATGCGCGCGGCCCGACTGATCACCATGGTGCTGCTCCTCCAGTCCCGTCCCGGGATGACCGCGGCCGAGCTGGCGGCGGAGCTGGAGGTGTCGGAGCGGACCGTCGCACGGGACGCCGCCGCCCTCTCCGAGGCGGGCGTCCCGGTGTACGCGGAGCGCGGCCGGACGGGTGGCTATCACCTGGTCGACGGCTACCGCACCCGCCTCACCGGCCTCGCCCGGGGCGAGGCCGAGGCGCTGTTCCTCTCGGGGCTGCCCACCGCCCTGCGCGATCTGGGTCTCCAGGACGCCGCGTCCGCCGCCCGCCTCAAAGTGGCCGCCGCCCTGGCACCCTCGCTGCGGGACGCCCCGGACACGGTGGCCCGGCGCTTCCATCTGGACGCCCCGGGCTGGTTCCAGGAGCCGGTCGCCCCGGCGCTGCTGCCCGTCGTGGCGGAGGCCGTCCGCGACGACCTCACGGTCCGGGCGCGCTACCTCCGGGACGGCGCCGAGGTGGACCGGGCCCTGCTGCCGTACGGCCTCGTACTGAAGGCGGGCGTCTGGTACCTCTGCGCCCGGGTCGGGCACCCGGCCGACGCCCCTTCCGCCCAGGGCGGGTTCCGGGTGTACCGGGTCGACCGGTTCGTCTCGGTCGAGGCGGACGGCGGCCGGTTCGAGCGCGACGCCGGTTTCGACCTGGCCGGGTTCTGGGCCGCCCGCTCCGCACGGTTCGCCCGCTCCCTGCTCCGTACCGAGGTGACCGTACGGATCTCCGGTGCGGGCGCGCGGCGCCTCCCGCACCTGGTGGACCGGACCGCGGCCGAGGAGGCGCTGGCCGCCGCCGGACCGCCGGACGGCGAGGGGCGGTGGACGGTCACCCTGCCGGTGGAGTCGCCGGAGGTGGCGTACGAGCAGTTGCTGGCGCTGGGCGCCGAGGCGGAGGTGCTCGCACCGGCCGCGCTGCGCGCCCGCTTCCGCGAGGCGGCGGCCCGGATGCACGGCCTCTACCGGTAGAAGGCTCCGCGTGCGGGGGCCGCCGCCTCGGCCGATGCTGGACCCGTGATGGACGAGACGGAGTTCTGGGAGCTCATCGACAGCACCCGCGAGGCCGCCGAGGGCGATCCCGAGGAGCACGCCGAGCTGCTCGTGGAACGGCTGGTGCGGCTGGACCCCGAGACCGTGCTCGACTTCGCCCGGCACTTCGAGGCCCGCTACCACCGCGCGTACCGCTGGGACCTGTGGGGCGCCGCCGCCCTCCTGCTCGGCGGCGCGAGCGACGACGCCTTCGACTACTTCCGGTGCTGGCTGATCGGCCAGGGCCGGGAGGTGTTCGAGGGCGCGCTCCAGGACCCGGACGATCTCGCCGAGCTCCTGGACGACTTCGACGAGGAGGTCGACGGGGACGGCGAGGAGCTGGGCTACGCGGCCGACGAGGCGTACGAGCAGCTCACCGGCGTCGTCTCGCCGGACCTGGGGCTTCCTCCGCAGGCCCGCGAACCGGCCGGGGTGCCGTTCTCCTTCGAGAACGACGACGTGCTGGCGGCGCGGCTGCCGGCGCTGTGGGAGCGGTTCGGCGAGGGCTGAGCGGCTCGCACGCCACTCAGGCGTCGCCACCGGCCCTCAGAGCGCGCGCCCCATCAGCACGTCGTCGACGTACCCGCCGTTCAGGAAGAACTCGCCCGGCAGCACGCCCTCCACGGCGAACCCCTCGGAGGCGTAGAGCGCGCGGGCCGGCGTGTTGTGGCCGAGGACGCGCAGGGTGATCCGGTTGGCGCCCTGGCGGCGCGCCTCGGTGAACGCGGCGCGCAGCAGCGCCCGCCCGATGCCCAGCCCGCGCGCCCGGTTGTCGACGGCGAGGCCCTGGATCTGCCGGACGTGCTGGTGGCAGGCGAGCGGGGTGGGCCCGACCAGGCGGAGGTATCCGGCCATGCGCGGGGCTCCCTGGGCGACGCGCCCGCCCTCCGGCCCGCTCTCGGGCACCGTCTCGGCCACGAGGATGTCGCGGGGCGGGTGGCGCTCGTCGAAGAACGGCGGGTACGGCGGCTGCGGGCGGGGCTGCACGGCGTGCAGGGTGGACCAGGTCTCCCGGTCGAGCACGGCGAGCGCGGGCTCGTCGGAGGGCAGCGCCGGACGTATGGCGTGAAGGCGGAGCGAGGACATGGGCGTCACTGTGCCATGCGTGTCCGGGCGGTCCACGGTCAGGATCCATGGGGCAGGATGAGCCCATGGAGCACTCCCGTATCGCCGTCACCGGATCGACCGGACTCATCGGAGCGGCGCTCGTGCGCTCGCTGCGGGCCGACGGGCACGAGGTCGCCCGCCTGGTGCGCCGGCCCGCGAAGGAGGGTGACGAGGTCCAGTGGGACCCGCACCGGGGATACGTCGACGCGGCGGGGCTGGTCGGCTGCGACGCGGTGGTCCACCTGGCGGGTGCGGGGGTCGGGGACCACCGGTGGACCGAGGCGTACAAGAAGGAGATCCGGGACAGCCGGGTGCTGGGCACGGCTGCGGTCGCGGAGGCCCTCGCCTCCCTGGACACCCCGCCGAAGGTCCTGGTCTCGGGTTCCGCGATCGGCTACTACGGCGACACCGGTGACCGGGCGGTCGACGAGAGCGCCCCGCCCGGCGAGGGGTTCCTGCCCTCGGTGTGCGAGGAGTGGGAGGCCGCCACGGCTCCCGCCGAGGAGGCCGGCGTCCGGACCGTGCACGCGCGCACCGGGCTGGTCGTCGCCTCGGGCGGAGGCGCCTGGGGGAAGCTCTTCCCGCTGTTCAAGGCCGGGCTGGGCGGGCGGCTCGGCAACGGCCGTCAGTACTGGAGCTTCATCGCGCTGCACGACCACGTCGCCGCCCTGCGCCATCTGCTCGACACGGACACCCTGTCCGGGCCGGTGAACCTCACCGCACCCGATCCGGTCACCAACGCGGAGGTGACGGCGGCGATGGGGCGGGTGCTGCACCGGCCCACCCTCTTCACGGCCCCCGCCCCGGCGCTCCGCCTCGCGCTGGGCGACTTCGCCGAGGACGTGCTGGGCAGTCAGCGGGTGGTCCCGCGCAAGCTGCTGGACTCGGGTTTCGCCTTCGCCTTCCCCGGCGTCGACAGCGCGATCCGCGCGGCCCTGGGCTGAGGCGCCCGCCGCCCGGGCACCCGCACGCGCGGCCGGTGGGCGGGGCCCGTGCCCAGGGCACATGCGCGAGGCCGGTGGGCGGGCCCGTGCGACCCCGTGCACCGGCACCTTCGGCCGGGCCACTGTCCAGGTATCGGCCATCCTCCTAGCCTCTTTGGCGAACTCGGGCATTCCGGGAGTCAGTCGGGGGCATGAGCCTCCCACCGCTCGCACGACTCGGGGAGGGCATGTGCGCAAGCCTGCACACCACGCGGACGTGGTCATCATCGGAGCCGGTACAGCCGGCCTGTCAGCCGCCCACCTTCTCGTACGGGCGGGGGTGAACGTCAGCGTCCTGGAGGCGACACCGCGCGTCGGCGGCAGGCTGGCCACGGACGAGGTGGACGGGTTCCGGCTCGACCGTCTCGGTCCGCTGCTCGGCAGCGTGCCGGAGGAGTTCGGGGACATACCGGGGCTGGCGCCCCTGGTGCTCCGCGAGTTCGATCCGGCGGTCGTGGTCCACAACGCCGGGCGCCGCTATCGCGCCGGTGGCGTACGAAGCACCAGGGGCGCGTTCAAACCCGTGCGCGCCCGTTCGAGCGCCCCGGTGGGCGGCGACCGTGCCGCCCCGGCCGGCCGCGGAGGGGCGGTCGGCGAGGCACTCGACCGCGCCCGGCTCGGAGCGTCGCTGGCGCGGCTGGCCAACACGTCCACGGCCCGCATCATGGCCAAGCCCGACCGGGCGGCGGAGGCGGCCCTCGCGGCGCGCGGGCTGCCGGCCCGTTCCGTCGACGGTTTCCTCCGGCCGCTGCTCGCCGCGCTGCTGAGCGATCCGGAGCTGCGGGCGTCGAGCCGGATCGCGGAACTGGTCCTGCGCGACTGGGCGCGCGGCCGGCTCCGCGTACCGGAGGGCGGTTCGGCGGCACTGCCGGAGCTGCTGGCGTCCACGCTGCCGCCGGACACCGTGCGCACGAACGTCCAGGTGACGGCGGCCGACACCACCTCGGTGCGCACCAAGGAGCACGGCGAGCTGAGCTGCCGTGCGCTGCTGGTGGCCACCGGCGCGGGGTCCGCCGCCGAGCTGCTGCCCGGTCTGCGGGTGCCCGGCTTCCACCCGGTGACGGTGGTCCACCACGCGGCCCCGGAGGCTCCCCGGACGGGCGCCTCGCTGGTGCTGGAGGCGGGCGGGGCGGGTCCGGTCGCGTACTCGGCGGTGATGAGCGAGATCGATCCCACCCGGGCGCCGCGGGACCGCGCGCTGATCACCTCCGCGGTGCTCGGCACCCCGCCGCCCGGTCTGGACCGCGCGGTGCGCGGTCATCTGGCGGCGCTGTACGGGACGCCCACGGACGACTGGGAGCTGCTGGCCACCCATCACACCGCCGAAGCGGTCCCGGTGATGGCGCCGCCGCACGATCCGAGCCGCCCGGTGCGGGTGCTCGCCGGTCTGTACGTGTGCGGCGACCACCGGGACACCAGCACCCTGCGGGGCGCCCTGCACTCGGGCCGCCGCGCGGCGGAGGCGATCCTGGCCGACCTCCGGGCGGGTTCCGGGTTCCTGCCGGAGCCGGGGACCACGCTGTCGGGGGCCGCCTGAGCACCTCCCCGGCTCTGCGGGGCCGGGGCGGCGGGCCGCCTCCGTCAGCCGAGGGCCGCGATCTGCTCGCGGTATCCGCGCACGGCCGCCGCGTCGCGGTAGGGCTCCAGCTTGCGCTCGAACTCGCGTACGTACTCCGTCGCCCGGACCGACCGCATCTCGCGTGCCTGCTGGGCCGCCTCGGCGCCCAGCAGACACGCCTGGTCGAGCTCGCCGAGCCCGAGCCGGGCCGAGGCGAGGACGACCCGGCAGAAAAGCCTGCTCCGGGCGTACGCGGGCGCGCGCAACTGGAGCGAGCGCTCCGCGTGCAGAGCGGCGGCGCGGTACTGCTGGAGGTCGCGGTGGCAGTGCGCGAGCTCGTCGGCGAACTGGGCCTCGTCGAAGTTCCGGGCCCAGTGCGGCGCCTCGTCGCCTGGGCGGGCGGCCTCCAGGGAGCGTTCCGCGCGCGCCAGCGATACGGCGCACGCCCGCGCGTCCCCGAGCACGCCGTGCCCGCGCGCCTCCACCGCGTGCAGCAGCGCCTGGACGGCCGGGGCCGCGGCGGAGCCCACCCCCTGCTGGGCCACCCGGGCGAGCTGGACGGCCTCGCGGCCGTGCCCGAGGTAGACGGCCTGCCGGCTCATCGTGATCAGCACGTAGCTGCCGTACGCCCGGTCCCCGGCGGCCTGGGCGAGGCGCAGGGCCTGGACGAAGTACCGCTGGGCCAGTCCGTGCGCGGCGATGTCGTACGAGGTCCAGCCCGCCAGCCGGGTCAGGTCGGCCGTCGCTGCGAAGAGCCGGCGACCGGTCGTCTCGGTGTAGTGGCCCCGGAGCATGGGCTCGGTCTCGTGCTCCAGGTACCGGATCAGGGCCTGGCGGGCGTGTCCGCCCCCGTAGGCGTGGTCGAGCGAGCGGAAGAGTTCGCCGACCGAGCGCAGGGCCGCCACGTCGCCGTTGCCCACGCGCTGGCCGGAGGCCCGCTCGGTCTGCCGCTGGCGGGGCACCGCCGGGCGCGGGGGGCCGGCGGCGGCCGTACCCGTGCTCCCGTCGGGGCCGGATACGTGGGTGCGACCGGGCCCGTGGCCCGGGGCGGGGCGCTGGACGCCGATCCGGGCGCCCCCGGCGGAGGTCCCGGGGCCCTGGGCTGCGGGGGTCACGGGCGAGCCGGGCGCAGGGGGCCCGGGGTTTCCGGCGCCGCCCGGTCCGGGCAGGGTGCCCGTCCGGGTGCCTGCCCTCGTGTCCCGGAGCGGGCCGGTGGCGGGGGCGGAACCGGCTCGTCCCGGCCGGGCGCTCTCGCCGTGGGACCCCGCGTCTTCGAAGGCTCCGGTGGCCGGGGCCGGGAGGCCGCCCCGGGAGACGGACTCGTCGGCCTGGCCGATCAGCCAGTCCCGGCTGGGTACCACGAGTCCGGCCGGGGTGAAGGCGATCTTGCGGAGGTCCGCCTGGTTGCCCGAGTCCTTGCGCCAGAGTCCGCTGACGATGTCGACGGCCTCGGCCGGGGTCGAGGCGAACTCCAGGCCGGCGTAGACGGGCGCGCAGGCGTCCAGGCCGAGGTCCTGGGCGGTGAGCCGGCGGCCGAGGCGCCGGGTGAAGACCTCGGCGATCAGGGCGGGGGTGGTTCCGCGTGGTTGCTGGCCGCGCAGCCAGCGGGTCACCGAGGTCTTGTCGTACCGCAGGTCGAGGCCGTGCTCCAGCCCCAGTTGGTCCACCCGTCGGGCCAGGCCCGCGTGGGAGAAGCCAGCCTCCGCGATGAGTGCGGCGAGTCTGCGGTTCGGGGGGTGCGGGGTGCGCTGCGGGGGTCGTTCCGACATCTGCGGTGCGGTCTCCTGCCTTGCCTGGGCCGGGCGTGGCAGCCCTTGGGGAACGGCGCGAATTTAGCGGCCCAGGGAGCGGCCCCGGCGGCGTTCGCTCCACGTTCATCCGATCGTGTGAGGAGTACCGATCACGCTGACGAAATGACCTGCCCGACGGTCCGGTCCTGGACGGTCGTACAGTGATTCGGGCGCGATCAGTGTGCACGGTGACCGCGCTCCGTGCACGGTGACGACGGGCGGGAGGCATCCCTCCGGGCTCCCCGTCACCACGAGTAGGGAGGCATCGCCGTGAGCGAGCTGCGATTTGTCCGGCTGGGTTTCGGCCCGGAGGCCGTCGAGTACACGGAGGCCTGGCAGGAGCAGCGCGAGCTGCACGCCGCGCGGTTCGAGGACACCGTCCCCGACACCTGCCTCCTGCTGGAGCACCGGTCCGTCTACACGGCGGGGCGGCGCACCACCGACAGCGAGCGGCCCCTGGACGGCACCCCGGTCATCGACGTGGACCGCGGCGGCAAGATCACCTGGCACGGTCCGGGCCAGCTCGTCGGCTACCCGATCCAGAAGTTGCCGCGCCCCGTCGACGTCGTGGCGCACGTGCGCCGACTGGAGGAGGCGCTGATCCGCACCGCCGCCGAGTTCGGCGTGGAGACCAGCCGGGTCGAGGGCCGCAGCGGGGTCTGGGTGCTGGGCGACCCGGTCGAGCAGCGGCCGTCGCTCGGCGGCCTGTCGCTGGACTTCGACCCCCGGCTGACCGACGAGGAGTTCGACCCGCGGCTCAACGGCCCCGAGTACGCGCCCTCCAACGCCGGACAGCGCCGCGAGGACCGCAAGCTGGCCGCCATCGGCATCCGGGTCGCCAAGGGCGTCACGATGCACGGCTTCGCGCTGAACGTGAACCCCGACAACACCTCCTTCGACCGCATCGTGCCGTGCGGCATCCGCGACGCGGGGGTGACCTCGCTCGCGTACGAGCTGGGGCGCGACCTCACGATCGCGGAGGTCCTCCCGGTCGTCGAGAAGCACCTGCGCGACGTCCTGGAGAACGCGGAGCTCGCGCCTCGCGAGGTGGCGGCCGCTCCCGCGACCGCCTGACCGGCGCGGTCCGGGGGCTGCCGTACGGGCTCCCGGGGACGTGAGCCGCCCGCGCGGTTCGGCCGTACGGGGAATAGCCCCCGTCGGCCACAGGTTGGCCGGACGTAAGGCCGTGCGAATGACGGGCGTACCCTGGTGTTCGCCGAAGATTCCAATGCAGTGAAAGCAAAGGGGAGTGCCGGAGTGTCCGCTGTCGCACCCGACGGGCGCAAGATGCTGCGCCTGGAGGTCCGGAACAGCCAGACCCCCATCGAGCGCAAGCCCGAGTGGATCAAAACCCGGGCGAAGATGGGCCCCGAGTACAACCAGTTGCAGAAGCTCGTGAAGAGCGAGGGGCTGCACACGGTCTGCCAGGAGGCGGGCTGTCCCAACATCTTCGAATGCTGGGAGGACCGCGAGGCGACCTTCCTCATCGGCGGTGACCAGTGCACCCGGCGCTGCGACTTCTGCCAGATCGACACGGGCAAGCCGCAGGCGCTGGACCGTGACGAGCCCCGCAGGGTCGGCGAGTCCGTCGTCACGATGGACCTGAACTACGCCACCATCACCGGCGTCGCCCGCGACGACCTGGAGGACGGCGGTGCGTGGCTGTACGCGGAGACCGTCCGCCAGATCCACGCGCTGACGGACGGCCGCGAGGCGGGCCGAACCAAGGTCGAGCTGCTGATCCCCGACTTCAACGCCGAGCCCGCGCAGCTGGCCGAGGTCTTCTCCTCGCGTCCCGAGGTGCTGGCGCACAACGTCGAGACGGTCCCCCGGATCTTCAAGCGCATCCGCCCGGGCTTCCGGTACGAGCGTTCGCTCGAAGTCATCACGCGGGCCCGCGAGGCCGGTCTGGTGACCAAGTCGAACCTGATCCTCGGCATGGGCGAGACCCGTGAGGAGGTCAGCGAGGCGCTCCAGGACCTGCACGACGCCGGGTGCGAGCTGATCACGATCACGCAGTACCTGCGCCCGTCCGTCCGGCACCACCCCGTCGAGCGCTGGGTGAAGCCGCAGGAGTTCGTGGAGCTGAAGGACGAGGCCGACGCGATCGGGTACTCCGGTGTGATGTCGGGTCCGCTGGTCCGCTCCTCGTACCGCGCCGGACGCCTCTTCCAGCAGGCGATGGCGGCCCGCGACGCGGCCGACGCCCACACGGTCGCGCACACCGCGTCCGTGTGAATCCGAGCACAGGCATGACCGGGCGGTAACCGCCCGTACGCGGCGGCCCGTACGCTCCCCGCAGGTGGGGGACGCGTATGGGCCGCCCCGGCGTGCGCACGGCCCGTATCAAGGTTTCATTGGTGTTTGACCGACCGGTCATGCCCTGGTAACACCGGGATGTGACCCTGGTCCCAGAGCAGTGACCCCGGGTCCCGGAGCCAGTGGTCCCGGCCCCGGAGCAGTTCCGGATCAGCGACCCCGGGTTCCACGGGCCCCAGTGGCCGAACCCGCTGTCGCGCCCGTTTCCCGCACCCCGTTCCGCGCCGCGCGCGGACCGCCCCGAGAGGGAACACACGATGCAGGCCGCGCCGGTACGTGCCCACACCCTTCCGACCGTGACCCACGCTCTCCGCGCCGTGGAGTCGCTGCTGCTGAGCGGCGGCCAGCGCACCGCCCGCCGCAACGCCTGGACCGCGGTCCTGGAGGACCGCCGCCGTGCCAAGGACCGGGTCGAGGCCCAGCACGTACTGGAGGCCGTTGCGGAGCACCGTTCCTCGGCCACGTAAACTTCTGTACATGGCGAGGAAGGCAAACACTGAAGGCGCGGACAGCGCCGAGAACGCGGGGCGGCTCAAGCAGATCGCCCTGACCTACAAGATGACCCGGCGGTCGGACCCGAAGATCGGCCTCGTGCTCGCGGGGCTGGGAATCGTCGTCTTCGGCGTGATCCTCGCGATCGGCTTCGCGATCGGTCACCCGCTCTACCTGGGCATCCTGGGCTTCGTCCTGGCCGTCCTCGCGATGATGATCGTCTTCGGACGGCGCGCGGAGGCCGCGGCCTTCGGTCAGATGGAGGGCCAGCCCGGTGCCGCGGCAGCGGTGCTGGACCGGATCGGGCGTGGCTGGACCACCACTCCGGCGGTCGCGATGAACCGCAGCCAGGACGTCGTCCACCGCGCGGTCGGCAAGGCCGGCATCGTGCTGGTGGCCGAGGGCAACCCGAACCGGGTGAAGAGCCTGCTGGCCGCCGAGAAGAAGCGGATGGCACGCATCGTCGTCGACGTCCCCGTGCACGACATCATCGTGGGCGACGGCGAGGGCCAGGTGCCGCTGAAGAAGGTGCGCACCAAGATGCTGAAGTACCCGCGCATCCTCAGCGGTCCGCAGGTCACGGCGGCCAACGACCGCCTGCGGGCGATGGGCGACCTGATGAGCAACATGCCCCTGCCGAAGGGTCCCATGCCCAAGGGCATGCGGATGCCGCGCGGCGGAAAGATGCGCTGACCAGCACCTCGCAGCACTCTCGGTTCCACTTTTCTCGCCGCGCGGGCGCGGCACACCGGATCGCACGGTCCGCGCCCAGACGTCACACCTCACATCAAGGGGCGGCCCCGACCCGACCGGTCGGGGCCGCCCCTCTTCGCATGGCAGGTGGTGCGGGCACGGGCCCGCGGGGCCGGTCACACCCCCGCACACCTCCGGCGTCCACATGGTGAACGGGCCGGGTCAGCGTACGGATGTGGTTGTCCGGATGGCGGAACGCTCCCGGTCCTTCTTCCGGGGCCGGCGGGAGCAGCCCGGGCCCCGGGGTGCCAAGGGTTACGCCGGGGGCTCCCAGGGAGGTCAGAAGCGGACCTGGACGGACCGGGAGAGCCGGTCGTGCAGTCCGCGCCCGTCGCGGTCCCAGATGAGAGCCGGGATCACCAGGACCAGCAGCAGGCTCCGCACGAGGACGCGCACCAGACCGGACCGGCCGCCGTCCTGGGAGACGACCCGCAGGCGCAGCAGGCGCTTGCCGGGAGTGAATCCGAGCGTGCCGACGGTGAGGAGGCTCATGACCAGGAAAACGAGCAACGCCCAGTTACCGGCGGCCTGTTGGTCACCGGGAGCGATGAGCCCGTATGCGATGACCAGGCACAGCGCCCAGTCGATGAAGATCGCTCCGAAGCGGCGGCCGAGCGGGGCCACGGACCCCGGGCCCCGCTCGGGCAGGCCGAGGCGCTTGCCCCGGTAGCCGAAGTCGACGCCCATCTCCTCGGCGGCGGCCTGGGGGCCGGAGAGCCACGATCCGATTGCTTGCCTGTTGTCCACCCGACCACGGTACTGCGAGCGGGTTTGTTCCCTGCCGCCCGGGGCACGGGATGAGGCGTTGGGGTGTCCCCCACCGCGCGCCCGGTTAACTTGGGCGAAACAAATGGGTCATGCTTGGGAAATCCCGTCTGCCTAAGGTCGCCCTCAACGTGCGCCACCGCACTGGCGACACACACGAGCTACAACCCCGTCCCTCCGGGCCGGGAGTAGGAGGAGTTGGATGTTCCAGAACGCCGACGAAGTGCAGAAGTACGTCGCGGACAACGACGTGAAGTTCATCGACGTCCGCTTCTGCGACCTGCCCGGTGTGATGCAGCACTTCACCATCCCGGCAGCGAGCTTCGACCCGGCCGAGGAACTCGCCTTCGACGGTTCGTCGATCCGCGGCTTCCAGGCCATCCACGAGTCCGACATGGCGCTCCGCGCCGACCTGTCGACCGCCCGGGTGGACCCCTTCCGCCGCGACAAGACGGTCAACATCAACTTCTTCATCCACGACCCGATCACCGGCGAGCAGTACAGCCGTGACCCGCGGAACGTGGCCAAGAAGGCCGAGGCGTACCTCGCCTCCACCGGCTTCGCCGACACCGCCTACTTCGGTCCCGAGGCCGAGTTCTACGTCTTCGACAACGTCCGCTTCCAGACGTCGGCGAACGAGAGCTTCTACCACATCGACTCCGAGGCCGGCGCCTGGAACACCGGTGCGGTCGAGAACAACCGCGGGTACAAGGTCCGTTACAAGGGCGGCTACTTCCCGACCCCGCCGGTCGACCACTTCGCCGACCTGCGTGCCGAGATCTCCCTGGAGCTGGACAAGAACGGCCTCCAGGTCGAGCGCCAGCACCACGAGGTCGGCACCGCCGGCCAGGCCGAGATCAACTACAAGTTCAACACGCTGCTCGCCGCGGCCGACGACCTGATGCTCTTCAAGTACATCGTGAAGAACGTCGCCTGGCGCAACGGCAAGACCGCGACCTTCATGCCGAAGCCGATCTTCGGCGACAACGGCTCGGGCATGCACGTGCACCAGTCGCTGTGGCAGGGCGGCACGCCGCTCTTCTACGACGAGCAGGGTTACGCCGGCCTGTCGGACATGGCCCGCTACTACATCGGCGGCATCCTCAAGCACGCTCCGTCGCTGCTGGCCTTCACCAACCCGACGGTGAACTCGTACCACCGCCTGGTCCCCGGCTTCGAGGCCCCGGTCAACATGGTGTACTCGCAGCGCAACCGCTCCGCCGCGATGCGCATCCCGATCACCGGCTCGAACCCGAAGGCCAAGCGCGTCGAGTTCCGCGCCCCGGACCCGTCCTCGAACCCGTACCTCGCGTTCGCGGCGCTCCTGATGGCCGGCCTCGACGGCGTCAAGAACAAGATCGAGCCGGCCGAGCCGATCGACAAGGACCTGTACGAGCTGGCTCCGGAGGAGCACGCCAACGTCCAGCAGGTCCCGACCTCGCTCCCGGCCGTCCTCGAGGCGCTGGAGCAGGACAACGAGTACCTCCAGGCCGGCGGTGTCTTCACCACCGACCTGATCGAGACGTGGATCGACTACAAGCGCACCCACGAGATCGCCCCGATCCAGCTGCGGCCGCACCCGCACGAGTTCGAGCTGTACTTCGACCTCTAAGGAGCGGCTCCCGGTCTCCCCGGGGCGGATTCCGATCGAAACGGAGCGTCGTCTCCACCCCTCGGCGGGTGGAGGCGGCGCTCCTTTCTGCGTCCGTCCGTCCGGACGTCACCGTCAGCCCAGCTCGATGACCGGCCGGACGGAGAAGTCCTCGTACTGGTCCTCGCCGTCGGGCGAGTGCAGGAACTCCGCGACCTGGGGGTTGTGGTTGGCGGTGGCCAGGGGCAGCCGGCCCAGGAAGGTGCCGTAGCCGCCGCAGACGGCCTCGCCGCCGTCACCGCCGTGGACGTGGCCGGGGTCGCCGGTCATCTCCGCCTCGTACACGTCGTGGCCGATGGACAGGCCGAAGGCGTTGGGCAGGCGGTGCGGGCCGAGCCCCTCTCCGTACGGCGAGCAGTGGGAGGGGTACGTGTCGCCCCAGCGGAACAGGTTCTCGGCGCCGGCGCCGCAGGCGTGCTCCCACTCGTCGGGGGTGGGCGGGCGCAGGCCCCGGGTGGCGAGCAGGCCGGGGACCTCGGACGGCACGTCGGACAGTGACTCGGCCTCCACCGCCATGAGGACGGTGGGGAGGGTGACCGTGCGACGGGGTGTCAGGACCTCGGCCAGGTGGGCGGAGAGGCCGGCGTCGAAGCCGAAGCCGCCCGCGACGGTCTCCTCGCGGTAGGAGCGGAGCTGTTCGGCGGTCGGAATCCACGCCGCCACGTCGAATCCGATCCGCACCTCGCCGCCGGGTATAAGGGCGAACCGCTGCCCGTCCCGTTCGATCACCGCGCGGTGCGGGACCGGGCCCCGCGCCGGGTCGCTCTCCCACTCGGCCAGGGTGCCGCCCGCCTGGCGGGCGGCCTCCTCGGCGCGGTGGTGCGCGGTGGCCCCGTCCAGGGCACACCAGTCGTCGAAGGTCAGGGTGGCGAGTGACATGCCATGCCTGGAGTCTGTCAGCCACCGCCGACAACCGGTCGGCGGCCGGACAGCCGTGCCCCGCACCCCCGGAGAGCAGGGGATGCGGGGCACAGCCTCCTGTGGAACGGAGCCGTCAGCGGCCGTAGCGGATCAGGGTGCGGACCATGCGGCAGGTGAGGTCGGACGGCGGGTGGATGCCGAGGCGCTCGGCGGCGCGGCGGATGCGGTGGTTGCTGGCGCTGGAGGGCTGGTAGACGCCGGAGTCGAGCAGCGCGATCGTCAGCCGCATGGCCTTCAGGCGGCGGTTGTGGGCGATGTACCACTCGCGGGGGCGGCCCGGCGGGAGCGCCTTCTTGGGCGTCGGCGCGGTGAACGGGAGCATCGGTCGGAACGGGTCGTGGAGCGTCGGGTCGAGCGGCTTGGTCGTGACTGCGGCAACGGCCATCAGCAACCTCCTGGCGCGGTGGTGGAACCCTCACGAACTACCTCCATTTTACCGCCTCGCACTGACAATCGCCCCTGGCCAGAGGGGATTTCAGCCCTTGCTCCGGGACTCTTGCGCCGTATCCTCGGTGCCATGGAGATCTGGATCAATCCGCGTTGCTCGAAGTGCCGGAGCGCCGTTTCGCTGCTGGACGCGGAGAGGGCGTCGTACACCGTGCGCAGGTATCTGGAGGACGTGCCGACGCCGGACGAGATCCGGGCTGTGCTGGACCGGCTCGGGCTGGAGCCGTGGGACATCACCCGGACCGGGGAGGCCGTCGCGAAGGAGCTGGGGATCGGCGACTGGCCCCGGGAGGCGGCGGAACGCGACCGCTGGATCGGGGCGCTCTCCGCCGAACCGGCGCTGATCCAGCGGCCGATCATCACCGCGGACGACGGCACGGCCGTGGTGGCGCGCTCGGAGGAGGCGGTACGGGAGGCGTTGGGGCGTACGGAGTGACCGGCGCACTCCCACCCGGACGTCAGCCGTCGGGTTCACGCGCCTCGGGCAGCCGGTGACTGCTCCTTCGCCGAGCACCACCGGCGCAGGGCGCGTTCGTTCCTGCCGTTGCTCGGCGAGCCGGTTCCGAGGAGCCCCGCGTCGCTCGACGCCTGGATCGACGGCCACTGCCTCGCCGTGTTCGAGAAGTCCTGGAAGACCTGCCCCGACGTCAGGCCGTGCCTAGGGCACTGAAGGAGCTGCCCGGTGCACCGTCGCCGGCGGCCGACGGGTCGGTGCTCCGCGTCGAGCGGCTCACCGGCCTCCCCGGCCGCCTGTCGCGCGACGGCGGCTGAGACCGGGGCCCGCAGGCCCGTCCCCCAGGGCTTCAGGGCGTCAGGGCTTCAGGGCTTCAGGCGTCAGGGCTTCAGACGCGGTCCGCCGGGCCCAGCTGCGCTTCGGCCTCCGCCAGCAGCTCGGTCAGGCGCGTCCCGAACCGTACGTCGCACGGGTGCGGTTCACCGGTGCGTACGGCTTCCGCCAGCGCGTCGACGGCTCCGGCGAAGGCGTCCAGGGCGCTGCCCCAGCGGGGCAGGGTGGCGACGCCGTGCTCGCCGCGGAGTTCGATGTCGGTGCCGACCGCGCCGAGCGGGGCGGCGAGGCCGAGGGTGGCGGTGCTGGAGGCGCCGGAGGTGTGGCGGAGCACCAGGTGCACGGTGTCGGACGGGCCCCGGACGGCGGTCAGCCCGGTGACGTCACCGAGGACCGGGAGAAGTACGGAGAGGACGTGCGGGCCCACGTCCCAGAGGCCACCCTTGTCGCCGCGCCACGGGGAGGCGGCGTACTCGCTGGTGGATCCGGGGGCGAAGAGGGCGCCGAGCCACTGGCCGCGTGCGGTGAACCACCCGTCCATCGCGGCCTGTTCGGCGATCCAGGCGGCCGTGGCGGGGGCGAAGCGCAGGGTGCAGAAGACGACGGAGGCGACGCCGGCCCGGGCGGCGGCGTCGGCGACCTCGTGGGCGCCTGCCGCGGTGGTGGCGACGGGCTTGTCGAGCAGGAGGTGGCATCCGGCGGCGGCTGCGCGGGCCGCGATCGGGGCCTGTACGTCCGGCGGCAGCGCGATGGCGACGGCGTCGCTGGCGGCGAGCAGTGCGTCGAGGCCGTCGTCGCCGGTGAAGGCGGGGACTCCGTGGGCGTCGGCCAGGGCGGTCGCCGCTTCGGGGCGGCGGCCCCACACCCCGGTCGGCTCGACGCCGGGGTGGGCGGCCAGGGCAGGGGCGTGGGTCTTGCGGGCCCAGGGTCCGGTGCCGAGCAGTCCGATGCGCAGGGGGGTCGCGGAAGTCGTCATGGGTACCAGTGTGCGGCCCGGGTCGCGTACGACCCGAGGGCGCAGCCCCGTATACGACGAGCTCGCCGGGGGGTGCGGGCGGCGGGGCGCGCGGCTGCCGTCGTGGCGCGTACCCGTACGGCCGGGGGCGCCGGAGGGCGGGGCGGACCGCGGCTGTGACGGGGTTCACGCGCGGATAACGCCGGTAACACGGGGTTCACACTGGGGCAACGGATGGGAAATCGCGTCTTGCCAAGCTGCGCGCATAGACCTCGCAGCACCCGCAAAGGATGGCTTACGTGACGTTCAAGGCTGAGTACATCTGGATAGACGGCACCGAGCCGACCGCCAAGCTGCG
This sequence comes from Streptomyces sp. NPDC008125, assembly GCF_042957125.1. NCBI lineage: Bacteria > Bacillati > Actinomycetota > Actinomycetes > Kitasatosporales > Streptomycetaceae > Streptomyces > Streptomyces sp. NPDC008125. Next base: position 234,424 of record NZ_JBIBHR010000010.1, read on the forward strand.
CTCGAAGACGCGCATCCTGGCCGACGGCGCGGAGCTGCCCATCTGGGGCTTCGACGGTTCGAGCACCAACCAGGCCGAGGGCCACGCCTCCGACCGCGTGCTGAAGCCGGTCTTCACCTGCCCGGACCCGATCCGCGGCGGTGACGACGTCCTGGTCCTGTGCGAGGTCTTCAACATCGACATGACGCCGCACCCGACCAACACCCGTGCCGCGCTGCGTCCGGTGGCCGAGCGCTTCGCCTCGCAGGAGCCGATCTTCGGCATCGAGCAGGAGTACACCTTCTTCTCCGGCCACCGTCCGCTCGGCTTCCCCGAGGGCGGCTTCCCGGCCGCGCAGGGCGGCTACTACTGCGGTGTCGGCTCCGACGAGATCTTCGGCCGCGAGATCGTCGAGAAGCACCTCGACAACTGCCTCAAGGCCGGTCTCGGCATCTCCGGCATCAACGCCGAGGTCATGCCCGGTCAGTGGGAGTTCCAGGTCGGCCCGCTGTCCCCGCTGGAGGTCTCCGACCAGCTGTGGATCGCCCGCTGGCTGCTCTACCGCACCGCCGAGGACTTCAACGTCTCCGCCACCCTCGACCCGAAGCCGGTCAAGGGCGACTGGAACGGCGCCGGTGCGCACACCAACTTCTCCACCAAGGCGATGCGTGAGGGCTACGACCCGATCATCACCGCCTGCGAGTCGCTGGGCGAGGGTTCGAAGCCGCTCGACCACGTCAAGAACTACGGCGCCGGCATCGACGAGCGTCTGACCGGTCTGCACGAGACCGCCCCGTGGAACGAGTACAGCTACGGCGTCTCCGACCGCGGTGCCTCGGTCCGTATCCCGTGGCAGGTCGAGCAGGACCGGAAGGGCTACATCGAGGACCGTCGTCCGAACGCCAACGTCGACCCCTACGTCGTCACGCGGCTGATCGTCGACACCTGCTGCACCGCGCTGGAGAAGGCCGACCAGGGCTGATCCCCCGCACCTCCCCGTACGACGAGGCGCCCACCGGGTTTCCGGTGGGCGCCTCGTCGTACGTACGGGCGCACGAGCCGCGTACGGGAAGTACGGGGCAGCCGCACGGGGAGTACGGGGCAGCCCTCACGCGGCCGGTGGCGTGCCGTACCCGTCCAGGTGGAGCCTCAGCGCGCAGGGGTCCTCGGCCACGACGTGGACCCGCTGCCCCCAGTGTTCGGTGAGCCGGTGCGCGACGTCGAGGAGCCGACGGCGTTCCTCCGGCGAGTACGCGGGGAAGCGGACCCAGCCGCGTTCGGCGATCACGGTGCCGAGGTCGTGGAAGAGCGTGGCCCTGGCGCGCTGCTCCTCGTCCTCGGTCAGGGGGGTGGGGTCGCCGTCCACGGGCTGCCACCGGACGTTGTACAGGTCTCGGATCACCGGTCGCTCACCCTTCGTTCGGTGCGTGGGGGCCCGTCGTCGGCGCGCTCTCCGCGGGCAGGCTACCGGTCGGCGGGCGGGGCGCTGTCGGTGGTGCGTGCCAGAGTGGCCCCATGCTGGAGATCAAGGTGGAGACCGAGGGCCGACAGACGTACATGCGCCCGACGCCTGACGGGTTGACGGACCTGGTGCTCGGGATCGGCGGGCCAAAGAACCGGTTCCTGGTGGTGCAGCGGGTGCCGGACCGGCCCGGACGGTTCATCCAGGTCTGGCACGAGGGGGACGGCCCGTACGAGCTGGAGTACCGCGCGGGCGGCCCCACCGACCACTACCGGGCCGCGGTGGCCACCCCGGAGCGGGTCGCCGAGGCCATGGTCGGCTGGGCGCGGCGGACGGAGGACTGGGACGCCGGGATCGGCTGGGAGTCCCTGGGGCTGCCCGCGGCGGAGCCCGTACCCGCTCCGGAACCGGAGGTCCTGGCGCGGCTGGAGGAGGCCGTCCGCGATGAACTCCGGGGCGGATTCGGCACGGTGGAGACGCTGACCGGGTGGGCAGCCGACTGCCTGACGAAGGACGGGGTGTCGCCCGTCACCCAGGAGCAGGCGCGGGCCGTCGTCGAGCGGCTCTGGCTGGAGCGGGTGGAGGAACAGGAGCGGTGGACGGGGGTGAGCGACGCCGACCGGCTGGAGCGCGCGTTCGCCGCCCTGGGCGCGGCCGGTCTGACCGCCCGGCAGAACTTCACCTGCTGCCGCTCCTGCGGGATGGGCGAGGTAGGGGCGGAGGACGAGTCGGCGCGCGGTTTCGTCTTCTTCCACTCCCAGGGCACCGCGAGCGCGGCGGCGGGCCACGGACTCGCGCTGTACTACGGCGGGTTCGACGACTCCGAGGAGACCACCACCGCGGTAGGGGGCGAGGTGGCGGCGGCGCTCCGGGACGCCGGGCTGACCGTGGAGTGGGACGGCAACCCGTCGAAGGCGATCGAACTGCCGCTGCCCGACTGGCGGAAGCGGCTGGTGGGCTGAGGAGTCGGGCCAGGTCGGGGCGGGTGCGGGCGCGGTCGGGGGGCCGGGTGTGAGAAGCGCGACGCAAAGGGTCCGTATCGACGGGTGAGAGGAGACTGCTGCCGCGCCGCATTCTCTGCTTCAATGGGCTCATGGCCGGCTTCCAGTACACCTCATCGGGTCGCAGCGACCTTGAGCCGTTCTGGCCTTCCCGTCAGCACCACGACTTCGACCGGGTGTGTTGCCGCGCGAGGAACGCGCAGGCCCTCTAAAGCCGCTCACCCCGGTCTTCGGCCCGCGCGCACGACGTACGTCCCTCGACGACTCCTCGCGCGAAAGAGCTGACCCTCATGGCGAACGCCCGTACTCTCTCCGCCTCCGCCGCCACCGCGGCATCGGCGGCCCCCGCTGCGGCCACCACCACCGCCCGCACCCACTCCTCCAACCGCCGGCTCCGTGCCGTCGACCGTGACGACGTCGTCCGGCTCACGGACATGGCCGACTTTCTGCCCCCGGGAGCCACCTGGCTGCCCGCGCCGCAGCACTCCCTGCCCACCCTGCCGGGGCGGCCGCCCATGATCGGCTACCTCGTCCTCGTACCGGCCGACCAGCAGGCCGCTCTCGCCGGCGCGTTCCCGGACGCCCGGCCCTTCGCCGCGGGAGCGCTCCCGCAGGGCGCGCTCGCCCCGCAGGCCGTGGTGCGCGAGGCTCCGGCCGCGTCCACGCCGGACGGTGCGGTGCTCATCGACTCCACCCGGCGCATCGCGACCGTGGACGGAGTGGCGCTCGACCTCACCTACCTGGAGTTCGAACTCCTCGCCCATCTGGTCGCCCATCCCCACCGGGTGCACACCCGCGACCAGTTGGTGACCACCGTCTGGGGCTACGGTCACGTCGGCGACGGCCGGACCGTGGACGTCCACGTCGCCCGGCTGCGCCGCAAGCTGGGCGTCCAGCACCGCCACTCGATCCAGACCGTCCGGCGGGTGGGCTACAAGTACGCCCCCTGACGGGGCCGTTGCACGAACGGGCCCCGGTCCGCGCGGATTCGTACCGCGCGCGCCGGGGCCTCCTGCCGTCCCCGGCCGGCCTCGGACGCCCGCACGCGCGACCGCGCCGAGGAAGGGTCCGCACGCATCTGTTCCTGCGCCGTACCCATCAGTACATTGACACCATGTCCAACAAGCAGCCGACGGCGGTCACTTCGGAGCGGACGCCGCTCAAGCCCCGCAACGTCTCGTTCGACTGGGAGAACACCCCGCTGCACTGGGTGCCCGGCGACCCCTTCGCCGCCCACACGATCAACGTCCTCCATCTGCTGCTGCCGGCCGGGGAGCGCTGGTTCATCCATGTGTACCGGCAGGTGCTGCCGTACATCCGCGACGAACGGCTCCGCGCGGACGTCATCGGGTTCATCGGCCAGGAGGCGGTGCACTCGCAGGCGCACGACGACGTCCTGCCGCACCTGAAGAGGCTGGGGATCGACCCGACGCCGTACACCGCGCAGGTGGACTGGTTCTTCGAGAAGCTGCTCGGCGACCGGACGCTTCCACCCGGGCGGGCGCGGGAGTGGTGGCTCAGGGAGCGGGTGGCGACGATAGCGGCGATCGAGCACTACACGGCGTTCCTCGGCGACTGGATACTCAACGCGGACGCCCTCGACCGGCGGGGCGCCGACCCCACGATGCTGGACCTGCTGCGCTGGCACGGCGCCGAGGAGGTCGAGCACCGCTCGGTGGCGTTCGAGGTGTTCCTGCACGTGGACGGCGGCTACCGGCGCCGGGTGCGGACCTGGGCCACCGCCTTCTCCGCGATGGTCTTCCTGTGGCAGCGCGGGATCCGCTTCTTCGTGGAGAACGACCCGGGCCTCCCCGACGGCCGGGCGTCGTTCCGGGCCTTCCACGCCTGCGGAAAGCAGGGCACCCTGCCCCCGGCCGCGGACATCCTGCGTTCCGTCCCCGACTACCTGAGCCGCCGCTACCACCCCTCGCGGACCGGCAGCACCGCCCAGGCCGTCGACTATCTCGCCCGCTCGCCCGCGGCGCGAGGCGGTGCCCCGCGATTGGCGGCCGGACACCACCCAGCCGCCGAGACCCGTACGACGGGAGACCACTGACCCATGGCCCTGCCCCTGTCCTTGTTCCGCCCCCGCACCGTGCTGCTGATCGCCGGCGCCGGTGCCGCGCTGCTCGCCCGGCGGGCGCTGCGCGAGCGGGTCGCCGCCTCCCCGCTCTGGCCGATGCCCGCCCTGGAGGAACCCACCTCCGGACGGTCGGGGCGCGGCGCCACCACCACCCGGCGGCTGCTGATCACCGAGCGCACCTCGCCCGCCGAGGGGGTGGTCCAGCTGCGGCTGGAGGGACCCGGGTTGCCCCGGTGGGAGCCGGGAGCCCATCTCGACCTGGTGCTGCCCTCCGGCGCGATCCGGCAGTACAGCCTCTGCGGCGACCCGGCGGACCCGGGGACGTACACGGTGGCGGTCCGGCTGGACGAGGACGGGCGGGGCGGCTCCCGGGAGGTGCACGCCCAGCTCCACGAGGGCGAGGAGGTCGGGGCACGGGCTCCCCGCAACCGCTTCCCGCTGGTCGGGGCGGAGGGCTACCTCTTCGTCGCGGGCGGCATCGGGATCACCCCGGTCCTGCCGATGCTTCGGGCGGTCGCCGCCTCCGGAGCGCCCTGGCGGCTGCTGTACGGGGGCCGGTCGCGGGCCGCCATGCCCTTCCTCGACGAGATCGAGAAGCTCGGCGCGGACGGGGACCGGGTGACGGTCGTCCCGCAGGACACGGCCGGGCACCCGGACGTCGCCGGGGCTCTCGCCGCGCTCGCGCCGGGGACCGCCGTCTACGTGTGCGGCCCCGGCCCCCTGATGGACGCCGTCGCCGCCGCCCTGCCGGACGGGTGCGCCCTGCACCTGGAACGGTTCGCGCCCAGGACGCCCACCGGGGACGAGGCGTCCAGCGCCGGCCACGGCACGGACTCCGGCGGTTTCGAGGTGGAGTTGCGGCGCTCGGGCCGGACGGTGAACGTCGCGGCCGGACAGTCGGTGCTGGCGGCCGTGCGCGAAGAACTGCCCCATGTCTCGTACTCCTGCGAGCAGGGCTTCTGCGGCACCTGCCAACAGCGGGTGCTGGACGGCGAGATCGACCACCGGGACGAGCTGCTGACGGACGCGGAGCGCGACGACTCGATGCTGATCTGCGTCTCCCGGTGCCGGAGCGGGCGGCTGGTCCTCGATCTGTAGGTCGGCCGGGCCGGTCCCACCGCCCCCCGCACCCCGGTTAGGCTGTTCGCATGACCACCGGGGTGCGGCGCCGAATGGGTGTCGACGAGCGCAGACAGCAGTTGATCGGCGTCGCACTGGAGTTGTTCAGCAGCCGCTCCCCCGACGAGGTGTCGATCGACGAGATCGCCGCCGCCGCGGGCATCTCCCGGCCGCTGGTGTACCACTATTTCCCCGGCAAGCAGAGCCTGTACGAGGCCGCGCTGCGCCGGGCCGCCGACGAGCTGGCGGAGCGGTTCGTGGAACCGCACGAAGGCCCGCTGGGCACCCGTCTGTTGAGGGTGATGGGCCGGTTCTTCGACTTCGTGGAGGATCACGGTCCCGGCTTCTCCGCGCTCATGCGGGGCGGCCCGGCGGCCGGTTCCTCCACCACCAACGCCATGATCGACGGGGTGCGGCAGGCCGCGTACGAGCAGATACTCGCCCACCTCAATGTCGAGGCCCCCTCCGCCCGGCTGGAGTTGGTGGTACGCACCTGGGTGTCGCTCGCCGAGGCGACGGCGCTGCTCTGGCTGGACGGCAAGCGCGTCCCCCGCGCAGAGCTGGAGCTCCAGCTGGTGCACGACTTCGCGGCGCTGGCCGCCGTGAGTGCCGCGTACGACCAGGAGTTGGCCACCATCGTGCTGCGGGTCATCGAACAGGAGCCCCCGGACGGCCCGTTCGGCGAACTGCTCGTCCGCCTCGGCATGCTGACCGCCGGGGCGCCCGCCGTCCCCCCGCAGCGGCAGCCGTGACGGGCGGCCACCGCGGGACGGACCGGGGGGTCAGTTCCTGCGGTACGAGGGATCGAGGTCGCGGGTCTCGACCGACGTGTCGATCCGGTGCCCGTCGGCCGGCTTGAGGTGCTCGCCCAGCAGCGCGAGCACGGACTCGGTGAGCTGCGCCCGCACCTCCGGGGTACGGCCGGGCTGTATGGCGATGAGGACGTGGACGACCGAACCGTCGAGGGCCTGCTCCCCGACCAGCGTCTCGTCGACCCGGCGGAGCCTGGTCTTGCAGGCCGCGGCCGAGGTGGTGATCGTCCGGGCGATCAGCGGGTGCAGCTCGGTGGCGAAGCCCCGGCTGTCGAAGGCGTCCTCGAGTCCGGCGGAGTAGTCGATGGTGATGTGAGGCATCAGGCGCTCCCGTTGCGGGTGGGGCGGGCATGGTCGTCGCCAACTCTGACGGGGTGCGCCCGCGCCGCACAAGCGTGTCTCACCGGGCGCCCCACCCCCCGCCCACGCTCTCAGATGCGGGACCCGTCCCACAGCGCAGCGGCCAGCCCCGCCTCGGCGCTCTCGGTGCGGGCGCTCTCGAAGGCCCGCTGGTAGGCGGCGTCTCCGACGGCCTCCCGGGCCTGGCGCTCGCAGGTCTCCCGCACCGGGGCGATGTCGGGGGTGCCGCGCTGGGGGTGGCCGACCATCCGCCAGTACACCTGCCCGGTGCCGTACACCCGGGCGGCGCGGGCGCCTTGGCCCTGGGCGGCGATGGCGGAGGCGAGGATGTCCAGGCCGAGGGCGATGCCGAAACTGTCGCGCAGGCGGTGCTTGCCCTGGAGCATGGTGCGGGCATGCGCGACCGAGGCGTCCGGGCGGCCCTGGAGCAGGGCGATCAGGGCGAGTTGGTAGTCGGCGTAGCTGCGGGTCCAGTGCTCGTCGTGCTCCTCGCAGGCTGCTCTGAGGGCGGTGGCGGCTTCGGCGGCCTCGTCGAGCCGGCCGAGGCCGCTGAGGGAGAAGACCGTGATGAGGTGGCAGCGCAGGCGGTAGGCGGATTCGACCGGTCTCGCCCCGGTCAGGCGCAGGGCGCGGTCGGCGGCGGCGAGGGCGGTCCGCGGTTCGCCCTTCATGATGTGGGTGAGACCGGCCAGGTAGGTCGAGTTGAGGATGCCTTCGTCGTCGCTGTCGGTCTCGGCGTGGGCCGTGCACTGGGCGCCGAGCCGATCGGCGGCCTCGAAGTCGCCCTGGAGCAGGGCCGCGACGCCCATGACCCAGAGCAGCCGGGTGCGGTCGGGGCCGTCGACGGGGCCGCCTTCCAGGGCGCGCCGGGCGTAGCTCCGGGCGGCGGTGAGGTGGCCGCAGCAGCCCCAGAAGAAGCCGACTCGGCCGGCCATCTCCTGGGCGGCGCGGATGTCGTGGACCAGCAGGTGGTCGAGGGCGGCGCAGAGGTCGAGGTGGCTGTCGGAGACCTTGTGGTACCAGGCGACCTGGTCGCGGCCGGTCCAGCCGGTGTGGGCGCGGCGGGCCAGGCAGAGGAAGCGGGCGGCGTGCCGGCGGGCGGCGCCGGCCACTTCCTCGGCGCCGAGTTCGACGAGCCACATGCGGCCGTACTCGCGCAGGGTGTCGAGCATGTGGTGGCGTTCGCCGTCGCGTTTGACGACGGACTTGGCGACGAGTCCCCGCAGCGCTTCGGTGACCCCGTCGGGGGTGAGCGGACCGCCGGCGCAGACCTCCCGGGCGGCCTCTTCGTCGAAGTCGCCGCGGAGCGGGGTGAGGCGGGCCCACAGGAGGCGTTCGAGCGGGGTGCAGAGCTCGTGGCTCCAGCCGATGGTGGTGATGAGGGCGCGGTGGCGGCGGGGGCGGGGGGAGTCGTCGCTGAGGACGTCCAGGCGGGAGCCGAGGCGGTCGGCGATCTGGCTCAGGGTGTGGCGGCGGGCGGAGGCGGCGGCCAGTTCCAGGGCGAGCGGGAGTCCTTCGAGGCGGCGGCAGATCTCGTCGGCGGCCTTGGTGTCGGCGGGGCGCCGGAAGGTGATGCCGGGGGCGGAGGCGCGTACCCGGTCGCGGAAGAGGGTGAGTGCGTCGTTCCCGCCCTCGTAGGGCAGCGGGGGGACTTCCACGATGTTCTCGCCGCGGACGCCGAGGGGCTGTCTGCTGGTGGCGACGACGGTCAGGCCGGGGGCGATGGTGAGGAGCTCGCCGAGGAGGTGGGCGGTGGGGGCGCGCAGGTGTTCGCAGGAGTCGAGAACCAGCAGCATGTTCTTGTCGGCGAGCCATTCGCAGAGCGCGTCGACGGGCATCCGCAGGGCGTGGTCGGCGAGGCCGACGGCGTCGGAGACGGTGGGCAGCAGCAGGTCGTCGTCGTAGAGGGGGGAGAGGTCGGCCCAGCGGACGCCGTCCTGGTAGCGGTGGCCGACGAGGCGGGTGGCGCGTCCGGCGAGGCGGGACTTGCCGACGCCACCGGGGCCGACGAGCGTGGTCATGCGGTGCGGGGTGAGCCGGTGGCCGACGAGGTAGTAGGGCGTCAATGCCGATTCGAGGCGCAGGAGTTCGACGTTGCGGCCGATGAAACTGCTCGTCTCCTCGGGCAGGTTTCCCACGATCTTCATCATCACCGTCCGGCGTGCTCGGGCCTGGTGCGCCGACGGGGTGGACGGTGTCCGCCACCCGGCCGGACCGGCCGGCCCCGGCGCCTCTCCCCCGGGGGAGCGGCGCCGTGACCGGCCGGAGTTTCCGCGGAGTTACGGTGCTCGGCGCCGGGCCGCTGCGGCTCCGTCGCCGACGCGTGCGGTCACACCGTAGCCCGTCGGTGTCAGCGATGTGAAAACACGGCGACGGTCCGTCCGGGGACGGTGAAGCCGCCGGATTCCGCGTCGTACCGGGACTGCTTGACGGCAGGGTCGGCGCCCGTCGCCTGCACGGGGTGCAGGGCGTACTTCTTGCCCGCCGCCGTGTCCACCTTCTGGGTGGTGGTGGAGGGGGTGGCGTTGATGACGACGACCAGGTCGCCCAGGGTCATGGTGATGACGCCGGGGGTCTCGTTCTTGCCCGAGAGCGGGAAGGCGAGGGTGGACTGGACCTGGGAGGCGGAGGTGAGGGCGAACGCCTTCTCGGTGCTCCGGATCTTCAGCAGGTCCTGGTAGGCGGCGGACGCGCCGTTGATCTGCGCGCAGCCGGGGGTGAGGCCGGGGTTGGTCAGCAGCGGTGCGGCGTACGGCCACTTGTCCTGGTTGTCCGCGGCGGGCGGCAGGCCCCGGCCGAAGCCGTTGCCGTCCTGGCAGTTCCAGTGGATGGCGTTGTACCAGTCGCCGCTGTCGAAGGAGTTGCGGTCCAGGGACTTGGAGCGCAGCTGGTCGGTGCCCGCCTGGGAGAGCGAGGGCCCCTGGGAGAGGGTGGAGATGCCCATGGCGAGGACCTGCATCCTGGCCCGGTCCGCGGGCGGGGTGTCCGCGGGGAGCTTGAACGCGAGGGCGTCGTAGAGGCTCTCGTTGTCGTGGGCGTCGGAGTAGGCGAGGGCGTCGCCGGGCGCGGCCGCGTATCCGGCGGGCCGGCCGTTGTAGTCGACGCCGGCGCCGGTGACCTCGTTGCCGGAGGTGTCGGTGAAGGTGTAGCCGGCGAGGCTGCCGGAGAGGCCGACCTTGATCAGGTCCTGGTAGTGCAGGAGGCGGGCCTTCTGCTCGGCCTCGGTGCCGTTGGCGGTGGAGTCGTTGGGGTCGGTGTAGAGGCCGGAGGCGAAGCCCTGGACGCCGGGGTCGCTGTCGAAGGGGCCGCCGCCGCGCACGGCGTCGCGGGCGCGGTCGTCGAAGGTGGCGATGCCGGTGCCGGCCATGTTCTTCTGGGTGGCCTGGACGAAGCGGGCGTCGTCGGCGATCTCGCCGAAGTTCCAGCCCTCGCCGTAGAGGATGATCTTCTTTCCGTCGACGCCGTCCTTGGCGGGCGTCAGCGCGTCGAGCGCCTTGCGCACGGCGAGGATGTTCGCCTTGGGGTGGTGGCCCATCAGGTCGAAGCGGAAGCCGTCGACCTTGTACTGCTCGGCCCACGTGACGATCGAGTCCACGACGAGCTTGCCCATCATGGCGTTCTCGGGCGCGGTGTTGGCGCAGCAGCTGGAGTTGGCGACGGATCCGTCGTCCATGAGGCGCTGGTAGTAGCCGGGCACGATCCGGTCGAGGACGGACTTGTCGTCCTGGCCGGAGGCGACGGTGTGGTTGTAGACGACGTCCATGACGGTGCGCAGTCCGGCGTCGTTGAGGCCCTGGACCATTTCCCGGAACTCGACGGTGCGCCCGGTGCCGTTCGGGTCGGAGGCGTAGGAGCCCTCCGGGACGGTGTAGTGCAGCGGGTCGTAGCCCCAGTTGAAGCCGTCCTCGGCGGCGGCGGCCGTGACGCAGGCCTGCTGCTCCGTGGAGTCGGGGGCGTAGACCTTGAGGTCACAGGCGGGCTGCTGCTGGTCGGACTTCTTCTCGGAGATGGTGCCGATGTCGAAGGCGGGCAGCAGGTGCACGTAGGAGGTGCCGGAGCCGGCGAGCTCCTTGAGGTGCTTCATGCCGTCGGAGCCGGTGTCCGTGAAGGCGAGGTACTCGCCCGGGTGCTTCGAGGTGGGGTCCGCGATGGAGAAGTCGCGGATCTGGAGCTCCTGGATCTGCGCGTTGCCGATCGGGACGGCGGCGGGCTTCTTCTGGGTGGACCAGCCGGCGGGCGCGAGCTTCGGGTCGGCGAGGTCGACGACGAGGCTGCGGGCGGAGTCGGTGGTCAGCGCGGTGGAGTAGGGGTCGGTGACCTTGTTGGTGACGAGCTTCTGGACGGTGGGCGCCCAGACCTGGACGACGTAGCGGTAGGGCTTGCCGCTCCACGACTTGGTCCCCTTCACGGACCAGATGCCGGTGGTGTCGTCACGCCGCATCGGGACGGTCCTGCCGTCCAGTTCGAGCGCGACGGTACGGGCGGTGGGAGCCCATACGGAGAGCGTGGGCGTGCCCTTGTCGAAGACGGGGCCGAGGGAGCCGCCGGTGGCCTTGGGGTACAGGCTGTCGAGCACCCCGGGGATCTGTACGCCGGTGGCGGCGAGGAGGGCGCCGTTGGCGGCGCGCTGGGTGGCGATCAGCTGGCCGCGCAGGGACGCGCGGATCCGGTCGCGGTCGCGGGCGTCGACCTGGAACGCCGGGTAGTCCTTGAGGTGCGGGTACTTCGCCTTCTGCGCGTCGGTCAGGGTGGCCGGGTCGAGCCGCAGCCACTGGCCCTCGGAGGAGAGCGCCCCGTCGACGACGGAGATCCCGCCGTCCGGGGCGTAGACGAGCTGCTCGCTGGTGGCGGCGGTGGCCTTGACCTTCCAGACGACGGTGTCGGCGTCGATCCACTGCGCCTCGGCCTTGGTCAGGTCGGGGGCGGGGACCCCGGCGGCTGCCGGGAGGAGGTAGCTCGCGGTGCCGCCGAGCATCCAGACCTCGAAGCCCTTGCCGGCGAAGTCGAGGGACTGGTCGCTCGGGAGGTCCTTCTCGTCCCCCTTGTGGAGGATGTAGCTGAGCGAGGTGGCGCCCTCGGCGAGCGGGACCTCGAAAGTGACGCCGTAGGCGTCCTTCTTCACCGGCTGGAGCGGCTTGGCCCAGTCGGTCGGATCCTTGGCCCCGGTCCAGGTGTGCAGGCCCCAGCCGTCGTAGTTCCCGTCCTCGCGGTGGTAGTGCAGGACGGCCTTGGTGGTGTCGGTGGAGGGGCCGGCGCCGTCGGGGACCTCGGTGACCTGGCCGTCGTCGCCCTGGGTGACCCAGACCTGGCCGGTGGTGGAGAGGTCGACGGTGCGCTGGGGGCCGTCGGCGGTGCCGTCCTTCTCGACGGTGTACGGGACGGTGGAGGTGCCCTCGGCCGGCCTGAGCCAGGCGAACGCCCCGTACGCGTCACGGCCGGTGAACCCGGCGGTGGTGTCGCCGGACTTCAGCTGCCACCCGTCGTAGTCGCCGTCCGCGCGCCGGTAGTGGACGACGGCGTAGTCGCGCTCGACGGCCACCGGCTTGGCGGCGGGGGGCGCCTGGCCCGCGGTGGTGGAGGCGAGCGCACGGGAGGTACGGCCGGTGCGGTCCACGACGACGGCCTTGTACCGCAGGGGTGTTCCGGCGGCGACGGTGTCGTCGACGACCTGGGTGACCTTGTACGGGGCGTGGTCGGCTGTGCCGAGGGTGCGCCACGTGCCGTTGCCGGTCTGGGCGGCGAACACCACGCGGTCGAGCTGGCCGCCGGTGACGTCGGCGGAGATCTCCACGGTGCCGGTCGCGCCGGCCGCCGGGGCCTTCAGGGTGAGCGAGGGCTTGGTGGCGGGGGCGGCGAGGGCCTGGTCGGCGCGGAGCACGATGCTGGACAGGGCGGGCACCGTGACGGTGACCTTCTTGTCGGCTCCGCTGCGCACATGGGCAAAACCGCCGTAGATGGTACGGAAGTTCATCCGGGCGGACTCGGTGGTGAGCTCGACGGTCCGGGGTCCGGTGCCGTTGTTGACGGCGACGAGGTACTCGTTGGAGTGCTTGGCGTCGATGCGGGAGTACGCGTAGACGGAGCCTTCGGCGTAGCGCTCGGTCTGGACGCCGTCCCTCAGGGCCGGGTTGTCCTTGGTGAGCTTGGAGAGCGCGGCGATCGACCGGTACAGCGGGTGCGTGGGGTCGTACGCGTCGGAGGCGTGCGTACGGTCGGTGCCGAGCTGGTCGTCGTCGAGGTAGTCGGCGATCCCGGTGGCGAAGAGGGGCTGGCGGGCGTCCTTGTCGCCGCCGGCGCCGGTGTAGCCCTGCTCGTCACCGGAGTAGACGACCGGGTTGCCGCGGCCGAGGAACATCAGCTCGTTGGCGAGCTTGTCGCGCTTGACCAGTTCGGCGTCGGAGGCGTTCGGGTTGTCCTGCTTCAGGAAGGTCCCGATGCGGCCCATGTCGTGGTTGCCGAGGAAGGTGACCTGCTCGTAGGCGTTCGCCTTGTCGGTGGTGTACCGGTAGTCGTCGGCGTAGAGCGCGGCGAGCTCGGCGGCGGGGGCGCCCTGGGAGGCGTACTGGCGGGCGGCCTCCTGGAAGGGGAAGTCCAGCGTCGCGTCGAGCCGGCCCTGGGTCACGTACGGCGAGGTGATCGCGGTGTCGGCGGAGTAGACCTCGCCGAACATGAAGAAGTCGTCGCGGCCGTGCTTCGCGGCGTACGCGTCGAGGGCGGTGGCCCACTGGGTCCAGAAGTCCAGGTCGACGTGTTTGACGGTGTCGATGCGGAACCCGTCGATGGCGAAGTCGCGGACCCACTTCTCGTAGATCTTCTCCATGCCGGAGACGACCTCGGGGCGCTCGGTCCACAGGTCGTCGAGCCCGGAGAAGTCGCCGTACTCGGTGGACTCGCCGGCGTAGGTGGAGTCGCCCCGGTTGTGGTACATCGTGGGGTCGTTGAGCCAGGACGGGACCTTGGACCCGGTCACCTTCGGGGTGTACGGGAAGGAGTCCGCGTCCACCTTCGCCATGCCGTCGCTGTCGTCGAAGGGGCGGCCCTCGGTGTCGAGGTACGGGTAGGCGCCCTTCGGCCGGTAGCCGTAGGTCTTCTCGGTGTAGTCGACGGTGTCGGCCGTGTGGTTGGCGATGACGTCGAAGAAGACCTTCATGCCCTTGCCGTGGGCCTTGTCGATCAGCTTCTCCAGGTCGGCGTTGGTGCCGAAGTGGGGGTCGACCTGGGTGAAGTCGGTGATCCAGTAACCGTGGTAGCCGGCCGAGGCGTCGGCTCCGGTGCCCTGCACCGGGCGGTTCTTGAAGATCGGGGCGAGCCAGATCGCGGTGGTGCCGAGGCCCTTGATGTAGTCGAGCCGGTTGGTGAGCCCCTTGAGGTCGCCGCCCTGGTAGAAGCCCTTGTCCGTGGGGTCGTACCCGGTCTCCGGGCGGGAGCCGGTCAGGCCGCCCCTGTCGTTGGAGGTGTCGCCGTTGGCGAACCGGTCGGGCATGACGAAGTAGAACTGCTCGCGGGTGAGGTCCTGGCGGGACGACTCCTTGGCGAGGGACGCGTCCGAGGGCGGGGACGGTGGTCTGGTCGCGGCGGACGCTGTCGCCGCCGGTACGACGGGCAGCAGCGCGGCGCACAGCGCGGCGACGGCTCCCCGGCGGAGGGTGGTTCGGGACACGGAGGGCTCTCCTCGGACGGTGGTGGGGTGGTACGGCCGGCCCGGCGGGGGCGGCACGGAAAGGGGCGGGCCGGGAGGCGTAGAAACGCACTCCCGGCCCGCCCCAGGTCGTTCAGCTGCGCCAGACGTCGCTGGTCAGCGCGGTCTTTCCGGTGGCGGGCACGGTGGCGGTGCGGTTGGCGCCGCTCTCCCAGGTGACGTTCCCGGCGGCGTCCTTGCGGAGGTACTTGTACTGGAAGGAGGTGCCGGCGGGCAGGGCCACGTCGAGCTTCCAGACGGGGTAGGTGGCCGGGTCGAGCTTCAGGGCGCTGTTCGGGTCCCAGTTGCCGAGGGCCGGCTGGTTGCCGGTGACGTAGATGTTCTGGCCGAGGCTGGTGGTGGCGTTGACGCCGAAGGCCGCCCCGGAGGCGGTGGTGCCCGTGCCGGGGTCCGTGCCGGGCCCGGTGCCCGTACCGGTGCAGGTGCGGGCGTTGACGTGCAGGGCGAGGGCGGTGTCGGCGCCGAGGGTGGCGGTGAACTGGCCGCTGGAGTTGACCGTCACGGCGTTGCCGGTCTGCACGTCGCAGTAGGAGCCGGCGGGCAGCCCGGTCTGGAAGGTCCGGGTCAGCGAGGAAGTCTCGTGGTTGATCGCGACGTACGCCTTGGCGCCGCGGCCGAAGGCTATCTGGTCGGCGCCGTTGTCCCACCAGTTGGTGACGGCCTCGCCGCGGGCGGTGTTGCGGAAGGCCACCATCGAGGAGATCTGCGGCCAGGCGTGCTGGCACTTCCAGCCGTCGGTGTAACAGGCGTTCACCTGCCCGCCGTTGGGCGGTCCGGCGTCGACGTCGCTGAACTCGTAGCCGGAGTGCACGTCCGGGGAGCCGTACGGGTAGGCCAGCATGAAGACGTTGGCCAGCGTGTAGGAGGCGCCCGCCTTGTAGTTGAGGGTGTCGCCGCCGCGCTCGGTGTCGTGGTTGTCGACGAAGACCGCCGACTGGGCGGAGGACATGAAGCCCCAGCCCTCGCCGTAGTTCTTCAGGTTGGCGAGGTTCTCGTTGAGGAAGGTCTGCTTGAGGCCGCGGGCATAGCGGAACTCCTGGACGTCCCCGGTGCCGGTGTACTCGGAGGGCTGGACGGCCTCGCCGGCCCCGTAGATGGCCTCCTGCTTCCAGTACACGCCGGGGTTGCTCAGCCGGGACTTGATGTTGGCGAGGTCGGCGGCCGGCATGTGCTTGGCCGCGTCGATCCGGAACCCGTCGACGCCGAGGGAGAGCAGATCGTTCATGTACCCGGCGATCTTGCCGCGTACGTACTCCTCACCGGTGTCCAGGTCGGCGAGGCCCACGAGTTCGCAGTTCTGGACGTTGGCGCGGTTGCCGTAGTTGCTGATCTGCGCCTGGCAGTCGTTCATGTCGTTGACCGAGTAGAGGCCCGGGTAGTCGTACTTCGTGTACGAGGACCCGCCGGTGCCGGTGCCCGAGCCCGCCGACATGTGGTTGATGACGGTGTCGGCGACGACCTTCACCCCGGCGTTGTGGCAGGTGGCGACCATGTTCGCGAAGGCGGTCCGGTCGCCGAGCCGGCCGGCGATCTTGTAGCTGACCGGCTGGTAGGAGGTCCACCACTGGCCGCCCTGGATGTGCTCCATCGGCGGGGAGACCTGGACGAAGCCGTAGCCGGCCGGACCGAGGGTGCTGGTGCACGCCTGCGCCACGGAGGCGAACTTCCACTCGAACAGGACGGCGGTGACGTCCTTGGTTCCCGGCGCGGCCGCCTGGGCGGTACCGGCTCCGACGCCTGCGGGGACGACCAGCGCGGCGACTCCGGCCGCGAGGGCGAGCGCGGCGGACAACGGTCTGCGTGCCATGTTCTTCCTCCTGCTGTGGGGGAAACGCGGGTGACCGAGCAGCCTCACGTGACAACGCGCCGTGCCGGAAGGCTTGAATGTTCTTGCAGCAAGACTGGAAACCCAGTCGCAGCGCAGACCGTACGAGCCCGCCAGGCCGCGGTCAACCCTTTGGACATGACCCGCTCACATCCGTGAAACGCTGCATTTTTCTGCCTGCAAGGACTTACGCAAGATATTGCGAGCCTGTTACGTTCTTGGTGACTCCGGTCCGGCCGGCCGGGGGTCCGCGCTCAGGCGCCGGGCCCCACGCGCCCGGCCGGCCGGGCCGGTCGACGCGGATGAGAGGCGCCGGGAGTCACACTCCCCGCCGGCCCGGACCTGGGCCGATTCCCGGCGCCTCTCCTCGGCGTTCGCAGGACCCGCACCGGGTCCGCGCCGCGCCGCACCTTCGTACCGGGGGCACAGGGCCCCCGTGCGGCACGCGACCCCCCTCCGGCCGCGCGCCGCCCGTTCATGCCCCCCGTACCACCCGTACCGCCCGCGCCGCGCGCAGCGCCGCGGTCGAACCGCGCACGACCAGCTCCGGCTGGAACACGTACTCCGTGCGCTGCACGGGACTTCCGGCGATCTCCTCCAGCAGCGCCCCCACCGCGGCGGCGGCCATCGCCTGCACCGGCTGGCGCACGGTGGTCAGCGGCGGGTCGGTGAAGGCGATCAGCTGCGAGTCGTCGAAGCCGACCACGGAGACGTCGCGCGGGACCTCCAGGCCCCTCCCCCGGGCCGCGCGCACCACGCCCAGCGCCATCAGGTCGCTGCCGCAGACGATGCCCGTGCACCCCTGGTCGAGCAGCGCACCGGCCGCCACCTGGCCGCCCTCCACGCCGAACAGCGTGGAGCAGACCAGGAGTTCGGCCTCGTCGCGGGTCATCCCCAGGGTGCGGACCGCCGCGTCGAGGAACCCGTCCCGCTTGCGGCGGGAGGGCACGTAGCGCTGCGGCCCGACCGCCAGGCCGATCCGTCGGTGCCCCAGGGCCGCGAGGTGGCCGACGGCCATCCGGACGGCGGCGGCGTCGTCCGGCGAGACGAACGGGGCGCTGATGCGCTCGTTGTACCCGTTGATCAGGACGAAGGGGACGCCGCGCTCGGAGAGTTCGGCGTACCTCGACGGGTCGGCCGACAGGTCGGCGTGCAGCCCGGACAGGAACACGATGCCGTCGACGCCCCGCTCGACGAGCTGTTCGACGAGCTCGTCCTCGGTGGCGCCGCCCGGCAGCTGGGTACAGAGCACCGGGGTGTAGCCGTGCCCGGCCAGGACCTGCTCGACCGACTGCGCGAAGGCCGGGAAGATCGGGTTGACGAGTTCAGGTGTCATCAACCCGATCAGCCCGGCGCTCCGCCGGCGCAGCCGCACGGGACGTTCGTAGCCGAGGATGTCCAGCGCCGCCAGCACCCGCTGCCGGGTGCTGTCGGCGACGCCCGGTTTGCCATTGAGCACCCGGCTGACGGTGGCCTCGCTGACCGCGGCCTGCCCGGCGATGTCGGAGAGCCGCAGCGCCGAGCCCGTCCGGGGTGCGGGGACGGTCACACCGTCCACCACACCGTGGTGTCGGCGGGGACCTCGGCCGAGCCGCCCTCGACGGTGACCGGGGCGCTGGAGAGCAGCACCGTGCCGGGCGCGGGGATTCGCACCGGGGCGCCGGTCGTGTTGACGGTGCAGACGAAACCGGGGCGGGCGAAGGCGAGGACGCCCTCGGAGCCGTCCAGCCACTCCACGTCCGTACCGGCGCCGAGGCCCGGGAGGTCGCGGCGGGCCGCGATGGCGGAGCGGTACAGCTCCAGGGTGGAGCCCTCCACGCCGGTCTGCGCCTCGATGGACAGCTCGCCCCAGCCCTCGGGCTGCGGGAGCCAGCTGCCGCCGTCGCCGAAGCCGTAGCTGCTGCCCTCGCGGGTCCACGGGATCGGGACGCGGCAGCCGTCGCGGTAGCCGTCCTGGCCGTCGGCGCGGAAGAACGACGGGTCCTGGCGGGCCTCGTCGGGCAGGTCGGTGACGTCCGGCAGGCCGAGCTCCTCGCCCTGGTAGACGTAGGCGGAGCCGGGCAGCGCCAGCATCAGCAGGGTCGCGGCGCGGGCGCGGCGCAGGCCCGTCTCCCGGTCGCCGGGGGTGCGGATCTGGGTGCCCAGGCCCGGCTCGTTGGCGAAGCGGGTGGCGTGCCGGGTGACGTCGTGGTTGGAGAGCACCCAGGTGGTGGGGGCGCCGACCGGACGCATCGCGGCGAGCGAGGAGTCGATGACGGTACGCAGCGCGTCGGCGTCCCAGTCGGTCGACAGGTACTGGAAGTTGAAGGCCTGGTGCATCTCGTCGGGGCGCACGTAGTTGGCGGTGCGCTCGACGGTCGGGGTCCACGCCTCGGCGACGGCGATGCGCTCGCCCGGGTACTCGTCGAGGATGGTGCGCCAGCTGCGGTAGATGGCGTGCACGCCGTCCTGGTCGAAGAACGGCATGACGTCGTTGCCGAGCAGCTTGAGCTGGTCGTGCGAGCCGAGGTCGGGCAGGCCCTCGGCCTTGACCAGGCCGTGCGCGACGTCCACGCGGAAGCCGTCGACGCCCATGTCGAGCCAGAAGCGCAGGATCGAGCGGAACTCGTCGGCGACGGCCGGGTGCTCCCAGTTGAAGTCGGGCTGCTCGGGCGCGAAGAGGTGGAGGTACCACTCGCCGGGGGTGCCGTCCGCGTTCGTGGTCCGGGTCCACGCCGGGCCGCCGAAGATGGACTCCCAGTCGTTCGGCGGGAGTTCGCCCCTCTCGCCCTTGCCCGCGCGGAAGTGGTAGCGCTCGCGCAGGGCGGAGCCGGGGCCCTCGGCCAGCGCGCGCTTGAACCACTCGTGCTGGTCGGAGGAGTGGTTGGGGACCAGGTCGACGATGATGCGCAGGCCCAGGGCGTGGGCCTCGCGGATGAGGGCGTCGGCGTCGAGGAGGTTGCCGAACATCGGGTCGATGGCCCGGTAGTCGGCGACGTCGTAACCGGCGTCGGCCTGGGGGGAGGCGTAGAAGGGGCTCAGCCAGACGGCGTCGACGCCGAGGTCCCGGAGGTACGGGAGCCGTGCGGTGACGCCCGCGAGGTCGCCCATGCCGTCACCGTTGCCGTCGGCGAAGCTCCGTGGATAGACCTGGTAGATCACCGCATCCTGCCACCAGCCGGTGCGGTTGTCCGGGGCGTCGTCGGACGTGCCGGTGGAGGGGGCAGCGAGGTGCTGGGTCATGTCGTCCCTGGGGTGTCTGGGTGGGGAGCGGCACCGGGGTCCCGGTCGGGGGGTCCGGCGCCGCCGTGACGAATGCGGTGACGCGTGGGGGTGGGTGACGGTTCGGCGGTGTCCGCGGGTCAGGGTCGGGCACCGCCTCCGGTCAGCCCTTGACTGCTCCGGCCGACATTCCGGTGACCAGGTGCTTCTGCGCGAACAGGAAGACCAGGGCCGCCGGGATGGCGATGAGGACCGACGCGGCGGTCATGGGGCCCCACTGGGCTCCGTACTGGTTGACGAACTTCTGCAGTCCGCCGGCGAGCGTGAGGTTCTCGTCACCGACCATGAACGCGGAGGCGTACGCGACCTCTCCCCAGGCGGTGATGAAGGAGTAGAACGCGGTGACCGCGAGGCCGGGCTTGGCCAGCGGCAGGACGAGTCGCCAGAACGTGCCGAACGGGGTGAGGCCGTCGACCTGCCCGGACTCGTCGATCTCGCGCGGGATCGTGTCGAAGAAGCCCTTCATCATCCAGGCGCAGAACGGCACCGAGATGGTGAGGTAGGTGATCACGAGGCCGGCGGGCTGGTTGAGCAGTCCGAGGGTCGCCATGATGTTGTAGATCGGCACGATCAGCACGGCGACCGGGAACATCTGCGTGATCAGCAGGGTCCACATCAGGCCGCGCTTGCCGGGGAAGCGGAAGCGGCTGACCGCGTAGCCGGTGGTGGCGGAGACGAAGACGCCGAGGACCGTGGAGAGACCCGCGACCAGCACCGAGTTGCCGAACCAGGTGACGAACTCGGTGTCCTTGATCAGGTTGGTGTAGTTGACGAACGTCGTCTCCTTGAAGAAGTCCGTCGTCGTCGCGTACTTGGCCGGCTTCAGCGAGGTCAGCAGGACCCAGAGCACCGGGAAGACCGCGATCACCGAAGTGATGATCAGCGTGACGTGCAGCGCCACGGAGGCGAGCGGAGAACGCTGCCCGCGCAGGCGCGGGGTGCGCGCTGCCCGGCGCCCTCGGGTGGGGGTGAGGGTGGTCACCAGACATCTCCCTGCTTGCGGAGCACTCGCCGGTAGACCGCGGCGAAGATCATGAGGAGGACGAGGATCAGCACGCCCCAGGTGGAGGACTGTGCGAAGTCGCGCGGGCTGATCTCGAAGGAGAACTTGTACGCCTGGGTGACGAGGATCTGGGTCGACTCACCGGGGCCGCCCCGCGTGAGCAGGAAGATCACCGGGAACATGTTGAAGGTCCAGATCGTGGAGAGCAGGACCACCGTCGTGGAGACCGGAGCGAGCCCCGGCACGGTGATGTGCCGGAAACGCTGCCAGGCGGTGGCGCCGTCCATCTCGGCCGCTTCGTACTGCTCCGCGGGTATGGACTGCAGACCGCCGAGCAGGGCGACCATCATGAAGGGGACGCCGAGCCAGACGTTGACGGCGATCACGGAGAACTTCGCCCAGGTGGGGTCGTTCAGCCAGGGGACGCCGTCGATGCCGACACCGCCGAGCATCGCGTTGAGGATGCCGCGCTCGTCGTTGAAGAGGAAGCGCCAGGCGAAGACGGAAACGAAACCGGGCACGGCCCAGGGAAGGATCAGGGCCATGCGGTAGGCGGAGCGGCCGACGATGCGCCGGTTCAGGATGTTGGCGAGCGCCATGCCGAGGCAGAACGTGATGCTCACGCAGGCGATCGTCCACACCAGTGTCCAGCCGAGCGTGGACATGAACTCGCCGCCGGTGAGCGCGTCCTTGTAGTTGTCCAGGCCGACGAACTTGTAGGTCGCGGGGATCTCGTTGACGCCGATGGAACGCGCCACGTTGCGCTCGTTGGCGTCGGTCAGCGACAGCCAGACGCCGCGGACCAGCGGATAGCCGATGATCACGCCGATGACGAGCACCACCGGGGCCACCATGACCCAGGCGTACCAGTGCGTGGACAGAGAGCGCCGGAGCTTGCCCGGCGTCGGGGTGCCAGTAGCGCGGCTCCGGCCGCGGGCGACGTCGTCGCCCGCGGCCTTTGCCACCGACTGGCTGGTGTGGACAGCCATCAGTCGGCCAACCTTCCTGTTACTTCCAGCCCTTGAGGAGCTTGCGGTACGCGTCGCCGCTGTCCTTCGCGGCCTTCTCCGGAGTGGTCTGGCCGGTGAGGACCTCGGTGTACTGCGTGACCAGCGGGGCGAAGAGGCTGCCGCCCTCGGGGATCCACGGGCGCTCGACGGAGGTCTCGACGACCGGCTTGAAGAAGTTCACGATCTCGCTGTCGACGGCTTCCTTGCGGGCGTACGCCGAGGTGCGGGTCGGGAGCAGGTTCAGCTCACCGGCGGCCGTGGCCTGGGCGTCGACGGAGGTCATGTAGTCGACGAAGGCGTAGGAGGCGTCGAGGTTCTTCGAGCCCGCGTACACCGCGAGGTTGTGACCACCCTGCGGGGCACCCTGGGCGACGGAGCCCGCCGGGACGCTGGTGATGCCGAGGTTGGCGGCGTCCTTGAACTGGTCACCGGTCAGCGTGTCGGCCACGGCCCACGGGCCGTTGATCATCATGGCGACGTCGCCGGACTTGAACGACTGCATCATGTTGTCCCAGCCGTCCGTGGCGTCCGTCTTGGCGGCACCGGAGTCGACCAGGTCCTTGACGACCTTGAACGCCTTGACGGCCTCGGGGTCGTCGATCCTGACGGTCTTGCTGTCGGCGTCGACCAGGTCGCCGCCCTCGCCGTACAGGAAGGAGAGGAAGTAGTACGCGTCGTCGCCACGGAGGTAGAGGCCGGTCTTGCCGGTCTTCTCCTTGATGGCGGCGGAGGCGGTCTTCAGCTCGGCGATCGTGGTCGGGACCTTGACACCGGCCTTAGCGAACATGGCCTTGTTGTAGAAGATGCCCATGGAGTCGATGACCTGCGGCACGGCGTACGTCTTGCCGTCGTACTTGGTCGACGCGACGGCCTGCTTGAGGAAGTCGCCCTGGTCCCGGAGGGCCGGGGTGCCGTCCAGCGGGGCGAGGTAGCCGAGGTTAGCGAAGTCCGGGGTCCAGGCGACCTCGGAGCGGATCACGTCGGGGGCGCCGGTGCCGGCCTGGGCCGCGTTCTTGAACTTGTTCTGCGCGTCACCGAAGGGCACGTTGACGTACTTGACGTCGACCTCGGGGTGCAGCTTCTCAAAGCCTTCGGCGATCTTCTTGAAGACCTTGTCCTCACTGCCGACGCTGGAGGTGTCCCACCAGGTGACGGTGCCGGAGAGCTCGCCCGAGCTCTTGCTGCCGCTGCCGGACTTGTCGTCGCTGCCGCACGCGGTCGCCGCGAGCGCCAGGGCCGCGACCAGGACGGTGGCCGTTATGCCACGTCGCATGTGAACTCCTTCAACTGCCGTACCGCTCCGTCGCGGCGCCGGGTCGACCAGGAACGTAACAAGGATGAAAGAAGTCCGAAAGAGCTTGCGGAACTTTTCTGCAAGACGCGGCGATCGTTACATGCGCGTGTCCTCAAGGTTGCCGTCGTGATGCTTGACGCGGACTGCATACCCCTGCTGCCGCAGGCCACACACGGGGTCGGGTTGGTGTGACGATCCGACTGCAAGGGGCGCAGGGGTGACCGCAAGACCTTGCAAGATATTGCCGGGGCCACCCCGTGGCGACGTCGGTATCCGCGCCGGAAGCACCGCGAGCGGCTTGAACCCGGGCCCTGTGGGCAATCCGGGAGACGCCCGGTACAGTCCCCTTTCATGACCGCACGGCTTGCCGATATCGCAACTCAGGCGGGGGTCAGCGAAGCGACGGTCAGCCGGGTCCTGAACGGCAAGCCCGGTGTAGCGGCGGCCACCCGCGAATCCGTCCTCGCGGCACTCGACGTCCTCGGGTACGAACGCCCCGTCCGCCTGCGCCGGCGCAGCGCCGGCCTGGTCGGCCTGATCACGCCGGAGCTGGAGAACCCGATCTTCCCGGCGCTGGCCCAGGTGATCGGTCAGGCGCTGACCCGCCAGGGGTACACCCCGGTGCTGGCGACCCAGACCCCCGGCGGCTCCACCGAGGACGAGCTCACCGAGATGCTCGTCGACCGGGGCGTCTCGGGCATCATCTTCGTCTCCGGGCTGCACGCCGACACCTCGGCCGACATGGGGCGTTACGAGCAGTTGCGGGCGCAGGGCGTCCCGTACGTGCTCGTCAACGGATTCTCCTCGAAGGTCCGGGCGCCGTTCATCTCGCCGGACGACCGGGCGGCGATGCGGCTGGCGGTGACACACCTGGTGTCGCTCGGCCACACCCGGATCGGCCTCGCGGTCGGCCCCAAGCGCTTCGTGCCGGTGCTCCGCAAGATCGAGGGCTTCCACGCGACGATGCGGGAGCAGCTCGGCCTGAGCGAGGAGCAGGTCGAGGAGCTGGTGCAGCACTCCCTGTACACCCTGGAGGGCGGCCAGGCGGCGGCCACGGCACTGATGGAGCGCGGGTGCACCGCGGTCGTCTGCGCGAGCGACATGATGGCGCTGGGCGCGATCCGGGCGGCCCGCCGCCTCTCGCGGCAGGTGCCGCGCGACCTCTCGGTGGTCGGTTACGACGATTCGCCGCTCATAGCCTTCACGGATCCGCCGCTGACCACCATCCGGCAGCCGGTGACCGCCATGGGCCAGGCCGCCGTACGGACGTTGCTGGAGGAGATCGGCGGTACGCCTGCCCCGCACAGCGAGTTCGTCTTCATGCCCGAGCTCGTCGTCCGCGGTTCGACCGCGGCGGGGCCGGGCCCCTCCTGACACCTCTCCCGATGATGGCACCCTCGTCCGCAAGGTGCAGGACGTGCGACCGGAACCCGACCGGAGGATGATCGGGCGGTGGGGGGCGTATCTGGCAGACTCTGTGCCCATGGGTGATTCTCAGGTGAGTACACAGGAAGGCCCGTCGGTGGCCTGTCCGTCACCCACCAAGGACATGACGGACAGCACGGACGGAAACGGCAGGAAAGGCCTGACGGCGCGACTGCGCACGACGCGGTCACCGCGCCGGCCACGCCTGTGGTTCGAAATCCTTCTGATCGGGGTCAGTTACTGGCTCTACTCGCTGGTGCGCAACGCCGTCCCGGAACAGCGGTCGGCCGCGCTGCGGAACGCCGACCGGGTCTGGTCCTTCGAGAACTCGCTCGGCGCCGGCTTCGAACACAGCGTCAATCACGCCGTGAACTCGGTGACATGGCTCATCGTGTCGATGAACTACTACTACGCGACACTGCACTTCATCGTCACCATCGCCGTGCTGGTGTGGCTGTTCCGCCGTCACCCGGGCCGTTACGCCGCGACCAGACTGGTGCTCTTCGCGACCACGGGCGTCGCGCTGCTCGGCTATTACCTGGTCCCGCTGGCACCACCCCGTCTCATGAACGGCGGCCACTTCGTCGACACGGTGCTGGTGCACCACACCTGGGGCTCGATGGCCTCGGGCAACCTCAAGAACATGTCGAACCAGTACGCGGCGATGCCGTCGATGCACATCGGCTGGTCGCTCTGGTGCGGGCTGACGATCTTCGCCCTCGCCTCGGTGCCGTGGGTCCGCGTGCTGGGGCTGCTCTACCCGGTCGCCACCCTCACGGTGATCGTGGCGACCGCCAACCACTTCTGGCTGGACGCCGTGGGTGGCGTGGTCTGCCTGAGCTTCGGCTTCGCCGTCGCGACCCTCGTCTACGGCACGCTTCCGTACCGCCTGCCGCGCCGGGTGGAGCCGCCCCGGACGCCCCTGCGGACCCGGCTCGTGGGGCTCGGTACGGCCCGGGGCGCGGGCGCGGTGAGCCGTGCCGCGCGGTGGTCCTCCTACCGGGCGGGGAAGGCCGGCGCCCCGGCGCCCGTGCCCGGGCCTCCGGCCGCTTCCGCGGCGACGGAACCGGCGGCTGAGGCGCGGGGCGCGTCCGGGACGCGCTGAGGGGCCTGCGGGGCCGGTCACGCGCGCCCTGCCCCGGGCCGCGCGCCCTCGTGCTCCTCGAACGCCCGCGGGACGCCTTCAGGACGCCTGCAGAACGCCCGCGGACGCCTTCGGGACGCCCGCCGGAGGCCCGCGCTCACGCCCCGTAGAACCGCTCGTCCACCACCGCGCGCGCCCGGCGGGTGATGCGCCGGTAGTCGTCGAGCATGGTCCCCGCGGTACTCGGTTCGTAGCCGAGGTAGCGGCCTACCGCGGCGAGCTCGCGGGGTGCGGACGGGAAGGTGTCCCCCGGGCGTCCGCGCACCAGCATCACGGCGTTGCGGACCCGGGTGGCCAGCACCCACGCCTCGTCCAGGATGCTCACTTCCTCGGCCGGGATCAGACCGGCCGCGCCGCACGCGGCCAGTGCCTCGCGCGTCCGGGTCGTACGGAGACCGGGCTCGGCCCGGCCGTGCTGCATCTGCATCAGCTGCACGGTCCACTCCACGTCGCTGAGGCCGCCCCGGCCGAGCTTGGTGTGGAGGGTGGGGTCCGCGCCGCGCGGCAGGCGTTCGGACTCCATCCGGGCCTTGAGCCGGCGGATCTCGCGCACCGCGTCGTCACCGAGCCCCTCCGCCGGGTAGCGGAACGGGTCGATCAGCTCGATGAAGGCGCGTCCGAGGTCCTCGTCGCCCGCCACCGGTTCGGCGCGGAGCAGGGCCTGGCTCTCCCAGACGAGCGACCAGCGGCGGTAGTACGCCTCGTACGACTTGAGGGAGCGGACCATCGGGCCGCTCTTGCCCTCGGGCCGCAGGTCGGCGTCGATGAGCAGCGGCGGGTCGGCGGTGGGCAGCTGGAGGAGCCTGCGCATCTCGGCGATGACCGTGTTGGCGGCGCGGGCCGCCTCCTCGTCGCTCACCCCCTCGCGGGGGGCGTGCACGAAGAGCACGTCCGCGTCGGAGCCGTAACCGAGCTCGTGCCCGCCGAAGCGGCCCATGCCGATGACGGCGAAGCGGGTCGGCAGCGTGTCGCCCCACTGCGCGCGGACGGCGGCGCGCAGGGCGCCGGCCAGGGTGGCGGCGTTGAGGTCGGTGACGGCGGAGCCGATCCGGTCGGCGAGGGCGCCGTGGTCGGGCTCGGCGGGGTTCTCCTCGGTGCCGTAGCTGCCGATGAGGTCCGCGGCCGTCGTACGGAAGAGTTCGCGCCGGCGCACGCCGCGTACGACGGCGACCGCGGACTCCGCGTCGGGCGCCCGGCCGACGGCGGCCAGCACCTCCTGGTCCAGGTTCTCCCGGCTGCGTGGGGCGAGGCCCCCGGGGTCGCCGAGGATGGCGACGGCCTCCGGCGCCCGCATCAGCAGGTCCGGGGCGAGCCGCCCGGCGGAGAGCACCCGGGCGAGGTTCTCGGCCGCCGCGCCCTCGTCGCGGAGCAGCCGCAGGTACCAGGGGGTGCGGCCCAGCGCGTCGGAGACCTGGCGGAAGCCGAGGAGTCCGGCGTCCGGGTCGGCGGAGTCGGCGAACCAGCCGAGCAGCACCGGCAGCAGGGTCCGCTGGATCGCCGCCTTGCGGGAGACCCCGGACGACAGGGCCTCCAGGTGCCGGAGCGCGGCGGCCGGGTCGGCGTACCCGAGGGCTTCGAGGCGGGTGCCCGCCGCCTTGGCGGAGAGGCGGCTCTCGCCGGGCGCGAGCTGGGCGACGGCGTCGAGCAGTGGCCGGTAGAAGAGCTTCTCGTGCAGCTTGCGGACGACCGAGGCGTGCCGTTTCCACGCCCGGTTCAGCTCGGTCACCGGGTCGGTGCGCAGTCCCAGCGAGCGGCCGAGGCGCCGCAGGTCGGCCTCGGCCTCGGGGACGAGGTGGGTGCGGCGCAGCCGGTAGAGCTGGATGCGGTGCTCCATGAGGCGCAGGAAGCGGTACGCGTCGTCGAGCTGGGCGGCGTCCGCGCGGCCCACGTAACCGCCCTCGGCGAGCGCCCGCAGCGCCTCCAGGGTGGTGCCGCTGTGCAGGGTGGCGTCGCTGCGGCCGTGCACCAGCTGGAGCAGTTGCACGGCGAACTCGACGTCGCGCAGTCCGCCGGGGCCGAGCTTCAGTTCCCGGTCGACCCGGTCGGCCGGGATGTTGTCGACGACGCGGCGGCGCATCTTCTGCACGTCCGGGACGAAGTTCTCCCGGTCGGCGGCGTGCCACACGAGGGGGGCGACGGCCTCCACGTACGCGGCCCCGAGCTCGGGGTCGCCGGCCACCGGGCGGGCCTTGAGCAGCGCCTGGAACTCCCAGGTCTTGGCCCAGCGCTGGTAGTAGGCGAGGTGCGAGGAGAGGGTGCGCACCAGGGGGCCGTTGCGGCCCTCGGGCCGGAGGTTGGCGTCGACGGGCCAGATGGTTCCCTCGACGGTGGTGTCGGAGCAGATCCGCATCATGTGGGAGGCGAGCCGGCCGGCCGCCCGCATCGCCGCCGTCTCGTTCTCCGCGGTGGCGCCCGCGTCGACGGGCTCGCCGACGAAGATGACGTCGACGTCGGAGACGTAGTTCAGCTCGTGGCCGCCGCACTTGCCCATCGCGACGACGGCGAGGCGGCAGACCGCCGCGTCCTGCGGGTTCGCGGTACGGGCGATGGCGAGCGCGGCCCGCAGGGTCGCCGTCGCGAGGTCGGCCAGCTCGGCGGCGGTCTGGGCGAGGTCGGTGGTGCCGCAGACGTCCCTGGCCGCTATGGCCAGCAGGCAGCGGCGGTAGCCGACGCGCAGCGAGTCGGGGTCCGTGGCCTCGGCGAGGCAGCGCTCGAACTCGGGCACCCCGGGGTGCAGGTCGGCCGCCTCGTAGGTGACCAGTTGTTTCCAGTCGTCCGGGTGGCGGGCGAGGTGGTCGCCGAGGGCCTCGGAGGCGCCGAGGACACCGAGCAGTCGGTCCCGGAGCGGCTTCGCGGTCACCAGGGTGTCGAGCAGCAGCCGCTGCTCGTCCTCCGGCTGCGCCTCGACGATCCGTACGAGGCCCCGCAGCGCCAGGTCCGGGTCGGCGGAGGCGCCGAGCGCCTCCACGAGGACCGGGTCGGACCGTACGGCCGTGAGCGCGGGCAGCTGCAGCAGCCGCTCAGCGCCCGAGGGGTCCGTGAAGCCGTGGCGCAACAGCCTGCTGAACGTGCTGCTCCTGCGCCCCGGAACCGGTACCGGCGTCGTCATACCGTGCTCTCCTGCCCCGCGTACCCCGCGTGTGGTGGGGGTTCGAGCGTAGCCCTGTGCCGGGGAGTTCGTCCCGGGGGCGGGGGGACGGTCGCGATCCCGCTGCGGCGGCGGGGTGCGCGCCGGGGCACCGCCCCGTGGCCAGAGGCGCCGGGGCTCGTGGAGCTGGGGGCTGACCGTGGGGGCCGACGGCTGCCGGGCCGCACCTCCCGGCCCGTCCGGGGTCAGTGGGGTGCGGAGAACAGCGCGTCGAGGTCCGGGAAGGCCATGCCTCCGGCGAGCGAGTGGTAGGCGCCGGTGCCGAGGAGCTCCTGCGCGGTGCGGCGGGCGGCGGCGTAGGCGACCTGTGCCACGCCCGGTCCGAGGCTGACGCGGGCCACGCCGAGGGTGCCGAGTTCGGCGACCGTCGGGGCGCCGGGACCGGCCATGATGTTCAGCGGTACGGCGATGTCCCGGGCCAGCGCGGCGATGGTGGCGGTGTCGGTGACGCCGGGGACGAAGATGCCGTCCGCGCCCGCGTCGACGTACGTCCGCGCCCGGGCCAGGGTTTCCTTCAGCCGGGTGTCCGGGTCGCCGATCCCGAGGAGGAAGGTATCGACACGGGCGTTGAGGAACAGGTCCGCGCCGGCCCGGTCGGCGGTCCGCCGGGCGGCGGCCAGCCGTGTCGCGAGTTCTGCCGGCGGTCGGGTGCCGTCCTCGATGTTGACGCCGACGGCGCCGGCCGCGAGCACTCCGGCGACGGTCTCGGCGACACCGGCGGCGTCCGTGCCGTATCCGCCCTCGATGTCGGCGGTGACCGGGACCGCGACGGCGGTGACGATGCGGCCGATCAGTTCCAGCGCCCGGTCCCGGGTGAGGACGTCGCCGTCCGGCGACCCCAGGGACCAGGCGGCGCCGGCACTGGTCGTGGCGATCGCGGAGGCACCTGCGGCCTCGATGACGCGGGCGCTCGCGACGTCCCAGGCGTTGGCGAGCGCGAGAGGTTCAGTCGGGGTGTGCAGGGAGCGGAAGAGGCGGGCGTGGTTCGGCTGTGCGGGGCTCATGCACGCAGTCAAACACCGCTCGCCGCCCCCCTGCTGGCGAGAATCCGACACGGACGTCCGCCTGAGGACCAGCGCCTGCGAGCCCGGGCCCTTCAGCGGATCCGGGCCCTTGAGCGGATCCGGGCCCTTCAGCGGATCCGGGCCCTTCAGCGCGGCCGGGTGCCGATGAGGACGGTGGCCCAGAGCTCGTCGGAGGTCGCGATCCGTGCGGCGAGACCGCCGCCGCGGACGGTGGCGAGCGCGGTGTCCGCCTGGCGTTCGCTGGTCTCCATGAGAAGGCTGCCGCCCGGCGCGAGCCACTCGGGGGCGGCGGCGACCACGCGGCGCATCACGTCCAGGCCGTCGTCGCCCCCGTCGAGGGCGACGAGCGGTTCGTGGTCGCGGGCCTCGGACGGCAGCAACGCCACGTCGCCGGTGGGCACGTACGGGACGTTGGCGAGGAGTACGTCGACCCGGCCGCGCAGCCCGGCGGGCAGCGCGGCGAAGAGGTCGCCCTCGTGGACCTGGCCGACGCCGTCGAGGTTGCGCCGGGCGCACCGTACCGCCGCCGGTTCGACGTCGCAGGCGTGCAGTTCCACCCGCCCGAGGACCTGGGCGAGGGCGGCGCCGAGGGCACCGGAGCCGCAGCAGAGGTCGACGACGAGGGGGACCCGCGCGGTGTGGTTCGCCGCGCCGTGCCAGGTGTCCCCGAGGGTGGCGGCGGCCTGGTCGACGAGGAACTCGCTGCGGCGGCGGGGTACGAAGACGCCGGGGTCGACGGCGACCCGCAGACCGTGGAACCCGGCCCAGCCGAGGACGTGTTCGAGGGGCAGCCCCTCGGCGCGGCGCCGGACCATGGCGGCGGCCTCGGCCGGGGAAGCGGCGGTGGAGAGGATCAGTTCCGCTTCGTCCTCGGCGAAGACACAGCCGGCGGAGCGGAGCGCGGTGACGATCGTGGAACGGGAGAGCGGAGGGGGAAGTACCGACATGGCGGAGCCTTTCGGGAGCCGATGGGCGCTCCGCGTTCGCTCACGTCCGGTGGACGTCGCGACCGTACGGGGTGAGCACCCAGCCTGACGCAGCGTTGATGGGGGCTCACCTCCTCGGTCCGGTCCCCGTGCGGGGACGGTCCCCCGTGTGGGGACGGTTCCCCTGTGCGGGGGTGCCGGTCACATTACCGCAGTCTCCCGGGTGCGGACGCGCCCCGTGCCCGCACCGGATCGGGGTGCGGGCACGGGACGCGAAGAGCCCCGGCTGCCCGTCAGAGGTCCACGCTGTCGCGGAGCTTCGTCGGGGTCAGGAAGCATGCCGCCGGCACACCGACGACCGCGATGCACGCGGCGATGAGGAAGATGTGGCCGGTCGCGTCTCCGTAGGCCGCGCGGACCACCTCCTGGATCTGCGGCGGCATCGCCTTCAGGTTGAGCGTGGAGCCGCCGGAGGAGGAGGCGGCCGGATCGATGCCGAGCTTCTTCAGCCCGTCCGTGATCTCCGTGGTGACCTGGGCGGCGAGTACCGCGCCGAGCACGGAGACGCCCATGGTGCCGCCGAGCGACCGGAAGAAGGTGATCGCACCGCTGGCCGCGCCGAGTTCCCTGAGCGGGACGGTGTTCTGGAGGACCAGCACGAGGTTCTGCATCGACATGCCGACCCCGGCGCCGACCGCGAACATGCCCGCCCCCACGAAGACCAGGTTCGTCGTGTGGTCGATGGTCGACAGCGCGAGGAAGCCGAGGGTGAGGACGATGACACCGGTGAGGATGAACGGTTTGACCTTGCCGGTACGGGAGACGAGCCGGCCCGCGATCGTGGAGGAGAGCAGCACGCCGAACATCAGCGGGACGGTGAGCAGTCCGGACTGGATCGGCGAGTAGCCGCGGCCGGTCTGGAAGTACTGGCCGAGGAAGACGGCGCCGCCGAACATGGCCATGCCGACGGAGAGGCTCGCGACGATGGCGAGCGCGGGGTCCCGGCGGCGGACGACGTGGAGGGGTACGACGGGCTCCTTGACCCGCGCCTCCACGAACACGGCCGCGCCGAGGATCACCAGGCTGCCGGCGACCATCGCGGCGGACTGCCAGGAGATCCAGTCGAAGTCGTCGCCGACGAAGGTGACCCAGAGCAGCAGCAGGCTGACGCCGGCGGCTATCAGGGAGGCGCCGAGGTAGTCGACCTTGGCGTCGGGGCGGCGCTTCTCCACCAGGTGCAGGGTGCGGGCCAGCATCACGAAGGCGACCAGGGTGAACGGCACGGTGGTGAAGAAGCACCAACGCCAGCCGAGCCACGAGGTGTCGGTGATGAATCCGCCGAGCAGCGGGCCGCCGACGGTGGCGACTGCCATGACGCCGCCGAGGTAACCGTTGTACCGACCGCGCTCCTTGGGGCTGATCATCGCCCCGATGATCACCTGGACGAGCACCTGCACCGCACCCATGCCCAGGCCCTGGATGACCCGGAAGGCGATCAACTGACCGGTGGACTGGGCGAACCCGCAGGCGACGGAGGAGATCACGAAGAGGCAGATGGCGGTCTGCAGCAGCAGCTTCTTGCTGAAGAGGTCGGCGAGCTTGCCCCAGACCGGCGTGGAGGCGGTGGACGCCAGCAGGGTGGCGGTGACCACCCAGGTGTACTGGGACTGCGTGCCATTGAGCGCTCCGATGATCTGCGGGAGCGCCACCGAGACGACGGTACTGCTGGTCAGGGCGACGAAGAGCACGAGAAGCAGACCGCTCAGCGCCCGTAGCACCTCGCGGTGCGTCATCGGCACGGCTTCGGCCGGTGTGGCCGTTTCTTCGCTCACGCGCAACCTCCGGATTCTCGTGGGGAGATGAACGAACATCGACGGCCGCACGCCCCGGCGGCAGGCGGACGGGTGCACGCCCCCGTGAACTCCGGTTCCCCTCAGTGGTGTTCACGGCCCACACCGGAGGACGCCGCTCCGCACGGCGGAGCGACGCACCCCACACCCCGGTCGCGCGCGCTGAACGACAGGAACGAGATGACAGGAACACTTCACCATACATGCACCATGGGCAATCTTGCCGTGTGCGCAATAATCAACGGCCAAGCGACAATGGCCCGATGGAGAACTCTGTGGGGCTGCGGGAGCGCAAGAAGGAAGCCACCCGCCAAGCGGTGCACGAGGCCACACTGCGGCTGACCGTCGAGCACGGCTTCGACCACGTCACGGTGGAAGCGGTCGCGGACGCGGCCGGCATCTCGCGCAGGACCTTCTCCAACTACTTCACCAACAAGGAGGACGCCCTCCTCCACGGGGAGGAACGGCGGACAAGGGCGCTGGTCCGCCTGGTGCGCGACCGCCCGGCCGAAGAACCCGCCTGGACCGCCCTGCGCGGCGCGATGCTCCAGTTCGCGACCCAAGCCCCGCCCTGGAACCGCGAATGGGCCGTCCACACCCGTCTCGCCCTGCGCCACCCCTCGCTGCTGGCACGCCAGTTGGCCAACCACGCGGCACTCGAACGCGACCTGGCCGAAGCCGTGGCCGACCGCCCCGGCCCCACCGCCCGGCCGGTACGCCCCCTGATCCTGGCGGCGGGCTTCCTCTCGTCCCTGCGGATCGCGATGCGCACCTGGATCGAGGAGGCCCCGGACCGCGAACCGTCCGAGCTGATCGCGGAGGCCCTGGAGGAGATGGGGCGCAGCTTCGAGTAGGTGGCGCCCGGGCTCAGCCCGCCCGTGGGGCACGGGCGCGGGCCCGCCGGTCCATGGCCAGCAGCGCGGTGTTGACCACCACCACGGCGGCGTACGACAGGGCCGGCCAGGCGCCGCCGAGGTCGGACAGCGCGGCCACGGCGCACGCGAAGACCAGCACCTTGACCCCCGCCACCCCCGCGGCCGGCAGCGTGAACCGCGCCTTGGGCGAGGCGAACATCCCCCAGACGACCGCCGCCACCACGGGAAGCCCCACGGCGAAGGCGACCCGCAGCACGGTGTTCTCCGAGGCGTTCCACCCCCACCGCGCGAACTCGGCGATCGCCACCACCTCGACGAAGAACGCCAGCAACTCGTTGACCGCGCGCACAGGGGCGGGGAGTCTCATCAGGGGCCTTCCGGCAGGGAGGGGCGGGTGTCGGGACCAAGACTCCTCGGGCGCGTACGGGGTTGCCCCGGCGGGGGCCGGATACCCCGTAACCGCTCCTCGCCTTCGCCCTGCAGGGGCAACCCCGTGCCCGCCCGACATGCGCGGAGGGCGGCCCCCGCTCTCCCCGGCCGTTCCGGATCGAGCGGAGACACACCGGCCTCGACGACACCGCCCTGCGAACTACGGGCGTCTCAGTAGTGCCAACGATTCCTGCCGGACGAGAAGCCGCAGGTGATCGCCCGCCCGGCCTCGTCCGTGGTGGTCGCACCCACATCGGTGTTCCGGCAGAACTGCCCGGCGCGGTAGCAGTTGCCCGCGTTGGAGCGAATGCTGCAGGTCGCCGTCTCGGCCGAGCCGCCACCCGTGGCCGTGCTCCCACCCGAACCACTGCTACTGCCGCTGCTCTTCGACGTACCCCCGCCCGAGCTGCTGCCCCCGGAGGACGACGACCCGCCGCTCGTGGACGTACCGCCGGACGAGCTGTCGGCCGACGAGGCGCTCGGCGGGTTCGCGCAGGACTCGCCCACGCCCACGATCTTGAAGGCGACCTTCGTGGACGTGCTGTACGTTCCCGCGGACGGACTCTGCGAGCACACCTTCCAGTTGGAGGTGTGCACCACGGAACGGCGCAGTTCGCTCGCGTCGGAGTACGTCACCGACGCGACGTGGTGGGAGCGCGCGTCCGCCACGGCCTTCGCGAGGTTCCATCCGCCGTAGCTGCCCACCGTCGCCTGGACGGCCGGCTTCTTCGCAGGAGTCGCGGACGGCGACGGCGAAGCCGTGACGGTCGGCGAAGCCGAAGCCGACGCGGACACGGACGCGCTCGGGGACGCCGTGGCAGAAGCCGTGGGCCGCGTGCTCACCGAAGCCGAACCGGTGTCCTGATCCCCGTCCGAGCACCCCGCGAGACTCACGGCGAGGGCCACCAGCCCGACCACCAGGCCCCCGTAGGCCCGGCGGCCCTTCCTCATGTTGTTCCCCATGCCCTGGGCACCGTTCGATCCTGACGATCCCGGCGCATACCGAAGAGACATGCCACCCCCCTGGGTTCTCGTTCTCAGCACTGGCGCGAACCACGCGTCGGCGCATGCCGACCTGGGTTGCGCACCGGAAGACGATGCGCGCGCCACTGCGGAGGACAGGATAGAGGAGATCCAGAGGATTATATGAGGATCTTGTGAAACGAGGTTTCGTGGACGCGTACACGCGAGCGCACCGGCGACCGGATCGAGTGCAGGGACCGGGGAGACAGGCGGCCGACGGGCTCGAACTGTGGGAAATCCGGGCGACGGCCACCGCCCCGGCTGGCACTCTGGCGCACATGACCACGGCACCGACCGCGAGACAACGACTTGCCGCACTCCACCGCTATGCGGCCGTGCACCGCGAGGACTTCGCCCTCCAGAACCTTGCTTCGGCCCGCACGTCACAACTGCGCTTCAGCGGCTGCTCGTTCAGAGGTGCTGATCTGCGCCACGCCGACCTGGACGGATGTTCGTTCACGTTCTGCGACTTCACCGGCGCGGACCTGCGCGGGGCTTCCCTGCGCGAGGTCAGACTGGCCGGATGCGACTTGCGGGGTGCCGACCTGCGCGACACCGATCTGACCGACGCCACCTTCGGCAGCGTGAACACGGGCGCGCCCCCGCACGGGCTGACGAACGTCGTCGGTGCCCGGTTCGAGGGAGCGTCACTGCGCAATGTTCGAGCGGAGGACGTCACCGGGTGGCCCGCCGGGCACGGTGCGAACGAATAGACCTCCGCCTGGAGATGGCTAAAGATGCGCTCCATCACCGCATCCGCCTCCTCGGCAGATGACGGGACAAGGGTGCCCCCCCAGATGAGCGGAGAATCTCACGTCTGCCTCTCCCGAATGCGGCACGCTCGGAGTGAGGCTCCCGCCACCAGGAACTGCGCCGGTCATGACGACGGGCGGACCGCGTCCGATGGACCGCGACCCGCCCGCGCAATGCTTCCTGCAGCCTCTGGCCGGTCTCCTGACCAGCCTTCCGACCAGCCCCTACAGCACCGGCAGCAGCGCCTTCCGCTCGAACGCGGTGACCTCGCTGCGGTACTCCTCCCACTCGCGCTTCTTGTTGCGGAGGAAGAAGTCGAAGACGTGCTCGCCCAGCGTCTCCGCGACGAGTTCGCTCTTCTCCATCAGGGAGATGGCCTCGCCGAGGTTCTGCGGGAGGGGCTCGATGCCCATCGCGCGGCGCTCGGAGTCGGAGAGGGCCCAGACGTCGTCGTCGGCGCCGGCCGGGAGTTCGTAGCCCTCCTCGATGCCCTTGAGGCCCGCCGCGAGGAGGACCGCGTACGTGAGGTAGGGGTTGGCGCCGGAGTCGATGGAGCGGACCTCGACGCGCGCGGAACCGTTCTTGCCGGGCTTGTACATCGGGACGCGGATGAGCGCGGAGCGGTTGTTGTGGCCCCAGCAGATGTACGAGGGTGCTTCGCCGCCCGCGCCGGCGCTGCGGGCGGAGCCGCCCCAGATGCGCTTGTAGGAGTTGACCCACTGGTTGGTGACGGCGGAGATCTCGGCGGCGTGGCGGAGCAGGCCGGCGATGAAGGAGCGGCCGACCTTGGAGAGCTGGTACTCGGCACCGGACTCGTAGAAGGCGTTGCGGTCGCCCTCGAAGAGGGAGAGGTGGGTGTGCATGCCCGAACCCGGGTACTCCGAAAACGGCTTCGGCATGAAGGTGGCCTGCACGCCCTGCTCCAGCGCGACCTGCTTCATGACGAGGCGGAACGTCATGATGTTGTCGGCGGTGGAGAGCGCGTCGGCGTACCGCAGGTCGATCTCCTGCTGGCCGGGGGCGCCCTCGTGGTGGCTGAACTCGACCGAGATACCCATCGATTCGAGCATGGTGATCGCCTGGCGGCGGAAGTCCATGCCGACGTTCTGCGGGGTGTGGTCGAAGTAGCCCGAGCTGTCGGCCGGGGTGGGCCGGGTGCCGTCGACCGGCTTGTCCTTCAGCAGGAAGAACTCGATCTCGGGGTGGGTGTAGAAGGTGAAACCGAGGTCGGACGTCTTCGCGAGGATGCGCTTGAGGACGAAGCGGGGGTCCGCGAAGGACGGCGAGCCGTCCGGCATCAGGATGTCGCAGAACATGCGGGCGGTGCCGGGGGCCTCCGCGCGCCAGGGCAGGATCTGGAAGGTGCCCGGGTCCGGCTTGGCGATCATGTCCGATTCGTAGACGCGGGCGAAGCCCTCGATCGCCGAACCGTCGAAGCCGATGCCCTCGTCGAAGGCCTGTTCCAGCTCGGCCGGAGCCACGGCGACGGACTTGAGGAACCCGAGGACATCGGTGAACCACAGTCGTACGAACCGGATGTCACGTTCCTCAAGCGTCCTGAGGACGAATTCCTGCTGCTTGTCCATAGCCACATCCTTGCAGTTCAGACGGTCCGCGCACCACCGCCCGGGGTAGGGGAGTCACTCCAGTATCACGACCCGGGATTTCACCCAGATTACGCACACGGTGTGAGAGAGAGCACGCGGCCACCCACTACGATCGGCGGCCCCCATGTGCTGGGGCACGTGCGCACGCGCAACCGACTCTCGCACAGGGGTTCGTGCGACTCGTTCGCTCCCTCCCTGCTCCTCCCAGAAGGACTCGACATCATGAGCCTTTCCCCGCCGCCTCCCCAGGTTCCGACGCCCCCGGCCCCGCTCCCCCAGCGGCGCCGCCCGGTGCGCGGCAGGGTCCTGGCCATAGCGGCCGGCGTGGCCGTCGTCGCAGGTCTGGTGGGGTTCGGCGGCTCCGGGGTGCTGGACGGCCCGGCCTCACGGGCCGATCTGGTGACCACCGCGGCCGAGGACTCCAAGCCGGGCGGTACGGAGCCCTCGCGGGCGGCCGGCGCGGCGGCGGTACCGGCGATTCCGGGCGTGAAGTCCTGGGACGCGAGCCGACTGACCCGCAACCACGTGACCCACGAGGTCCACTACCCGATGGCACCTCCGGTGGGCGGGGACCACGACCCGACCTGGATGAACTGCGACGGCGACGTATACAAAACGCCGCTCGCGAACGTGAACGCCGTCCACTCCCTGGAACACGGCGCGGTGTGGATCACGTACAACGGCAGCGCGTCCACCGACGCGGTGCGCACGCTCGCCGCCCGGGTCAGGGCGACCTCGTTCACTCTGCTCAGCCCCTATCCCGGCCAGTCGGGCGCCGTCATGCTCAGCGCCTGGGGGAAGCAGCTCACGGTGGACGGTCCGGACGACGCGCGGGTGGACCGGTTCCTCTCCGCTTACGTTCAGGGCCCGCAGACCCCGGAGCCCGGCGCGCCGTGCACGGGCGGTCTGGCGGCTCCCCGATGACCGGCGGTACGGCGCGTACGACGCGCCCGCGCTGGGTCGCGGCGGGGGTGCTGGCGGTCGCGGTGCTGGTCGGAGGCGGTACGGCGGCGCTCGTGACCGCCCGCTCCGACGGTGCGCGGGAGGACGGCGAGCAGCGGGCGCAGGGGTACGGGCAGGGGTCCGGGCCCGGGCAGGGGCTTCCTGCCGTCGACTCGGCGGACGCCGGGTTCGCGCAGGACATGGCCGTCCACCATCAGCAGGCGGTGGACATGTCGTTCGTGGTGCGGGACGGCACGCGCGACGAGGACGTGCGCCGGCTCGCGTACGACATCGCCCGCACCCAGTCCAACCAGCGCGGGATGCTGCTGGGCTGGCTCGACCTGTGGGGGCTGCCGAAGGTCGCCCCGCCCGGACGGCCCACGGCGTGGATGGGCGCCCAGGACGCCCCGTCCTCGCCGGGCGGCACGGAGCGGGCGGCCGGCACGGACCCCGACATGGCCGGGATGGCCGGCATGGAGGGTATGGAGGGCATG
This sequence comes from Streptomyces sp. NPDC008125, assembly GCF_042957125.1. Taxonomy (NCBI): domain Bacteria; kingdom Bacillati; phylum Actinomycetota; class Actinomycetes; order Kitasatosporales; family Streptomycetaceae; genus Streptomyces; species Streptomyces sp. NPDC008125. Next base: position 272,973 of record NZ_JBIBHR010000010.1, read on the forward strand.
GACCACGCGCAGGACATGACCGGGGCGAACGGCACGGGGCAGGGCGCGGCCCGTCCCGGGGCCGGTACGCGGATGGCCGGCATGGCCACCCGCGCTGAGCTGAAGCAGCTCGGCGCCGCGCGGGGGCGGGCCGCCGAGGTGCTGTTCCTCCAGCTGATGACCGACCACCACAAGAGCGGCATCGCCATGGCCCGCAGCTGCGCGGAGCGGTGCGCGGTACCGGCCGAGCGGCGACTCGCGCAGGGCATGGTGGACGCCCAGCAGGCCGAGCTCGACCTGATGGCACAACTGCTGGCCGAACGGGGGGCGCACCCCCGCCGCTGAGAGCCTGCCGCACCCGCCCCTCACCGCCCGTACGGCCCCGAGCCCACGGACGAGTGAGGGGCGCATCGCGTTCCGCTTTCACTCGAATGGGTGATATCGGTCGGCGGTGACGCGTGCTGCCGAGGACGATGGGGGATGGACTCGGGGCCGTACGGGGGTGTGCTCAGGCACGGATCGGTTCGCAGGAGGACCCCATGACCACGGCGAAGGACATCATGCATCCCGGCGCCACCTGGATTCCGGCGCACGAGACGCTCGACCGCGCCGCCCAGATGATGCGCGACCACGAGGTGGGCTCGCTGCCCGTCTCGGCCGAGGGCGCGAAGGACCGGATGGTCGGGATCATCACCGACCGGGACATCGTCGTCGCCTGTGTGGCGAGCGGTCACGATCCCTCGGAGGTGACGGCGGGCGACCTCTGCCACGGAACCCCGCGCTGGATCGACTCCGGCGCCGGGGTGGACGCGGTGCTGGAGGAGATGCGGTCCCACCGCATCCGGCGGCTCCCGGTCGTCGAGAACAAGAAGCTGGTCGGCATGATCAGCGAGGCCGACCTGGCGCAGCACCTCAGCGGGGACCAGATCGCCGACTGGGCGGGCCAGGTGTACGCGCGGGGCTGACCAGCCCGGCGCGGGGCCGGTCAACTTCCTTGCTCAGGAGCGGAATCATTGACCCCCAGGACATCGCGTCAGTAAGACGATTACACTGCGGGCGTGCCTCAACTACGCCTCGCACTCAACCAGATCGACTCGACGGTCGGCGATCTCACCGGCAACGCCGACACGATCGTCCGCTGGACCCGGCACGCCGCCGAGCTGGGTGCCCACCTCGTGGCCTTCCCCGAGATGGTGCTGACCGGCTATCCCGTGGAGGACCTGGCGCTGCGGTCGTCCTTCGTCGAGGCCTCGCGGTCGGCGCTGCGTGCGCTCGCCGCCCGGCTCGACGCGGAGGGGTTCGGCGAACTGCCGGTGGTCGTCGGCCATCTCGACCGCTCCGAGCACGCGGCTGCCCGGTACGGCCAGCCCGCCGGTTCGCCGCGCAACGCGGCTGCGGTGCTGCACAAGGGGCGGATCGCGCTGAGCTTCGCCAAGCACCACCTGCCCAACTACGGGGTGTTCGACGAGTTCCGGTACTTCGTGCCGGGCGACTCGATGCCGATCGTGCGGGTGCACGGCATCGATGTGGCGCTCGCCATCTGTGAGGACCTCTGGCAGGACGGCGGGCGCGTCCCCGCGGCCCGCGCGGCGGGCGCCGGGCTGCTGCTGTCGATCAACGCCTCGCCGTACGAGCGGGACAAGGACGACACCCGCCTCGAACTGGTCCGCAGGCGGGCCCGGGAGGCCGGGTGCACCACCGCGTACCTGGCCATGATCGGCGGCCAGGACGAGCTGGTCTTCGACGGCGACTCCCTCGTGGTGGACGCGGAGGGCGAAGTGATCGCCCGCGCACCGCAGTTCGCGGAGGGCAGCGTGATCCTCGACCTCGAACTGCCGGCCGCGGCGGCCGAGCCGCCGTCCGGCGAGGTGAACGACGGGCTCCGCATCGACCACGTCGTCCTCTCCGCGGAACCGCTCCCGGCGTACGTCCCCGAGCTGGCGGGCGGGTACGCCGAGCGGCTCGACGACGACGAGGAGCTGTACTCCGCGCTGGTCGTGGGGCTGCGCGCGTACGCCGCGAAGAACGGTTTCAGCAGTGTGCTGGTGGGGCTCTCCGGCGGCATCGACTCGGCGCTCGTCGCTGTGCTCGCCTGCGACGCGCTGGGGGCGTCGAACGTCCATGGCGTCTCGATGCCGTCGAAGTACTCCTCGGACCATTCCCGGGACGACGCGGCCGAGCTGGCCCGGCGTACCGGGCTGAACTACCGCACCGTACCGATCGAGCCGATGTTCGACGCGTTCATGGGGTCGCTGGAGCTCACCGGGCTCGCCGAGGAGAACCTCCAGTCGCGGCTGCGCGGCACCACGCTGATGGCGCTCTCCAACCAGGAGGGCCGGATCGTGCTCGCGCCGGGCAACAAGTCGGAGCTGGCGGTGGGCTATTCGACGCTGTACGGGGACTCGGTGGGGGCGTACGGGCCGATCAAGGACGTCTACAAGACGTCGGTCTTCCGGCTGGCGAGGTGGCGCAACCGGGCCGCCGAGGAGCGGGGCCGGATCCCGCCGATCCCGGAGGCGTCGATCACCAAGCCGCCCAGCGCCGAGCTTCGGCCGGGGCAGGTGGACACCGACTCGCTGCCGGACTACGAGGTGCTGGACCGGATTCTGGAGCTGTACGTCGACCGGGACCAGGGCCGGGACGCGATCGTCGCGGCGGGCTTCGACGAGGAGCTGGTGGTCCGGACGCTGCGGCTGGTCGACACCGCCGAGTACAAGCGGCGGCAGTACCCGCCGGGCACGAAGATCTCGCCCAAGGGGTTCGGCAAGGACCGGCGGCTGCCGGTCACGAACCACTGGCGCGAGGCGCCCGCGAAGGACCTTCCGTAGAGCGCGGACGGGCCGGACCGCGGGCGCGACGCGGTCCGGTGCGTCCGGCCGGACCGCGGGCGCGACGCCGTCCGGTGCGTCCGGTGCGTCCGGTGCGTCCGGTGCCGAGTCGCCGGGCGGAGCCGGCTCACTCCCCCGGCGCGGTACGCAGGGCCTCCCGGCTGGTCGCAGGCGCCTCCGCCCCGCCGGCCACGACGCGCGACGGGTCGCGGTCGCGGTCCAGGACGGTCGCGGTGACCGCGATACCGAGGCCCACGACGGCGAGGGCCGCGCCGACCGGAGCGGGCGAGGTCCAGCCCCAGCCCGCCGAGATGGCCGCGCCGCCGAGCCAGGCGCCGCCCGCGTTGGCCAGGTTGAACGCCGAGTGGTTGGAGGCGGAGGCCAGGGTGGGGGCGTCCTTCGCCTTGCGCATCACCAGCATCTGGAGCGGGGTCGTCGTCATGAAGCCGACCGCTCCGAGCAGGACCACCATCACCAGCGCCAGCCACTGCACGTGCACGGTGAACGGAAAGAGCAGCAGGACGACGGTGAGCGCGCCCAGGGAGCCGAAGAGCGTCGGCCGCAGCGCGCGGTCGGTGAGCGGTCCGGCGGCGAGCGCGCCGAGGGTCATGCCGATGCCGAACAGGGCCAGTACGAGGGTGACCGAGGACTCGCCGAAGCCCATCGCCTCGGTGGTCATGGACGAGAGGTAGGAGTACACGGCGAACACGCCGCCGAAGCCGAAGACGGCGGTGAGCAGGCCGAGGATCACCTGTCGGTTGCCGAGCGCCCGCAGTTCGTGGCGTACGTCCTGGTGCTCGGCGACCGGGATCTGCGGGATCAGCCGGGCCAGGGCGGCCAGGGAGAGCAGCCCGATCACGGCCACCACGACGAACGTCGCCCGCCAGCCGAGGTGCTGGCCCAGCAGGGTCGCCGCCGGTACGCCGACGATGTTGGCCACGGTGAGGCCGAGGAACATGCGTGCGACGGCCCGTGCCTGCCGGCCCTCCGGGACCAGGCGGGCGGCGACGACCGCGCCGACGCCGAAGAACGCGCCGTGCGGCAAGCCCGCGATCAGGCGGCCGGCGACCAGCCAGCCGAAGCCGGGGGCGAAGGCGGAGGCGGCGTTGCCGAGGACGAAGAGCGACATCAGCAGCAGGAGCATCCGCTTGCGCGGGATGCGGGAGCCGAGGGCCGTGAGCAGCGGGGCGCCGAGCACGACGCCGATCGCATAGGCGGAGACGAGGTAACCGGCGGTGGGTACCGAGGTACCCAGGTCGTCCGCGACATTGGGCAGCAGCCCCATCATCACGAACTCGGTGGTGCCTATGCCGAAGGCGCTCACCGCCAGGGCGAGCAAGGCCAGAGGCATGGGGAAGGAACCTTTCAGCAGGAGGGCGCGCGCCTGGGTCCGGGAGCGGACGGTACGACCGTACGGGGACGTGGCGCAGCGGTCGGCCGCGCGGACGTGCGCGCGGACCGGGCGGAGAGGGGACGTGCGGAGGTCGAAGGACGGGCGGCGGTGCTCCGGCGGCTCTGCCAGGCATACTCAGGTCAGCAACCTGAACAAAGTGTGGCAGACGATCCGTTCCTGGAGGTGAACGGGTCGTTTCGGCGGAGTTCGGCCCGGGCGTCGGCCGGGCCCCGGCCGGTCACCACGGCCCCGCCCCGCCGGCTCGCGCGGAGCCACGCGCCGCTGACGCTCGCCGCTCGTACGGGCGCGGTCAGAGCTGGACGCGGGCGGCGATCGGCAGGTGGTCGCTGTCGGTCGCGGCGAGCGTCCACGAGGACATCGGCTCCACGCCCCGGACCATGATCTGGTCGATGCGGGCCATGGGGAACGCGGCGGGCCAGCTGAAGCCGAAGCCGTCGCCGGCGGCGCCCTGGGTGGACCGCATCTGCGAGGTGACGGCCCGCAGGGCGCGGTCGTTCATGGTGCCGTTGAGGTCGCCGAGGAGGACGACCCGGCTCAGCGGCTCGTCGGAGATGGCCTCGCCGAGGGCGTCGGCGCTGTTGTCGCGCTGGTTGGCGGTGAACCCTGCGTGCAGCTTGACGCGGACGGACGGCAGGTGGGCGACGTACACGGCGACCTTGCCGCCGGGGGCGGTGACGGTGGACCGCATGGCCCGGACCCAGCCCATCTTGATGTCCACGGGGCGGGTGTTGCTGAGCGGGTACTTGCTCCAGAGGCCGACGGTGCCCTGGACCGAGTGGTACGGGTAGGGCCCGTCGAGCGCCTTCTCGTACGCGGTGACCTGGCTGCTCGGGAGTTCCTGGAGGGCCACCACGTCCGCGCCGGAGCCGGCGACCTGTTCGGCGGTGCCGGCCGGGTCGGGGTTGCCTGCGTTCACGTTGTGCGTGGCGACGGTGAGGTTGCCGCCGGGGCCCGACTTGTCGTCGAGCAGCAGGCCGCCGAAGAGATTGAGCCACACCATCAGGGGCAGCAGCAGGGCGAGGAGCGCTGTGGCGGAGCGCCGCAGGAGGCCGAGGATCAGCAGGACGGGGAGGAGGACCCCGATCCACGGCAGGAAGGTCTCCGTGAGGCTGCCGAGGTTGCCGAGCCGGTTGGGGATCTCCGCGTGGAAGACCATCACCAGCGTCACCAGGACCGAGCAGGCCGCGATCACGATGCCGCGCCGCCAGATGCCCCGGTCCGCCTTCAGGCGGGCCAGAACCGCCCGGAAGCGGGAGGCGGCACGCGGCGGCTCCGCGTTGTCGTTGCCGGTGTCCGCTCCGTACGCCTGCACCATCGCGCTTCCTCACTGCGTTGCCCTGCATGTCGCCGCGTTCTCGACCCTAGGGGATCGGCGACCGTTTTCCCTCCGCCGGTGTCGGCGGCACGGAGAAGAGGACGACCGGAACGGGGCCATGGGTTCCGCTTTGTGCCGGACCGTCCGGGCCTGTGACCGACCCCTCATTTCCGGCCGGGCCGGTCCGGCGCGTCGGCGCTCGCGTCCGGCGGTGCCCGGGACGGCGGCGGAGGGCGGTACGGGTCAGCGCCGGGCAACGTCGCCCGGCGCGTCGCCGGGACCGGAGGCGTCCCCGGGACCGGACACCGGGGCCAGGCCCTGCATGAGGGCGTCGATGACCCGGTCGACCAGGTCCTCCGGCAGCGGCGCGTCGCGGCGGTGCAGCGTCCGTACGAGCATCGCGCCGACGAGCAGGTCGTCCATCAGCTCGACGTCGAGGTCGTCCCGTAGCTCGCCCGCGGCGACGGCGCGGCGGACCGCGGCGACCATGGCGGCCCGGCGCGGCGCGACGACGGTGTTCTGGTACTCGGTCCAGAGCCGGGGGTGGCTCTTCATCTGCGCGAACACGTTGTGCAGCAGGACCGACGAGCGCTGCGCCAGCCCCCGGGTGCGGTGGGACTCCATGAGCAGGCGCAGGTCGGCGAGTCCGGCGGTGCCGGAGACGACGGGGTCCGGCGGTTCCATGTCGCGGAGCACGTCGAGGAAAAGCTCTTCCTTGCCGTTCCAGCGGCGGTAGATGGTGGCCTTGCCGACCTTGGCGGTACGGGCGATGCGTTCGATGGAGAGTCCGGCAAGGGGTTCACCGGCCTCCAGGAGGGCGATGACGGCGTCCAGGATGGCCCGCTCGGCGGCAGCGCTGCGAGGGCGGCCCGGACCCCGGTCGTGGTCGTGCACCCGGGCGTGCTCCGGCCCGTGCGCCGGGTCCCCCTCCGGACCCGACTCCGGGCCCCGCTCCGGACCCGACTCCGGACTCGGCTCCGCGCTCGACTCCGGGCCCGGCTCCGGGACCCGCTCCGGGCTCGCCTGCGGACCTGGCGCCGAGCCCTGTTCCGGGCCTGGTTCCCGACCGTGCTCCAGGCCCTGCTCGCGCTCCTGATGCCGCACCTGATTCCGCCTCTCCTCGCCCGTCCGACCGCTGCAACGATTCTCGCCGACCGGAAGCCCGCCTTCCCGCCGGGCCCGGCGGGAACCGTTCGGGCGGCGCCGGGCCCGGCGCCTGCCGTTCGGGCGCGGCGGAGATCCGGACCGCCGCGAAGGCCCGGGCCCCGGGGCGTACGCCGGTGGGGGCCCGGGCCGGGATCGCGTGGGCTCAGCCGCTGTCGCCCTGTTCCGGCGGCCCTGTTCAGCGGCCCTGTTCGGCCGGGACCGGTGCGGGCTGCTCGGGGGCCTGCGGCCGGGGACCGGCGGCGGACTTTCCGGGCAGGAACAGCGCGACGACCACGGCGCCGACCAGCGCGATGGCGGCGGAGCCGAGGGCGGCGACGTGCATGGCGCCGATGAAGGCGTCGGAGGCCGCCGCCGCGAGCGGCTTGCCGGCCGGGCCGAGCTTGGCGGCGACGCCGAGCGTGGCCTCGATCGACTCTCCGGCGACGTCCCGGGCCCCGGCGGGTACGGCCGAGAGGTGGCCCTCGATGTCACCGCGGTAGACGGTGGAGAGCACCGAGCCGAGCACGGCGATGCCGAGCGCCCCGCCGACCTGGCGGAAGGTGTTGTTGATGGCGGAGCCCGCACCGGCCTTCTCGCGGGGCAGTGTCTGCATGATGGCGACGGTGACCGGCGGCATGATGTGCGCCATTCCGGTGCCCTGGACGAAGAAGACCACGCACAGCACCCAGACGGGCGTGTCGGCGTCGAAGGCCGCGAAGGCGGCGAGCCCGCCGGCGACCAGGAGCAGGCCCACGGTGCAGACCGCGCGGACGCCGAAGCGCTGGACGACGATCCGGGCGCGCGGCGAGAAGATCATCTGCGCGGCGGCGAGCGGCAGGACCAGCAGTCCGGACTGGAGCGCGGTGTAACCGCGCACGCTCTGGAGGTAGAAGGCGGAGAAGAAGGTGACGCCCATGAGCGCGAAGAAGACCAGCGCGATGGCGGCGACGGCGGCGGAGAACGCCGGCTTCTTGAAGTGCGAGACGTCGAGCGCGGGGTGCTCGACGCGCTTCTCGTACAGGACGAAGGCGATCAGGACGGCAACGCCGCCGACGACCGGGGCGAGCACGGTGACGTCGGTGAAGTCGGCGAGTTCGCCGCCCCGGATGATGCCGTAGACGAGCAGGACCAGGCCCACGACGGACAGGACGACGCCCACCGGGTCGAGCCGGCCGGGCTTGGGGTCGCGCGAGTCCGGTACGAGGATCACCATCGCGACCAGGGCGACGAGGCCCACGGGCACATTGACGAGGAAGATCGAGCCCCACCAGAAGTGCTCCAGCAGGAGTCCGCCGGTGATCGGGCCGATGGCGATGCCCAGGCCGACGCCGCCGGCCCAGATGCCGATGGCCTTGGGCTGTTCGGCGGGCTCGAAGACGTTCATCAGGATGGCGAGGGTGGCCGGCATCACGAAGGCGGCACCGAGACCCATCACCGCACGCCAGGAGATGAGCTGCCCGGGCGTGTCGGAGAAGGCGGCGAGCGCGGATCCGACGACGAAGACGGTGATGCCGCAGAGCAGCACCCGCTTGCGGCCGAGGCGGTCGCCGAGCAGACCGGCGGTGAAGAGCAGGCCGGCGAAGACGAGCGTGTAGGAGTTGATCGCCCACTCCAGCTCGCTCTGGGTGGCGCCGATCCCGTCCGGCGCGGGACTGGCGATCGTCTTGACCGCGACGTTCAGGATCGAGTTGTCCAGCACCACGATGAGCAGGCTGAACATGAGCACGGCGAGAATGGCCCAACGGCGACGGTGGACCGCCTCCGGGACACGGGACACGGCGGCAGGCGCGCCGGACGGTATGGACATGACGGAAAGCCTAGCGTCATTTCGATACGAGACCGTCTCGTATTGTAAAGTCTTTACCCTTCCCGACGCGTCTCCGCCCGGCCCTCCGGGCCCGCACCGACGATCCGGTGGAAGGCGAACCGTGGGCCCACTTCCCGCGCACCACCGGGGGATGCCACCATGGAAGGGATCCGGGGACGCCGTCAGGGCGCCTCGAGATGACGAAGGAGCCGTTGGCCATGTCGCTCAACGCTGCGCAGAATCAGTCTGCCCACCCCCCTGTTGTGCCCTCCCCCACCGACAGCGGCAAGGCGCTGTACGGAGGCAAGGGCACTCGCCGCATCACCGTCCACGACATCGCCGCCGCCACCGCGCGCGGCGAGAAGTGGCCCATGCTGACCGCCTACGACGCGATGACCGCGTCCGTCTTCGACGAGGCCGGCATCCCGGTCCTGCTCGTCGGCGACTCCATGGGGAACTGCCATCTCGGTTACGACACCACCGTGCCGGTCACGATGGACGAGATGACCCTGCTCTCGGCCGCCGTCGTACGGGGCACCAAGCGCGCCCTCGTCGTCGGCGACCTGCCCTTCGGCTCGTACCAGGAGGGCCCCGTCCAGGCGCTCCGCAGCGCGACCCGGCTGGTCAAGGAGGCCGGGGTCGGCGCCGTGAAGCTGGAGGGCGGCGAACGCAGCCACGAACAGATCCGGCTGCTGGTCGAGTCCGGCATCCCGGTCATGGGCCACATCGGCCTCACCCCGCAGTCGGTCAACTCCATGGGGTACCGGGTGCAGGGGCGCGGCGAGGAGGCCGCGCAGCAGCTGCTGCGGGACGCCAAGGCCGTACAGGACGCGGGAGCGTTCGCGGTCGTCCTGGAGCTGGTGCCCGCCGAGCTGGCCGCCGAGGTCACCCGCACCCTGCACATCCCGACCGTCGGGATCGGCGCCGGCAAGGAGACCGACGCCCAGGTGCTCGTCTACACCGACATGGTCGGGCTCACGGGCGGCAAGGTGCCGCGCTTCACCAAGCAGTACGCGAACCTGCGCCAGGTCCTCGGTGACGCGGCGAAGGAGTTCGCGGGCGAGGTCGTCGGCGGCGCCTTCCCGGCGCCGGAGCACACCTTCCACTGACGGCACGGGCGGGCCCCGCCCCCGTGCCGCCCCCCGCGGACGGTACGGACGGGCCCGCCCCACTCCACCCTCCGGCCGTGCGGGCCGCATCCGCCGCGCCGGTCACACAGCCACCTCCGGCACCACCGTCAGCCCGCCGACTTCCCCCATCGGCGGGCTGACGCACGCCCGGCGCATGCCCGGCACGCGGCTGCCCGTGACGGCCCGACGGACGGCTGTCGGCGATATATCGGTGAGCTGTCGGTCGGGTCTGGTCCCATGGTGGACATGACGCGAAACGACATGAACCCCGGGCGCGGAATCGCCATCGAAGTACGGGGGCTGGTGAAGCACTACGGCACCACCAAGGCACTCGACGGTGTCGACCTCGATGTACGCGAGGGCACCGTGCTCGGTGTGCTCGGCCCGAACGGCGCGGGCAAGACGACGCTCGTACGCGCCCTCTCCACGCTCATCGTGCCGGACGCGGGTCACGCGACGGTCGCCGGCTACGACGTGGTCAAGCAGCCCCGGCAGCTGCGCCGCACGATCGGCCTGACCGGGCAGTACGCCTCCGTCGACGAGAAGCTCTCCGGCTGGGAGAACCTCTACATGATCGGCCGGCTCCTCGACCTGTCCCGCAAGGAGGCCCGCAGCCGCGCGGACGAGCTTCTGGAGCGGTTCTCGCTCACCGAGGCCGCCCGCCGCCCCGCGATGGACTACTCCGGCGGCATGCGGCGCCGGCTCGACCTGGCCGCCTCCATGATCGGCCGCCCGGCCGTCCTCTACTTGGACGAGCCGACGACGGGGCTCGACCCCCGTACCCGCAACGAGGTCTGGGACGAGGTGCAGCGGATGGTCGCCGAAGGGGCGACCGTGCTGCTCACCACCCAGTACATGGAGGAGGCCGAGCAGCTCGCCGGCGAGCTGACGGTGATCGACAAGGGCCGCATCATCGCGCGCGGCGGCGTCGACGAACTGAAGGCGAAGGTCGGCGGCCGGACCCTCCAGATCCGTCCGTCCGACCCGGCCGACCTGCAGGCGATGGCCCGGGCGCTCCACGAGGCCGGCCTCGACGGGGTCTCCGGCGCGCAGGCGGTCCCGGACGAGGGCCTGCTGTACGTACCGATCCTGAGCGACGAGCAACTGACCGCCGTCATCGGCCTGCTGGGCGCCCGGGGCTTCTCCCTCGCCCACGTCGCCACCGCACTGCCCAGCCTGGACGAGGTCTTCCTCGCCATCACCGGCGGCAAGACCACGTCCGCCGCCGCTCCGACCGACGAGGAGGTCGCCGCATGAGCACGACCACGCTGACGAAGTCCCCCATCGACCGGGCGCCGGTCCGGCCGTCGGGCGACGAGGGGAGGATCGGGCTCCGCGCCAACCTGCGCCACATCGGGGCGCTGACCCGGCGCAACCTGCTCCAGATCAAGAAGGATCCGGAGTCGATGTTCGACGCGCTCCTGATGCCGGTGATCTTCACGCTGCTCTTCACGTACGTGTTCGGCGGCTCGGTCGGCGGCTCCCTCGGCGGCGGCCGGGAGGAGTACCTCAACTACCTGATCCCCGGCCTGATGGCCATGATGGGGATGAACATCGCCTCCGCCGTGGGCACCGGGGTCAACGACGACTTCCGCAAGGGCGTCATGGACCGGTTCCGCACGATGCCGATCGCCCGGTCCTCGGTGCTGATCGCGAAGATCGTGGTGGAGCTGGGCCGGATGATGGTCGCCACCGTCATCCTGCTGGCGATGGGTTTCGCGCTCGGCATGGAGATCCAGACCTCGTTCCTCGGTCTGCTCGAAGCCGTCGCTCTGTCGGCGGTGTTCGGCGCCGCCATCATGTGGATCTTCATCCTGCTCGGGCTGGCCATGAAGACGGCCCAGGCGGTCCAGGCGACGGGAATGCTGGTGCTGATGCCCCTTCAGTTCGGATCCTCCATCTTCGCGCCGACCCAGACGATGCCGGGCTGGCTCCAGACGTTCACCGAGTACAACCCGCTGTCGAACCTCGCCGATGCGGCGCGCGGCCTGATGATGGGCGGCCCGATCGCCCACTCGGTCTGGGTGACCCTCGCGTGGGCCGGCATCATCACGGTCGTGATGGCGCCGCTCGCCGTCGCCAAGTTCCGCAAGGCCACCTGACGGCCGGGGCCCGCGCCGCCCCCCCCCCCCCCCCCCCCGCGCCGCCCGCCCCCCGCCCGCGCCCCCCCCCCCCCCCCGCCCCCGCGGGCCCGCCCCCCCCCCCCGCCGGCCCCCCCCCGCCCCCCCC
>NZ_JBIBHR010000010.1:284830-322269 GCF_042957125.1 Streptomyces sp. NPDC008125
CCGTGCCGGCGCCGCTCGCCGGCGCCAGGTGCCGCAAGGCCCCCTGACGGCGGGGGGCGGCGGGTGGCGCCGTCCGCCCCCGGCCGGGCGGACGGCGAGACGCGCGGGCCCGTCCGCGGCTCCGTGCACGGTGGGCCGGGCTCCGAGCCCGGCCGGCGCGTCCCGTCATCGCGCTGCCGCGCGCGAACAGGCTCCCGCCGGAAGAGCGGCGGAACGGCTCAGCCCACCGCGACGGCCTCGATCTCGATGAGCATGTCGGGGTCGGACAGGGCACTGACCTCGGCCAGGAGGCTGGCTGGACGGCAGCGGACTGCGGCGAGTTCGTCCATGAGGACCGTGTAGTGGGCCTTGCAGTCGGCCAGGTCGGTGGTGACGACGCGGATCTGCACGACATCCGCCATCGTCATTCCCCCTTCGGCGACGGTCTGCCCGAGCCGTTGCAGGGCAAGCCTCATCTGCCCGGCCATGTCCCCTTTGCAGGCGATGGTGCCGTCGTCGCCGCGGGCCTCGTGCCCGGAGACGAAGAGCCAGCTCCGGGGGGACTCGACCCGCACCGCACGGTTGTACATCAACCGCTCGCCCACCATGCGTGGACCGATCTCGTGAACGCCCATCTCTCCCGCCCTTCCGCTCGGATCGCGGGAACAGGCAACCACCCGGGCCACGGCGCCTTCCGGACCCACCCGGAACGGGCGTGTCGCCGCGCGGGCGCGCCGCCGCCCCTGACGCGCGGGCACCGGAGGACCGTCGACGCCGTACACCGGTCCACCAGGAATGCCGGAAGGCGCTTCAGCCGTTGTGCGCGGCCGCCAGGGCGGTGGCCTCTTCCAGCGAGAGGTCAGCGCCCTCGGCGTATGCCGCCTCGAACGCGGCGTCACCGATCGCCGCGCGCGCCGCTTCCTCGGCGCGGACGAGGTTCTGCCGCTCCACCGTGGTGGGCACGTGCTTGCGGGAAAGGTGGGCGGCCTGCGCGCCGAGCAACCGGGCGGCGTCCCGGCCGCGTTCCTCCCCGCCGAGCCCGGCCAGCGCCCAGGCGGCCGACACCAGGTGGATGGGGGTCATCTGGGGGGCGACCATCTGCGACAGCCGGTGGTTCGCCCGTTCCACCGCCTTGAGCGCGGTGTCCAGGGCATCCGCGTACAGCCCCTCCTCGTTGTCCAGCCACGCCACCACACCCGCGACGAAGCCCTCGAAGATGGCCAGTGTCTGCGAGTGGAACTCGGCCGACAGCAGCTCCATCTGGGCACGAGCCTCGGCGAACCGTCCGGTGCGGCCGAGGAGCATGCCCAGGTGCATCCGGGCGAAGGGCGTGGCCTCGTGCCCGGAGTTCGTCCGGTCCATGCCGATGACCTCGCGGAAGATGGCTTCCCCCTCCGCTTCCCGCCCGGTCTCCGCGAGGACGTTCGCGTACCGGGTGCGCAACACGGCCACCTGCGACTGCGCGCCGAGCTGTCCGGCGTACTCCATGGCGGCGAGGTAGTCCTCGGCGGCCGCCCGGTACTCGCCCGACTGCTCGTTGGCCTCGCCGCGTGAGGCGAGGGCCTCGGCGGACCCCCAGGCGTCCTGCAGCCGGTTGAAGATCTCCAGACTCTCGTCCGCGTCGACCCGGGCCGCCTGGGTCGTTTCGGGCCGGTTGGCGAGGAGGTTGGCCCGTGTCTGGAGCGCCGCGCCCAGCTCCCACTCGTAGCCGTACTCACGGCAGGCGCGCACGGTCTCGTCCATCACGCCGTACAGCTCCTCCCGCTCGCCGGTGATGATGACGGCGAAGATCCAGAGCGATCCGGGCGAGCGGCAGGTCTGCGGCTGGCCGGGGGTGTAGGTGCGGGCGATGATCCGGAGCCGCTCCATGCTCTCCTCGGTCATCCACAGGTCCATCTCGTGGTCCATGTTGGCGATCTGGATGAGCCGTACCCCGCGCCGCGCCTCCATGAGCTGGTCGGGGTCCATGGGCGGCGGCCGGTCCGTGCACCGCTCGTACAACGAGGGCGCGGGCGTACCCGGTGGGGCGAACGGGTCGGGGCCCAGCGCCGCCGTGGCGTCGGCCCACTGGCGGGCGTCGTCGCGCAGATCGCGCAGCATCCAGTACCAGCCCATGGACATGACGATGCAGAGGCACTCGTGCTCGTCCTCCAGGGCCACCGCGTGGCGGAAGGCGGTACGCACGTTCTCGTACTCGCGCCGGAACAGTTCCAGGGTGGCCGGCTGTCCGGCGCCGCGCAGCCGGGGGCCTTCGGTACGCACCAGCTCGCGGTAGTACACGAGGTGGGACCGGTCGACGGCGGTGCGTTCGCCCGCCTCGTCCAGGCGCTCGGAGGCGTACTCCCCCACGGTCTCCAGCAGCCGGTAGCGCATCTCGCCGTCGCCCGCCTCCTCGGCGACGACGAGGGACTTGTCGACGAGTGAGCCGAGGAGGACGGCGACGTCGCGGAAGCCGACCTCTTCCTCACGTCCCGCCCCGCCGGTACCGCCCGCGCGCAGCGAGCAGACGGCCTCGGCGGCGGAGAGGGAGCAGCCGCCGGCGAAGACCGACATCCGGCGCAGTACGGCGCGTTCGGCGGTGTCCAGCAGGTCCCAGGACCAGTCGACGACGGCGCGCAGGGTCTGCTGGCGCGGCAGCAGGGTGCGGCTGCCGCTGGAGAGCAGCCGGAAGCGGTCGTCGAGCCGGTCGGCGATCTGCCGGGGGCTGAGCATCCGCAGCCGTGCGGCGGCGAGTTCGATGGCGAGAGGCAGTCCGTCGAGGCGGCGGCAGATCTCGGCGCTGGCCGCCGCCGTCGACGGGTCCGCGTCGCTCCGGAAGCCGGGCCGGGCGGCGTGGCCGCGCTCCTCGAAGAGCCGGAGCGCCGTGGGGTCCGGCAGCGGTTCCACCGGGCGGACGAACTCGCCCGGTACGCCCAGGGGTTCGCGGCTCGTCGCGAGGACGGTGACGTCGGGGCAGCGGGCGAGGAGGTGGTCGGCGAGCGCGGCGGCGGCGCCGACGACGTGCTCGCAGTTGTCGAGCAGCAGGAGCATCCGGCGGCGCGCGCAGTGTTCGGTAAGGCGTACGAGGGGGCTGGCGGTGCCTCCCTCGGCGACGCGCATCTCCTCGGCACCGGCGCCGCGCAGCACGGTCTCCCGGGCGTCGAGCGCGGAGAGCACCGCTTCGGGCACGGCCTCGGGGTCGTCCACGGGGGCGAGTTCGGCCATCCACACGCCGTCCGGCCAGTTGTCGGCGACGGTCTCGGCGGCCTCCTGGGAGAGCCGGGTCTTGCCCGCGCCGCCGGGGCCGAGGAGCGTCACCAGCCGGGACCGGTCGAGGTCCTCGCGCAGCGCGGCGATGTCCGCCTCGCGGCCGACGAAACTGGTGAGCCGGGCCCGGAGGTTGCCGGACGGCACGCGGAGGGGCGGCAGGGTCACCGGGGCGGCCGGCCGGGTGGACGGGGTGCGGACCTCCGGGACGCCGCTCGCGGGCGTCCGAGTGTCGGGGCCGAGCGGACGGGCCGGGACCGCAGGGCGGTCGCCGGCATGCCCGGGGCGGGCGGCCTCCGCCATCGGGCGGACCGGCGGGGCACTGCCGTGGTGCAGCAACTCCGTGTGCAGTGCGCGTAGTTCGGCGCCCGGGTCGGTGCCGAGCCGGCCGGCGAGCAGGGCGCGCACCTCCTCGTACGCGGCGAGGGCCTGCGCGGTGCGGCCCGCGTGGTGCAGGGCGCGGATGCGCAGCGCCTGGAGCGGTTCGTCGAGCGGGTGGTCGGCGCAGAGCGCGACCAGTTCGGGCAGCGCCTCCTCGGCACGGCCGAGCGCGAGGTGGGCGCCGCCCCGGGCGCGGCGGGCCGCGAGCCGCCGGGCCTCCCAGCGGGCGGCGACGGCGGTGCGGTCGGGCAGATCGGCGAGGGCGGGGCCGCGCCACAGGGCGAGGGCGGCGTCGAGCGCGTCGAGGGCCTTCGCGCCGTCACCGGCCTCCAGCGCCCGGCTCCCCTCCCCCGCCAGCCGCTCGAACCGGTGCAGGTCGACCGCGTCGGGTCCGGCGGCGAGCCGGTAGCCGTTCTCGACGGAGTCGATGGCGTCCCGGCCGAGCGCCCGCCGCAGCCTGCCCACGAGCGCCTGGACCGCGCCCGGCGCGTCGGCGGGCGGCTCGCCGTCCCAGACCTCGTCCACGATCACCGCCACCGGGACCGCCCGGCCGGGACTCAGGGCGAGCACGGTGAGCAGGGCACGCAGCCGCGCCCCGCCGAGGGCGACGGCCGTGCCGTCGCCGCGAAATACTTGGGTCGTACCGAGGATGCAGTAGCGCACGGGGCCATTCTCCGTGAAGGGGATCGGGACTCGCACAGCCACCCGATATATTCCGATAGCTCGCGTGCCGTCGGATGGCCGTGTGCGCACCCGCCGTCACGCCGCGGAGTCGCCCGTGCCCGCACCAAGCCCTCATGCCTGGCCGAAGAGCGCCCCTCCCCTTCTGCGCCGGTTTCTCCACGCGCGCGACAAATCGAGGCTCTCGCGCACGGGCGGGACTGCCGGCCGTCCCGCCGCGGAGGCGTCCCACGAGGGGATCGTCGTACGGGGGAGGCGTCGTGGCCACGACCGTTCCGGTGCTCACCGACACAGGCCCGGGCGCTCCTGAGCAGGCGATCGGCAACGTCGTCGGGGACTGGACCGAGTCGGAGGAGCGGGACAGCGGCGGGGATGTCCGGAGACCGGAGAATGAGCAAGCGCACAGGGACATGCGCGGGCGTCGAGCATACGGAGTCGCCTCGGCCGTCGTTCTGCCGGTGGCGGGAACGACTCCTTGGTCCGGTGACCGGTTCAGCACGGGCAACGGTGATCCCGGGGTGATCCGGGGCGAGTTGGACGACCGGTACCTCCCGACGAGCGCCGCGGAGACCGTACGCGAGGAGAACCTGGACGTTCCGCACCCCGTCCCGCTCGCGCTCGCCCGCGAGTTGGGCCGCGCGGACGACGCCGGGCTCCCGGCGTCGTCCACCATGCCCGAGCGGGCGTAGAGGATGACCGGCGGTCCCCGCACTACTCTCGTCGCATGACCACTGCGATCAGCCGCCACGACCGGCGCATCAGCCCGATCTTCCTCGGGATCGTCGCCGTCACGGCCGTCGCCGGCGTGGCCGTGTGGACGGGGTTCGCCGAGCAGACCGGGTTCGCGGTCTTCCTGTTCGTCACGGGTGGCTGGATCGTGTCGCTCTGTCTCCACGAGTACGCGCACGCCCGCACGGCGCTGCACAGCGGGGACATCTCGATCGCCGAGAAGGGCTATCTGACGCTCAACCCGCTGAAGTACACGCACGCGCTGCTCAGCATCGTGCTGCCGGTGCTCTTCGTGATCATGGGAGGCATCGGGCTGCCCGGCGGGGCGGTCTACATCGAGCGGGGCCGTATCCGAGGGCGGTGGAAGCACAGCCTGATCTCTGCCGCGGGGCCGCTGACGAACGTCCTGTTCGCCGTCGTCTGCACGGCGCCGTTCTGGCTGGGCGGCCTCGACGGGGTGCCGATGGTGTTCCGGTTCGCGCTGGCGTTCCTGGCGCTGCTTCAGGTCACGGCGGCGATCCTCAACTTCGTACCGGTGCCGGGGCTGGACGGGTACGGAGTGATCGAGCCCTGGCTGTCGTACAAGGTCCGGCGCCAGGTGGAGCCGTTCGCACCGTTCGGCCTGATCGCGGTGTTCGGGCTGCTGTGGGTGCCTGAGGTGAACGCCGTGTTCTTCGACGCCGTGGACGCGCTGCTGCGGGGGCTCGGGGTCAGCGACTTCGAGACGTACTGCGGGCTGGACACCTACCGCTTCTGGCAGGCGTTCTCCGATCAGCAGGACCCCGGCTGCGAGGCGCTGTCGGCGGCGCTGTCCGGGTAGGGCCCCAGCGCCTTGCCGCCCGCGCGGCCCGGCGGTCAGCCGCCGGTGGTCGCGCGGTGGCGGCGCACGTAGTAGAGGGCCATGTTGGAGGAGAGCCCCGCCACCAGCACCCAGAGAATGCCGAGCAGGCTGCCCTGGACGAAGGAGACCACCGCGGCGACGACGGCGAGGACGCAGACGACGAGCGGGTAGAGGGCGATGCGGGGCATGGGGGCGGCTCCTGTCCGGGGTGGTGCGTGGTCCCGTCCAGTGTCCCTCATGCCCCGTTCCGTTCCGCCGCGGGTGGGGGCGTCCCGCCGGTCTCCCGCAACGATGCACGGATCACACGTCGGTGGCGCGCAGTCCCGCGTGTGCCTTGTACCGGCGGTTGACCGAGATCAGGTTGGCGACCAGCGACTCGACCTGGTGGGCGTTGCGCAGCCGTCCGGCGAAGACGCCGCGCATGCCCGCGATGCGGCCGGCGAGGGCCTGCACGATGTCGGTGTCGGCGCGGGTCTCGCCCAGCACCATCACGTCGGTGTCGATCTCGTCGATGCCGGGGTCCTGGAGGAGCACCGCCGAGAGGTGGTGGAAGGCCGCGGTGACGCGGGAGTCGGGCAGCAGGGCGGCGGCCTGTTCGGCGGCACTGCCCTCCTCCGGCTTGAGGGCGTAGGCGCCCTTCTTGTCGAAGCCGAGCGGGTTGACGCAGTCGACGACGAGCTTGCCCGCGAGCTCCGCGCGCAGCGACTCCAGCGTCTTGGCGTGGCCCTCCCACGGCACGGCGACGATCACGATGTCGCTGCGGAGCGCGCAGGCGGCGTTGTCCGTGCCCTCGACGCCGAGGCCGAGTTCGGCGGCGGCTTCGGCGGCGCGGGCGGCGTCGCGGGAGCCGATGGTCACGCGCTGCCCGGCACGGGCGAGGCGGTAGGCGAGTCCGCGGCCCTGCGGCCCGGTGCCGCCGAGCACGCCGACGGTGAGTCCGGAGACGTCGGGCAGGTCCCAGGGGTCCTTGGCGGGCGCCTTGGGCGCACCGGCACTGTCGTGGGTAGTCATGGCCCCGACACTACTGCGGAGTACCGGCTCTCCGGCGGCACACCCCGGCCCGTGCGCGAACGTCCGGCACGTGTTCCGCACGCGGCCCGGTACGCGGTCCCGTACGGGTGCACCTTCCGTGTCCGGCTGCGGAACGCCCGCGGGCTGCTGCATGATGCCGGGCCATGGATGCCGTGCGCGTGGCGCTGTTGCGTGAGGTGCTCGACGGGACCGAGTGGCCGGGCGCGGCCCGCCGGTTCGCCGGGGCACTTCGTTCGTCCGTCGTCCCGCAGGGCGGCGGACTGCTGCTGGTCGGGACCGAGACGTACGAGCCCTGGCACCTGGCGGCGCACCTGGTCGACGAGGCGACGTGGTCGGGGCTGCCGGAGCTGACACCCACGCTGGTACGCCACCGGGTGCGGCCGGCCGATCCGGCACATCTGGCGGTCGGGCTGGGCCGGATCGAGGCGGCCGGGCGGGGGGAGACGCTGCTGCTGGTGGCGCCCGAGCGGCCGGACGGCGGGCTGATGGAGCGGGTGTGGGACGCCCGGCGCTCGGGGGCGACCGTGCTCACGCTGGGCGGTGGCGATCCCGAGGTGCGGGGGCTCGGCCACGAGGCTCTGGTGGTGACCGAGGAGGACGACGTGGACCTGGACACCGTGCAGCATCTGGTGAGCGCGGCGGCCGGGGAGACCGGGCGGCCGTCGGCGCACGGGCGGCGCTCGTTCCGGGACCGGCTCTCGCGGCTCGCCGACCGGCTCACGGCGCCGCCACCGGCGCGGTGGTAGCGGCGCGGTGGTAGCGGCGCGCCCGCGCACCGTCGGCCCGCCGGTGAGCCGCCCGGCCACCCGCCGCGGCGGCGCCGGACCTCCGCTGCCCGGACGTCTTCGCTGGTAGGGCCGGTACCAGGGCCCGAGGAGGGGTTGCGCCGGACCCCCGGAGGGCCGGACCATGATCTCTCGTGAACGACCCGCGCCCGCGCCGCGCTTCCCGTACCCTTCGCTCCCTCTTCCCCGACCTCGCCCCCTGGCACGCGTCCGCCGACTTCCGGCTGCTCTGGGGCCAGGGGCTGATCACGTACTTCGGCAGTTTCATGGCGCTGATCGCGCTGCCCCTCCAGATCAAGGAGCTGACCGGGTCACCGCTGGCGGTCGGGGCGATGGGCGCGGTCGAGCTCGTGCCGCTGGTCGTCTTCGGGCTGTACGGCGGGGCGCTCGCGGATGCCGTGGACCGCCGCAAGGTCATCCTCGGCACGGAGGCCGGACTCGGTGTGCTGGCCATGATCCTGCTGGTCAACGCCTTGTTGCCCCATCCGCTGCTCTGGCCGCTGTACGTCGTGGCCGGGGGCGTCTCGGCGCTCGCCGGGCTCCAGCGGCCCGCGCTCGACTCACTGCTGGCGCGGATCGTGCCGCACGAGCACCTGCCGGCCGCCGCCGCGCTGAACGCCCTGCGCTGGCAGGCGGGCGCGATCGCGGGGCCGGCCCTGGCGGGCCTGGTCGTCGCCTACGCCGGGCACGCCACCGCGTACGCGGTCACCGTCGTCACGTTCACCGTCTCCGTCGTCCTCTGCCTGCGGCTCACCCCCGCACCGCCCGCCCGCGACGCCCAGAAGCCGTCGCTGCGCGGGATCGCGGAGGGCGCGGCGTACGCGTGGAGCCGACCGGTGCTGCTGGGGACGTACGCGATCGACCTGGCGGCGATGTTCTTCGCCTTCCCGAACGCGGTCTTCCCGTTCCTCGCGGACGACCTCGACGCCCCCTGGTCTCTGGGGCTGATGTACGCCGCCGGGTCGGTGGGCTCGCTGGCGCTGGGGCTGACCAGCGGCTGGACCTCCCGGGTGCGGCGGCACGGGCTCTTCGTGGTGTTCGGGGCCGGTGCCTGGGGGCTGGCCATCGCGGGCGCGGGGCTCTTCGACAGCGTCTGGCCGGTGCTGGTCTGCCTGGCCGTCGCGGGCGCGGGCGACATGCTGAGCGGACTCGGCCGCTCCGCCATCTGGAACCAGACCATCCCGGAGGAGCTGCGGGGCCGGCTGGCCGGCATCGAGGTGCTCTCCTACAGCGTCGGGCCGCAGCTCGGCCAGGTCCGGGCCGGTGCGATGGCGGGCTGGACCGGCACGCGCTCCGCGGTCTGGACGGGCGGCGTCGCCTGCGTCGCCTCGGTGGCCCTGCTGACGGCGGCGCTCCCGAAGCTGCTCCGCTACGACTCCGCCACCGACGAGGACGCCGTGCGCCGCCGGGACGCCGCGACGGCCGCCCCGGCGGACCCGGACGCGCCCGCCGCGCCGGGGGTGCCGGCGTTCTGAACCCGGGGGTCGCCGCCCCGGGTTCAGGAGGCCGGGGGCCGGTTGCGGTCGTGCCACTTGGGGTCGGTGTCCCACTCCAGGTTCCGCTCCTGCGCGGTGTCCATGGCATGCTGCGCCGCCTCGCGCGAGGCGTACGGGCCGATGCGGTCCTTCGCCGGGCACTCGGGGCCTTCCTCGACCTTTTTGTGCTCCAGGCAGTAGTACCACTCGCCCGGTTTGCCGACCGTGCGCTTCTTGAACAGGGCCATCGGGACTCCTTTCCTCTGTGCCAGCTTGCCCCAGGGGCGCTGGTTAGACTCGCTGACATGTCTGGTCAGTCGCTGCTCGCACCCGGGGAGATCTCTCCCGTCCGTTCCGTACCCGGAAATATCCGGCGCCCCGAGTACGTGGGCAAGCCGGGTCCGAAGCCGTACACCGGCCCGGAGATCCAGGACTCCGACACGGTCGAGCGGATGCGTGTCGCGGGCCGGATCGCAGCGCAGGCGATGGAGGAGGCCGCCAAGCACATCGCGCCCGGCGTCACCACCGACGAACTCGACCGGGTGGCGCACGACTTCATGGTCGACCACGGCGCGTACCCGTCGACGCTCGGCTACCGCGGCTTCCCCAAGTCCCTGTGCACGTCGGTCAACGAGGTCATCTGCCACGGCATCCCCGACACGACGGTGCTGCGCGACGGCGACATCGTGAACCTCGACGTGACGGCGTACCTCAACGGTGTGCACGGCGACAACAACGCCACCTACCTCTGCGGCGACGTGGACGAGGAGTCGCGGCTGCTGGTGGAGCGCACCCGGGAATCGCTGAACCGGGCCATCAAGGCGGTCCGCCCCGGCCGCCGGATCAACGTGATCGGCCGGGTCATCGAGTCGTACGCCAAGCGGTTCGGCTACGGCGTGGTGCGGGACTTCACCGGCCACGGCATCAACACCTCGTTCCACTCCGGCCTGATCGTGCCGCACTACGACAGCCCGCACGCCACCACCGTGATGAAGCCGGGGATGACGTTCACCATCGAGCCGATGCTGACCCTGGGCACCCACGAGTACGACATGTGGGACGACGGCTGGACCGTGCTGACCAAGGACCGCAAGCGGACCGCCCAGTTCGAGCACACCCTGGTGGTGACGGAGACCGGAGCGGACATCCTCACCCTGCCGTAGGGCGGGGGAGCATCCCGGGAAACGGGCGCGCCCGGTGGTACGGGACCGGTGACTCCGGTTCCGCACCGCCGGGCGCACCCGTTTCCCGGGCACGGAGTGTTTACCGACAGCGCGTCGGCAACCTATTGACTTAGGTAAACCTAAGTACGAGGATCGGGGGGTGATCGACGCGGCGCGAGCCCTCGCGTCGGTGCCACACGTCTTCGCCCTGCCCGGTTTTCCGCCCTCTCGGCCCCCGGAGGCCCTCCTTGGACACGTCCGCCGGCACCGTCGCCCCCGCCACCCCCTTCTCCACGGTCATCCGCACCGCGTCGCACGAGCAGCACACGGAGGCGGAGGCCTCGACCTTCATGGGCGACCTGCTGGGCGGAGGCCTGGGCGTGGCCGCGTACACCCGCTACACCGAACAACTCTGGTTCGTGTACCGCGCCCTGGAGGAGGGCGCCGAGCGGTTGCGGCACGACCCGGTCGCGGGGCCCTTCATACAGGCGCCGCTGATGCGGCTCACCGAACTGGAGCGCGACCTCGCGCACCTGCGGGGCCCGGAGTGGCGCGAGGGCCTGGAGCCGCTGCCCGCCACCGCGGCGTACGCCGAGCGGGTCGCCGCGTGCGCCCGCGACTGGCCCGCCGGTTACATAGCGCACCACTACACCCGCTACCTCGGCGACCTGTCCGGCGGGCAGATCATCCGGGACCGGGCCGAGAGGACCTGGGGGTTCACCCACAAGGGCGACGGGGTGCGGTTCTACGTCTTCGAGGAGATCACCAACCCGGCCGCCTTCAAGCGGAGTTACCGCGAGCTGCTGGACGCGGTCGACGCCGACGACCTGGAGCGGCAACGCATCGTGGACGAGTGCAAGCGCGCCTTCGCACTGAACACGGCTGTCTTCCGGGAGCTGGGAGAGGCCTTCCCGCTCAGCGCGTGACGGGAGCGGCACAGGAGCGGGCGGCCGTACGTGATCAGCCGCGCACCGCGAGCACGACCCGGCCGCCGATCTCCACCGTGCCGTCCGGCGCGGGCGCGGTGAGGATCTGGGAGCCGCGCCCCTGGGTGATGTTGAGCGCTCGGCCGAGCCGGGCGGTGAGCAGCAGGGCGGCGGCTCCGGTCGCCTCGTCCTCGGCGATACCGTCGTCGCGGCGCGGGAAGGCCCGCGCGCGGACGCGCCCCGCCGCCTCGTCCTCCCAGGCCCAGGCGTACAGCCAGCCCTCCCCCGGCGGGGGCCCGGTCAGCGCTTCGACCTCGGCGGCGGAGCCGTAGCGCACCAGCTCCCTCGGCGGCACCCACTCCGGACGCGCGGTGATCCAGGTGAACTCGCCGTCCTGGCGGGCGAACACGTCGCCCACGTCCAGCTCCAGGATCTCCAGATCGAGCAGCCAGGCGGTGCCGACGAGCGGGTGCCCGGCGAACGGCAGCCGGAGCCCCGGCGTCCGGATGTCCACTCGGCCGCGTTCCGGGTCGTCCACGAAGACCGTCTCGCTGAAGCCGAGTCCGGCGGCGAGCGCCTGGCGCGAGGTGTCGTCCGGGTAGTCGCGCCCGTCCCGTACGACACCGAGGGCGTTCCCGTGCCGGCCGTCGGGGGCGCAGAACACCCGCAGGACGTCGATGCCGTCGGGTACGTCGAATTCACTCATACCGGCATTCAAGCATCCGTTCGGCCCCGGCCGTTCCCGGCCGCGTTCCGGCATCCGGGGGCCGTACGGGTCGGGCGGCCGCGTCGGCGCTACGGTGGCGGGTCACGACGAACGCACCGCGCACCGATCCCCCGCGGATCACGGGACAGCCCTCGCACGCTTCTTCGCCCCGGTAGGGTTCGGACGGTCAGTGCGGACGACGGATCAGAAGGCGCAGAAGGCAACGGATGAGAAGGCTGGGTCGGTCGGCGGCGGGGCTCGCGGTGGCGGCGGTACTGGGCATGACGGCGAGCGGCTGCGTGACGGTGCACGGGGAACTGGAGCAGGTGCCCGCGGCGACGAAGTCCGAGGCGGACCAGGCCCTCAAGGACTTCCTCGCGGCGTACAACAAGGCGGACGCGGCGCTCGATCCCGCTCTGGACGCGGAGCGGGTGACCGGGGCGCTCGGGGCGGTCAACCAGGCGGGGCTGAAGGCCCGGTCCACGTACACCGACAAGGACACCGCGGCGGCGCACGATCCGCTGGAGCTGTCGGACAGGCACTACGTCATACCCAGGAAGGCCGGCTGGCCGCGCTACTTCTTCGCGAACGCCGACTCCAACCGTGACGTGGACAAGGGCGACCAGGACACCCGCTGGCTGCTGGTCTTCGAGCGGACCGGTCCGGACGCGCTGTGGACGGTGCCCTACCTCGGGGTCGTAGCGCCGTCGCAGGTACCGGAGTTCGCTCTGGACGCGGACGGGCTGGCGAAGCCCGCCGAGACCGTGGGTGCCGAACTCGCGGTGAAACCCGAGGACTTGAGCACCTCGTACACCGGCTACCTGTCCACCGGGGCGCCGGACGTGTTCACGGCGGGGGCGACCACCTCGGGCTGGCGGGCCGCACGCGCGGCGACGAAGAAGCCGGGGTTCTCGTTCCAGTACGTCGACCGCCCGCTGGACGGCGCGTTCCGCCCGTTCGGGCTCGCGACGAAGGGCGGCGGGGCGCTGGTCTTCTTCAGCAGCAGGCACTACGAGCGCCAGACGGCCGCCCAGGGGCTGAAGCCCGAAGTGAACCGGGACACCAGGGCGCTGCTCACGGGTGAGGTGCGGAGCACTCTCACCAAGGAGCGCGTCTCCAGCCAGCTGGTGTTCGTGCCGGCGCGGGGCGCCGCCGGGGGCGCGAAGGTGACCGTACTGAACCGGCTGCCGGGACTGGTCTCGGCGACCGGCGAGTAGGACGGCCGACGACGAAGCGGGGCGGCTGACCGCCCCGACCGCACACCGGGCCGGTCCGGCGCCTCAGCGGCCCAGCGGCCAGGCCACCGCGGCCGGGTCCAGGCCGGTCGCCTCGTCGCTGTCCACGTACGCGGCGCAGGCGTCGGTCAGCGCCTCCAGCAGGGTCAGCGGGTCCGGCAGTGGGTGCTCGGGGCCGCGCACCCACTGGACGTCGAGGTCACCGGGGAGACGGGCGGGCGGAAGCAGGACGTAGCTGCCGCGGCAGTGCCAGCGCAGGCCGGGGTGCTCGTCCATGGTCTCGGGGTGCGAGTCCAGCTCGCAGGGCCACCACTCGTCCTCGTCCTCGGGGGTGCCGCGGGTGGCGGTGAAGAAGAGCATCCGGTCGTCGCCGGAGCGGGCGACGGGTCCGACGTCGATCCCGCGTCCGGTCAGCCGCTCCAGGGCGTTGACACCTGCGGAGAGCGGGACGTCCAGCACGTCGTGGACCATTCCGGTGGCGGTGATGAAGTTCGCCAGCGGCTGACCTTCGGCCCAGCGTTCGATCTGCGCGCGGTCGGTGGTCGACTGGGTCTGCCAGGCGAACGAGACGGGGTGACGGGCGGGGGTGGGGCATCCGATGCGTTCGCACGAACATCGGTGTCCGAGCGGGTGGGCGGCGGGCGAGATCGGCATCCCCGCGTCGGCGACGGCCAGGAGCATGCCCAGTCGGGCCGAGCCGTCGGCATCGGTCCGCTGCTTGGGTCGTCGCCGCAGCCACTGGGAAATCTTGCCCTCTGTGCCGCGTGTACGGCCGGAATCGGCGCCCATCTATCCCCTCACCTCAGCGTTACCCGTCCATGGTCCCACCATCCTGCGCTTCGGGTGGCCAGAGTTCATCAGCGGGGCGGGACACCACCGCCCCGAGTGAGGGACATCACGCCAGATAACGGCTTTCGACGGGCATTCTCCCCATCGCGGCGGGGCCGCCGACGCACCGTGCCCCGCCTTTCCGCGCCCCGGCCACCGCGCACGCTCACCCGATCGGAGCACTGCGGACCGGGGCCCGCGCAGCGCACCATGGGCTCACGCGCAGACCGCGCGTTCCGTTCCCCCACCGTGCCCGCGGCCGAGGCCGCCGTTCGTGAGGAGCCCCCGTGCACCGTGACGCCACCCCTCGTCGCTATCTGATGTGCGCCCCGAGACACTTCCGGGTCACCTACTCCATCAACCCGTGGATGGACCCCTCCAAGCCGGTCGATCTGCCACTGGCGCAGACACAGTGGGAGGACCTCCGTGACCGCTACCGCGCCCTCGGTCACACGGTGGAGGAGCTGACGCCGCTGCCCGGTCTGCCGGACATGGTCTTCGCCGCCAACGGCGCCACCGTGATCGACGGGCGGGTGCTCGGCGCGCTCTTCGCCCACCAGGAGCGGCACGGCGAGGCCGAGGCGCACCGGGAGTGGTTCCGGGCGCACGGCTACGACGAGATCCGCGAGCCGGAGCACGTGAACGAGGGCGAAGGCGACTTCGCCGTCACCTCGTCCTTCGTGCTGGCCGGGACGGGGTTCCGGTCCAGCCCGCTCGCGCACGACGAGGCGCAGGAGTTCTTCGGCCGGCCGGTGATCGGCCTGGATCTGGTGGACCCGCGCTACTACCACCTGGACACGGCTCTCTGCGTGCTCGACGAGGCGGCGGACGAGATCATGTACTACCCCGGCGCGTTCTCGCCCGGCAGCCGTGCCGTACTGGCCCGGCTCTTTCCCGGAGCCCTGATCGCCCAGGAGGCGGACGCCGCCGCGTTCGGCCTGAACGCGGTCGGCGACGGTCTGCACGTGCTGCTGCCGCAGGCCGCGACGGGGCTGTTCGACCCGCTGAGGGACCGGGGCTTCGAACCGGTGCCGATGGACCTGAGCGAACTGCTGAAGGGCGGCGGCAGCGTGAAGTGCTGCACCCAGGAGCTGCGGGACCGGTGAGCGTACCGGCTCCGTGAGCGGTGGTCCGGGCGGTCAGTCCTCCTCGGGCGGCGGCCAGGCATCGCCCCAGTCGGTGTCCCGGGCCGCCCGGTACAGCGCGCCGTGGCGTTTGGTGACCGTCTCGCGCCGCAGGGCCTCGTCCCGGGTGCAGAGCTCCAACAGGACCTGCCCCTTGCGGATCTGCGGCCGGCGGGTGACCCGGGCGGCCACCGGCTCGACGGGGAAGCGGGTCGCGACGACGTAGCTGAACTTCTCGTCCTCGTGGCTCAGCGTCCCGCCCTTGACCTGCCGGTGCAGGGAGGAACGGCTGACCCGTGCGGAGAAGTGGCACCAGTCGGTGCCCGGCTCGATGGGGCAGGCGGCGCTGTGCGGGCAGGGCGCCGCCACGGTCAGCCCGGCAGCGATCAGCCGGTCGCGCGCCTCGATCACCCGGGCGTACCCGTCGGGGGTGCCGGGCTCCACGACGACGACGGCCTGCGCGGCACCGGCCGCCGCGTCGACCAGCTCGGTCCTGGCGGCGGGCGTCAGCTCCTTGAGGACGTACGAGACGGTCACCAGGTCCGTAGGGGCCAGTTCCAGCCCCGCGCCGATCCGGGCGCGCTGCCAGCGAGCGGTCCGCAGCCCGGGGGGCCCGCCGGCCTCGGCCAGCTCGCGGCCGAGCGCGAGGGCCGGCTCGGCCCAGTCCAGGACGGTGGTCGCCGGTCCGTCCCACGCTCCGGCGACGGCCCAGCTCGCCGCGCCGGTACCGCCGCCGACGTCGGTGTGGGTGGCCGGCCGCCAGTCGGGGGCGGCCTCGCACAGCGCGTCCAGGGCGGCCCGTACGGCCTCGAAGGTCGCGGGCATCCGGTACGCGGCGTAGGCGACGACGTCCGCCCGGTCCCGCAGCACCGGCGCGTCGGTCGGGGTCGTCCCGCGGTAGCTGGCGATCAGCCGGTCGACGGCCTGGGCCGCCTGCTTGGGAGGCAGTCCGTCGAGCAGACCGGCGAGGGCCGTGCGCAGGGCTTCGGCGGTGGGGAGGGTGACGTTCACCGAGGAATTCTATTCGCGGGGCGCCCCGCCCCGGCCCGGCGAGACCGCCGCCGGAGGCGGGCTGTGCTCCTCCGGTCACGGGTGGGCGACAGGGACGCGTGTAACTCCGCTTGCCCATGTGGCAGTTGCTACGCTGACCGCCGCGAGACCCGCGAAGGCCCGATGGGGGGACCCATGAGACAGAGGATCGTTCGACTGGCTCTGGTCGGCGGGGTGGTCTTCCTGGCGCTCCTGTTGCTGCTGGCGACCTGCGGCGGAGGTCCTGCCGACGAGGACGGCGAGGGCGGCGGGAGCAGCGCGGGCACCACGGCTCCGGCGGCCTCCGCTTCGCCCGCCGTGAAGCCCGTGCCCGGCGCGTCCGGGGCGCGGACCGCGCTCGACGTGCCGCCGCAGTACACGACGGACAGCGGCTGGGAGGTCGTCGGCGCCTCGCCCGACATCGCCTTCTCCTGGCCGACGGGCACCCTGGCCTATCTGGAGCGTTCGGCGGACCACCGCTACCGGGTGCGCACCCTCGACACGGCCACCGGGAAGCTGGGGTGGCGGAGCGAGGCACGCCAGACGCTGGATCCGGAGAGCTACCCCCGGCTGCTGACCGTCTCCCGCGAGGACCGGCAGTTCTTCGTCACCTGGTCGTACGGGACGGCGGGTGACGGACTCGCCCCTTCCGAGACGTTCATCTCACTCGACGTGTACGCGGCGGCCAACGGCGACCGCCACCACGTGGAGCTGCCGTGGAACGGCGCTCCGGCGGTCTCCGCGAGCGGCCCGGACATCGTGATCTCCGACGCCGACGCGAACGTGGCGCTGATCGACCCGGTGACCGGCGGGACGTCGAAGATCGCCGCGTCGGAGCTGAAGTACCCCAAGGGCTGCGCCGACTGCCGGAAGCTGACGGAGGTGGCCGGCCAGACCGCGCGGGGGCTGCTGGTGAGCGGGGCGCGGGAGTTCTGGGTGCCGGGTGGCTGGTACAGCCGGGACGTCGCGCCGAAGGGGGCCGACCCGGCCAGCGGGGTGCCGACGTCGGTGGCGGCGGGTCTGGTGCTGGCGAAGTGGCAGCCGGCGAAGACTTCGAAGCGTGCGGCGACCCACGAGCTGTGGACGGTGCACGACGCGGCGAGCGGCAAGGCTCTGGTGTCGGTCGAATGCCACCGTCCGGCCATACAGCCGGGCCGCTTCCCGCAGGCGGTCGTCCCGCCGTCGGGCGACTACCTGGTCGCCGGGAACCTGGCGTTCGACCTGGTGGCGAAGAAGGGGTACTGCCTGGAGGACGAGGACGGTTCGTCCCATGTGACGCTCGCCTCGGTGACGGACGACGGGCTCGCGTACGGCGCCCGGAACGTGCGGGACGCCGACGAGGCGCTGGCCGGGGGCGGGGTGCCGGTGGTGGTGAACTTCGTCGACGGGTCGGACGAGCCGCTCGCCCGCGACGTACGGCTGCCGGTGGCGGAGACGACCGGGGTGGGGATCTTCCGTACGACGGACCGCGACGACCGGCAGCATCTGATCGGCTACCCGCGCGCCGGCTGACGGCATGCCCGTGCGTACGCCACGACGGGCCCGGACGCACCTCGCGTGCACCGGGCCCGTCGCCGTAGGGCTTCGGGGGGACCAGGCCGTGTCTGAGGCGGGTGCTACAACCCGCCGTCCGTCCGGCCGCGCCGCTCCCAGGGGCGGCACAGCACCAGGAAGCAGGTCATGGCCGCGGCGGCGCAGACGGTCTGGACGAGGGCCATCGGGACGGCCGTGTCCTCCCCCGCGATGCCCACCAGCGGCGAGGCGATCGCGCCGATGAGGAACGACGAGGTGCCGAGCAGCGCGGAGGCGGAGCCAGCCGCGTGCCTGGAGCGCATCAGTGCCTGGGAATTGGTGTTGGGCAGGGCCAGGCTCATCGCGGACATCAGGACGAACAGCGTGCCGGCGATGGGGGCGAGCCCCACCGTGCCGAAGACCCCGCTGGTCATCAGGAGCAGTGCGACGGCCGCGGCCAGGATCACGGCGAGCCCGAAGAGCAGGACCCGGTCGAGGCTGACCCGGCCGACCAGCAGCCGGCCGTTGATCTGGCCGACGACGATCAGGCCGACCGAGTTGAGGCCGAAGAGCAGGCTGAAGGTCTGCGGGGAGGCGCCGTAGATCTCCTGGATGACGAACGGGGAGGCGCTGACGTAGGCGAAGAGGGCCGCGAAGGCGAGGCCGCCGGCGATGGTGTAGCCGATGAAGACCCGGTCGGCGAAGAGGCCCCGCATGGTGCGCAGGGCCTCGGTGACGCCGCCGGTGTGGCGTTCCTCCGGTGGCAGCGTCTCGTGCAGGCTCTTCCACACGACGAGGGTCAGCAGTACGCCGACGACGGTGAGGACGACGAAGACGCCGCGCCAGTCCGTGATCCGCAGCACCTGGCCGCCGATCAGCGGGGCGACGATCGGGGCGACGCCCGAGATCAGCATCAGGGTGGAGAAGAACTTGGCCATCTCGATGCCGTCGTAGAGGTCGCGCACGACGGCCCGGGAGATCACGATGCCGGCCGAGCCCGCGAGGCCCTGGAGGAGGCGGCAGCCGATGAGCATCTCGGCGTTGGGGGCGATGGCGCAGATCGCCGTGGCGACGACGTAGACGACCATGCCGGTCAGGAGCGGTCCGCGGCGGCCCCACCGGTCGCTCATCGGTCCGACGACGAGCTGGCCCAGGGCCATGCCGAGGAGGCAGGCGGTCAGCGTGAGCTGGACGGTGGCGGCCGGGGCGTGCAGCGCGTCGGTGACGTCGGGCAGCGCCGGCAGGTACATGTCCATGGACAGGGCCGGCAGCGCGGTGAGGCCGCCGAGCACCAGGGTCACCAGGAACGCGGTCCGCCGGACGGCTGCCGCCGGGGCGGCCGGGAGGCTGGTGAGACCGGGAAGGGCCGGGCCCTCGGGGCCCGGCGCGGGGTCGGGAACGGCGGGCCCGGTGATCAGTCGACCGGTTCCCGCCGTAGGTATGTGCTCGTGCTCTCGCTGGGCCCGGCTTCCGCCGCTGTCCGGCATGCTTCATCTCCACATCGTTGAAATCCGCATCTATGCTCTCAGCTCAGGCCGAGTGGTCGGAACCCAATATCAAAGGCGGGGCATGAGCGGGACTGTGCGTTGGGGCATATTGGCGACGGGCGGCATAGCCGCGACCTTCACCAAGGATCTGCTGGGACTGCCGGACGCCGAGGTGGTCGCGGTCGCCTCGCGCACCGAGCAGTCGGCCCGCGCCTTCGCCGAGCGCTTCGGGATCGGGCGGGCCTACGGAAGCTGGGCCGAGCTCGTCGCGGACGAGGACGTCGACGTGGTGTACGTCGCAACGCCGCACTCCGCCCACTACGAGGCGACCGCGCTGGCGCTCCGCGCGGGAAAGCACGTGCTCTGCGAGAAGGCGTTCACGCTGGACGCGGGGCAGGCCGGCGAGCTGGTCGAGCTCGCCCGGGAGCGCGGGCTGTTCCTGATGGAGGCCATGTGGACGTACCTCAACCCGGTCGTCCGCCGCATGACGGAGCTGGTGCGCGAGGGCGCGATCGGCGAGATCCGCACCGTCCAGGCCGACTTCGGGTTCGCGGGTGACGTGGGCCCCGGGCACCGGCTGCGCGACCCCGCCCTGGGCGGCGGCGCACTGCTGGACCTGGGCGTCTACCCGGTGTCGTTCGCGCAGCTGCTGCTGGGCGAACCGGACCGGGTCCAGGCGGACGCGCTGCTCTCCCCCGAGGGCACGGACCTGAACACCGGGATGCTGCTGGGCTGGGACTCGGGCGCGACCGCCCTGCTGTCCTGCTCGATCGTGGGCCACCACCCCACGGCGGCGACCGTCATCGGCACCGAGGGCCGGATCGACTTCCCGCACAGCTTCTTCCACCCCGACCACTTCCTCCTGTACCGCGCTAACGCGGCGGACCCGGCGCCGGAAAAGATCGTCACGGGCCCCGGTCCGCAGGGCCTGTCCGGGATGCAGTACGAGGCGGTCGAGGTGATGCGCGCGCTGCGGGCGGGAGAGACCGAGTCCCCGCTGGTGCCGCTGGACGGTTCGCTGGCGGTGATGCGGACGCTCGACGCGGTACGGGACCGCATCGGCGTCCGCTATCCGTCCGACCCCGTCGCGAAGCCGTTCGCCTGACGGGCCGTCACGTGACCCCGCTCAGGCCGGGGTCAGCCCCGGGTTGCCCGCCTCCGTCACGAAGGAACCAGCCGTCGTGACGGGGGCGCCGGGCGTGGTGACGGCGTCGACCGCGCGGAAGTCGGCGCGGGCGTGGTCGCTTTCGAGGGTGACGAGCGCGTAGCCGCGCCGGCCGTCGTAGAACTTCAGGTGCGGGTTGGCCGCCATCTGGTTGCTCCAGTTGGCGGGCTTCACCGAGCCGTTCTGGCCGCTGGTGATCGAGGAGGTGACGATCTCCGTGCCGACGGTGCGGGACGAGGGGTCGTCGAAGTCCTTCTTCAGGTCGAAGCCGTAGGCGACGTGCACGTCGCCGGTGAGGACCAGCAGGTTGTCGACGCCCGCCGACTCGGCGCCGTCCAAGATCCTTTGCCGGGAGGCCGGGTAGCCGTCCCAGGAGTCCATCGAGAACTTGTAGGCGGCGGTGGGCACGTCCTTGCGCTGGGCGAAGGTGACCTGCTGGGGCACGACGTTCCAGGTGGCGCGGGAGGTGCGCCAGCCGTCGACGAGCCACCGCTCCTGGGTGGCGCCGGTCAGCGTGCGCGCGGGGTCCTCGGACTCGGGGCCGGGGACCTTCCAGCCGTCGCCGTACGCCTGGTCGCTGCGGTACTGGCGGGTGTCCAGGACGTCGAACTGCGCGAGGCGTCCGAACCGCAGCCGCCGGTAGAGGCGCATGTCGGGTCCGGTGGGGCGCTGCGGGGTGCGCAGCGGCTGGTTCTCCCAGTACGCGCGGTAGGCGGCGGCCCGGCGGAGCAGGAACTCCTCGGCGGGCACGCTGTTCTCGGGGGTGTCGTCGGCGTAGTTGTTCTCGGTCTCGTGGTCGTCCCAGGTGACGACGAAGGGGTGCGCGGCGTGCGCGGCGCGCAGGTCGGGGTCCGACTTGTAGAGGGCGTACCGCAGCCGGTAGTCCTCCAGGGTCAGCGTCTCCCGGCCGAAGACGTCCGGCAGCACGCGGTCGGTGTAGCCGCGGGCGCCGCCGGTGGCGGTGACGGCGTACTCGTAGAGGTAGTCGCCGAGGTGGAAGACGGCGTCCACGTCCTCGGCCGCGAGGTGGCGGTAGGCGGTGAAGTACCCGTCGTGGTAGGCCTGGCAGGAGACGGCGGCGAGCTTCACCGCACGGTTGCGGGCGTGCGGGTCGGGGGCGGTACGGGTGCGGCCGGTCTCGCTGGTCCAGCCGCCGGCGCGGAAGCGGTAGTAGAAGGTGCGGCCGGGCTCCAGGCCGTGGACCTCGGTGCGGACGCTGTGGGCGAACTCCGGGTGCGCGGTGGCGGTTCCGCGCCGGACGACCCGGCGGAAGCGCTCGTCGTGGGCGAGTTCCCAGCCGACCTGGACGCGGGCGGCGGGCAGTCCGCCGTCAGTCTCGTACGGGCGGGGGGCGAGGCGCGTCCAGAGCAGGAGGGAGTCGGGGAGCGGGTCGCCGGAGGCCACTCCGAGCGTGAACGGGTTCTCGCCGATCCGGCGGGGATCGAGTTCGGCGGCGCTCGCCGTACCGGCGGCGGGCAGGTTCACGGCGAAGGC
Organism: Streptomyces sp. NPDC008125; assembly: GCF_042957125.1. Taxonomy (NCBI): domain Bacteria; kingdom Bacillati; phylum Actinomycetota; class Actinomycetes; order Kitasatosporales; family Streptomycetaceae; genus Streptomyces; species Streptomyces sp. NPDC008125. The sequence continues at coordinate 306,649 of NZ_JBIBHR010000010.1, forward strand.
GAGCGCGGCGGCGGCGCCGGTGGTGGTGAGGAAGCGGCGACGGCCCACGCCCTCGCGGTGGCGGCGGGCCGCCGCACGGAACTCGGCCCGGTGGTCCGGGTGTTCGGCGTCGGTGGTGGTCGGTGCGGGCGTCATGGGTCTCTCCCCTGGCAGGTGGGTGTCGAGGGGCCGGCCCTCGAACCGCCGGGCGCCCCCTGGGCATTGGAGTCCGAACCGGCGTCCGCGACTTGTCGGGTGCACAACATTCGGGTGGCGGGTCGGTGAGCACCGGGTGCGCCGGGGCGGGGGGCGGCGTCCGGGCGCGTGTTTCCGCAGGTGAAAAACGACTGTCCGGGCGGGCGCCTTGCTGTGATCATGGGTGAGGAACCGACGCCGCTTCCGGGAGGACCGCCCGACGTGCCCGTACCCGCCGACCCCACCGTGCTCCATCCGATGCCCGGACAGCCCCGGGTGGTGCAGCTCCGCCCCCTGGTGAAGTCGCCGCTGATCGAGGTCGGGGAGTACACGTACTACGACGACCCGGACGACGCGACCGCGTTCGAGACGCGCAACGTGCTCTACCACTACGGGCCGGAGAAGCTGGTCATCGGGAAGTTCTGCGCGCTCGGCACGGGGGTCCGGTTCCTCATGAACGGCGCCAACCACCGTATGGACGGCCCGTCCACCTTCCCCTTCCCCACCCTCGGCGGCTCCTGGTCCGACCACGTCGACCTGCTGACGGGCCTGCCGCAGCGGGGCGACACCGTCGTCGGCAACGACGTCTGGTTCGGCCACGGCGCCACGGTGCTGCCGGGCGTACGGATCGGGCACGGGGCGATCGTCGGCGCGGGCTCGGTGGTCACCTCGGACGTGCCCGACTACGGCGTCGTCGGCGGCAACCCGGCCCGCCTGCTGCGCACCCGCTTCGGCCGGGAGGACGTCGCCCGGCTGCTGGCGGTGGCCTGGTGGGACTGGCCCGCCGAACACCTCACCTCACACGTCCGGACGGTCATGTCGGGCAGTGTCGCCGAGCTGGAGGCCGCCGCGCCGGACCCGGGCGGCTCATGATGGCGCCCGTCCCACCGCAGACCCGGAAGGTGTGATCCCCGATGCCCCGTCGCCGCGCCCACATCGCGATGGCCGGAATCCCCGCCGTCAGCCATGTGCTGCCCAGCCTGGAGATCATCCGCGAGCTGGTCTCCCGCGGCCACCGGGTGACGTACGCCAACGACCCCGCGGTCGCCGGCCTGATCGCCCCCACCGGCGCGGAGCTCGTGCCCTGCGCCTCCGGGCTGCCGGTCGCCGACAACACGTGGCCCGACGACCCGATCGCCGCCATGGAGCTCTTCCTCGACGACGCCGTGCGGGCCCTTCCGCAGCTGCGCGCCTTCTACGGCGACGACCCCGCCGACCTCTACCTCTACGACATCGGCGCCTACGCGGCGCGGGCGCTCGCGGAGTCCCAGCGGCGGCCTCTGCTGCAGCTCTCCCCGACCCTGGTGGGCTGGGAGGGGTACGCCGAGGAAGTGGCGGCGCAGCTCTGGCAGTTGCCGGGCGCCGACGCCTACCGGGCGAAGTTCGCCGGGTGGCTCGCCGCGTGCGGGGCGACCACCACTGATATGGAGGCCTTCACCGGCCACCCGGCCCGCGCCCTGGCGCTGATCCCCCGGGCGATGCAGCCGCACGCCGACCGGGTGGACACCGACGCCGTGACCTTCGTCGGCACCTGCGTGCCCCCGCGTACGGGCGAGGAGGGGGACGGCTGGACGCGTCCCGCCGGTGCCGGGCGCGTCCTGCTGGTCTCGCTGGGGTCGGCGTACACCCACCGGCCGGAGTTCTACCGCCGGTGCCTGGCGGCCTTCGGCGGCCGGCCCGATCTGCACGTGGTGCTCCAGATCGGGAAGTACACCGACAGGGCCGAGCTGGGCGAGATCCCGCCCCATGTGGAGGTGCACCGCTGGGTGCCGCAGCGGGCGATCCTGGAGCAGGCGGACGCCTTCGTCACCCATGCCGGGATGGGCGGCTGCGGCGAGGGGCTGCTGGCGGGCGTTCCCATGATCGCGGTCCCGCAGGCCGCCGAGCAGTTCATGAACGCCGACCGTCTCGTGGAGCTGGGCGTGGCCCGGCGCATCGACACCGAGGACGCCACCGCCGAGGCCCTGCGGAGCGCGCTGGACGAGCTCCTCGCCGACCCGGAGGTCGCCCGCCGCTCGGCGAGTGTCCGGGCCGAGGCGCGGGCCGAGGGCGGCACGCTGCGGGCCGCCGACCTCGTCGAGGAGCTGCTGGCCGGCTGAGCGCGGGGCGGTGGCGCGAGCGCACGGGAACGCGGGGCGGCCGGGGCGTACGCACACGGCAATGCGGGGCGGCCGGGGCGTACGCGCACGGGAATGCACGGGAGCACGTCCCGGTTGAGCCGTTGCATGAGTACAGAGCACCCCGCCGAGATCCTGCACTACACCGCCTTCTCCACCCGTCCGGAGGGCGGCAACCCGGCCGGGGTCGTCCTGGACGCGTCGGTGCTCGACGACGCCGCGATGCTGGCCGTCGCCGCCGGGCTCGGCTACAGCGAGTCCGCGTTCCTGACGGAGGCGCCCGGGGAGCGGACCTATACGGTCCGCTATTTCAGCCCGAAGGCCGAGGTGCCGTTCTGCGGGCACGCGACGGTGGCCGCCGCGCTGGCGCTGGCGGACCGCGACGGCCCCGGCGACCTGGAGTTCCTGACCCTGGCCGGCCCGGTGCCGGTCACGGTGGAGTCGCGCGAGGGCGCCCTGCGGGCCACGTTGACCAGCGTGGAGCCGCACGTGGCGGAGGTCTCCGCCGCCGATCTGGCGGAGGCCCTGGCGGCGCTCGACTGGCCGGCCGCCGATCTGGACCCCGCGCTGCCGCCCCGTATCGCGTTCGCCGGCGCCCGCCATCTGGTGCTGGCCGCCGGGACCCGCGAGCGACTCGCGGACCTGGGTTACGACTTCTCCCGGCTCGAAGCGCTCATGCGCCGACTGGACCTGACCACCGTCCAGCTGGTCTGGCGGGAGTCCGAGCGGGTCTTCCACGCCCGTGACCCGTTCCCGGTGGGCGGTGTGGTGGAGGACCCCGCGACGGGGGCCGCAGCCGCCGCTTTCGGCGGGTACGCGCGTGAGCTGGGCCTCGTCCCCGACGACGCCGTGCTCACGGTGTACCAGGGCGAGGACATGGGCCGGCCCGGCACCCTCACGGTGGAGCTGCGCCCGGGCGACGCACGCGTACGGGTGAGCGGCGCGGGGACGCGCATCGGCTGACCCGGATCGGTGACCGGCGCCCGGTGAACGCCACTCGGCATCCGTACGACGGTTCGGAGTCGGGCGGCCCAACTCCGGGGCGTACGATCACGGACACCGCAGCCGAGCACGGGAGTACCGATCTTGTCCCCATCCGCAGCCCTCGCACCACGCATCGGTGTCTCCATCGTCACCATGGGTGACCGCCCGCAGGCGGTGGAGGCCCTCCTCGCGTCGGTGGCCATGCAGGACGTCCGGCCCACCCGGCTCGTCGTCATCGGCAACGGCACGAAGCTTCCGGACTTCTCCGCCTTCCCCGGCCTGGAGGACCTGGAGGGCGGGGTGACCCTGATCGAGAACGAGGAGAACCTCGGCTGCCCCGGCGGCCGGAACGTCGGCCTCGCCCGCCTCGCCGAGCTCGGTGACGTGGACGTGGTGATCGAGCTCGACGACGACGGCCTGCTGGTCGAGAAGAACGTGTTCAGCACGGTGCAGAGCCTGTACGCGGCCGACCCCGACCTCGGCATCGTCGGCTTCCGCATCGCCGACGAGCACGGCGAGACGCAGCGTCGGCACATCCCGCGTCTGCGCGCCTCGGACCCGATGCGGCGCGGGCTGGTCACCGCCTTCCTGGGCGGCGCGCACGCCCTCTCCATGAAGATGCTGGCGGGGACGGGCCACTGGCCGGCCGAGTTCTTCTTCACCCACGAGGAGACGGACCTCTCCTGGCGGGCGCTCGACGGCGGCTGGAACATCCTGTACGAGCCCGATCTGCTGCTCCAGCACCCGAAGACCTCCCCGGCCCGGCACGCGGTCTACTACCGGATGACCGCCCGCAACCGGGTCTGGCTGGCCCGCCGCAATCTCCCCGCGCCGCTGATCCCGCTCTACCTGGGGGTGTGGACGCTGCTCACCCTCGCCAGGACCCGGTCCGCGAAGGGGCTGAAGTCCTGGACGGGCGGTTTCGTCGAGGGCCTGCGCACCCCGTGCGGCCCCCGCAACCCGATGCGCTGGCGCACGGTGTGGCGGATGACCCGGCTCGGCCGGCCGCCGCTCGTCTGACCGGCCGCCCGTCACTCCCCCCTTCCGTGGAACCACCGCTTCACCTCTCTTCACCTCTCTTCACCGATCGCCCGGACGCCTCGCGTTCCGGGCGATCGGCGTTTCCGGCTGCGGCCGAGCCCTCCGGACCACCGCGCGGGGACCCGCTTGACAGCCTCCCGCCCCTCAGTCAATTATTCCATTAATTGACTCATGGAATTGGGGCGAGGCGTGAAACACCCGAACACACCGAGCGGGCCTTCCGAGCAGTGGGCCCTGGAGGCCCGCGGCCTGGGCAAGCGGTACCGCCGCGGCTGGGCGCTGCGGGACTGCTCCTTCCGGCTCCCGGCCGGCCGGATCTGCGGTCTCGTGGGACCCAACGGCGCGGGCAAGAGCACCCTGCTGGGGATCGCGTCCCGGCAGATCGGCCCGACCGAGGGCGGGTTGAAGCTCTTCGGTATCCCGGTCGACGACGCTTCGGCCATGCCCCGGTTCGCCTTCCTCGGCCAGGAGAAACCACTCTTCAAGCGGTTCACGGTGGCCGAGACGCTGCGGATGGGCGCCGAGCTCAACCCCGGCTGGGACATGGCGGCCGCGGAACGGATCGTCCGCTCGGGCCGGGTTCCGCTGGACGCCCGCGTCGGTACGCTCTCCGGCGGCCAGCGCACCCGGGTCGCGTTCGCGCTGGCCTTCGGCAAGCGCCCGGACCTGCTGCTGCTCGACGAGCCGATGTCGGACCTCGACCCCCTGGCGCGCGACGAGATGAGCACTCTGCTGATGTCGGAGGCCACCGAGCGCGGCACCACGGTCCTGATGTCCTCCCACATGCTCGGTGAGCTGGAGGAGATGTGCGACTACCTGCTGGTGGTGTCGGAGGGCAGGCTCCGGATGGCCGGTGACACCGACACGCTGGTGCCCGCCCACGCCCTGGTGACCGGGCTGGCTGCGGACGGGGCGCTGCCGCCGGAGCTGACCCGCCACACCGTGATCGAGTCCCGTGTGCAGGGGCGCCAGTTCCAGGCGCTCGTACGCCCCGACGGGCCGCTCACCGGCGACTGGCAGATCAGCGAACCGAGCCTGGAGGAGGTGCTGCTGGCCCACCTCCGTTCACCGGACGCGCCCGCGCTCCTCGTCCCGGGCGCCCGTATCGACGCCGAGGGGATCTCCGCATCATGACCACCACCCTGACCGACGCCGCCACGGGGGCGGGAACCGTCCGGCGTGGCCCCCTGCGCGGGCTGACCTGGCTCATGGTGCGTCAGCACCGGGCGACGCTGTACTCCGTGTTCGCACTGGTGGTCCTCGGCTCGGCCGCGATCCTCTACCTGCGGGGAGAGATGACCGACACCCTGAACGCGGCCGGCTGGCCGCGGAAGGAGCTGACGACACAGCTGGAGCTCGGCCGGCGCTACAGCTATCTCATGCTGGCCCTCGGCTGCCTCCCGGTGCTCCTCGGCGTCTTCGTCGGCGCCCCGCTGATCTCCTCCGACCGGGAGCACGGCACCGCGCAGCTCGTCACCACCCAGTCGGTACCGCGGCGCCGCTGGCTGATCGCCAAGCTGACGGTGGGATACGGCATCGCCCTCGTCGCCGGGCTGGTGCTCTCCGCGCTCTACACCTGGTGGTGGAAGCCGTACCGCACGGTCTTCCCGGCCGCCTGGCTGGACGGGTCGACCTTCGACAACACCGGCCCGGTACTGCCCGCGTTCTGTCTCTTCCTGACGGCCGCCGGCGTCACGACCGGGGTCCTGCTCCGCCGCGTGATGCTGTCCATGGTGGTGACCCTCGGCTTCTCCGTCTTCGCGAACGTCGCCTGGGACCAGATCCGCAACAGCCTCGGCACCAGCCATCTGTTCACGTACCCGCTGAACGGGGAACCCGCCGGCGTCCCGGGCCGCCAGGAGCTCGACAGCTGGGTCGGCACCGCGGACGGCACGCTCTACGGCTGGGGCACCTGCGCCGAGGCCACCGAGGCCGCGCAGAACGCCTGCGTCAAGGAGAAGGGCATCGTCAACCACGTCACGGAGTACCTCGACTACGACCAGATGCCCTCCATGCAGTGGACCGGCGCGGGCATCCTGCTGGCCGCCACGGTCGCCCTCACGGTCTTCGTCGTGTGGCGCGTCTCGCGGCGCCCGTTGTGACGGAGCGCCCCCCGTGTCCGTAAAGTCTCCTCAGTCGAGCGGAAAGGTGAAGAGCAGTGGTCGTTTTCCGCATCGACCGGCGCAGCGGCATCGCCACGTACCTGCAGATCGTGCACCAGGTCGAACAGGCCCTGCGGATGGGCGCCCTCCAGGAGGGGGACAAGCTGCCCACGGCCGCCCAGGTGGCGGCGGCCACCAAGGTCAACCCCAATACGACCCTCAAGGCGTACCGGGAGCTGGAGCGTCTCGGTTTCGCCGAGGTGCGCCAGGGGGCGGGCACCTTCATCACCCGTGACCTCGCCCGGCCCCAGTCGGGTCCGGACTCGCCGCTGCGCACCTCCCTGGACGCGTGGCTGCTCCAGGCGCGCACCGAGGGGCTCTCGGGGCACGACGTGAAGGCGCTGTTCAGCGCCGCGTACGAGACGGCGTACCCACCGGAGAGCTGAGGCGGCGGGGCCCCTTTCAGGAGGGCGCCCCCACCATGCCGGGAGACATTCTCGACCGGCTTTTTCCCCACGCTGGAGCGCATCGCCGCAGCCGGACACGACGTCGATCTCGACATGCTTTCGAGTTCGGCCCGCAACGCCTGCCGGACGGTTTCACCACCCGGATCGACACTTTCGGGCACCCCGGCGCGCTTGACGTCGGTATCCCCGCCTCCCACCTGCCGGGCCCGCCGCGCTTCCGGGCCCCGCCGGCCCCCGGTTCAGGACGCCCGCATCTCCGGCGACCCGTGCACCGGGCCGCGCCGGGCCGCCCCCTCCGGCCGCCCCGCGCCGGCGCCCGTACCCGTACGGCGACGGGCGCCGGCCGGTCCCGGGAAGTCGGGGTCGTCCTCTGCGGTCGGCAGGGCGCGGTGCCCCTCCGAGTGGTCGTTGACCCAACCGCAGCCCGGGCACGCGTAGCGCCCGTCCAGGCCGGCGATGAGCGTGCCGCACCGGCGGCACTCCGTGTACGTGACCTCGGGCGCGGCCATGGGGCCGTCGACGGCGGGCCGCCCGGCGGGGCGCGGCGGTCCCGGGACGGCCGTGCCCGTGCCGGACGGGCACTCGGCGGAAGAATCCATGCCGGAAGGCTACGCCGCGCGCACGCCGGGCGGCATCCTCGCGGACGGCCGGGAACGGAGCCGTACGGCGGGGGACGCGAACGGAACGAAACGGAACGGGCCGCGAACAGAACGGGCACAACCGGCCGGGAACACAAAGATGCCCCGGCACGCATTGGCGTCCGAGGCGTTCGTCTGCTTAAACTGAATGTTTCCGCGATTTCACCGCGTCAACTTCGCATTATTTCCGGCGACATCACGGAAGTAATTCACGGGGCTCATTTTATCTTTTCTGGAGTCACATTGTCAAGCGAGGAAATGGTGCGCGAGCAGGAATTCGTCACCCTGCTCCACGAGCGTCTCGACGCCCTGCGGGAAGGGGCCGAGGACGCCGTGCGGGGTTCGCTGGGGCAGCCCGTGCACAGCCGCCAGGCCCGGCTGGAGCGGGACGTCACGGTCGCCGAGCAGTCGGACCGCCTCGCCACGCTGAACGCCGTGGAGGACGGGCTGTGCTTCGGCCGCATCGACCTCCGCGACGGCGAGCACCACCACATCGGCCGGCTCGGCATCCGCGACGAGGACGAGGCGCGCACACCGCTGCTCATCGACTGGCGCGCCCCGGTGGCCCGCCCGTTCTACCTGGCGACGGGCCACACTCCCATGGGGCTCCGCCGCCGCAGGCACCTGACCACGCGCGAACGCCGGGTCACCGCCCTGCACGACGAGATCCTGGACCTGGACGAGACCGCGCCCGCGCTCCGTACCGGCCACGAGGACCCCAACGGCGACGCCGTGCTGCTGGCGGCCGTGAACGCCACCCGTACCGGCCGCATGACGGACATCGTGCGGACCATCCAGGCCGAGCAGGACCGCATCATCCGCGCTCCGCACCGGGGTGTGCTCGTCGTGGAGGGCGGGCCCGGCACCGGCAAGACGGCGGTGGCCCTGCACCGTGCCGCGTACCTCCTGTACGCGTACCGCGAGCAGTTGGCGCGCCGCGCGGTGCTGATCGTCGGCCCCAACGCCGCCTTCCTCGGCTACATCGGCAACGTACTGCCCTCCTTGGGCGAGACCGGCGTACTGCTGGCCACCCCGGACGAGCTCTTTCCCGGCGTACGGGCCACCGGTACCGACACCCCGGAGGCCGCGGCCGTCAAGGGGGCGGCCAGGATGGCCGAGGCGCTGCGCGGGGCCGTCGCCGGCCTCCAGCGGCTGCCCGTCGACCCCGTCGAGATCGCCCACGACCGGGACACCCTGCTGCTCGACCGCGAGACGGTCGAGCGCGTCAGGGCGGAGGCCCGTGACACCGGACTGCCGCACAACCTCGCCCGCCGGCCGTTCGCCGCGGGGATCGTCGACGCGCTGACCCGGCAACTCGCGGACCGCATCGGGGCCGACCCGCTCGGCGGCCCCAACCTGCTCGACCCCTCCGACGTCGAGCAGTTGCACGAGGAAGTGGCCGGCAACGAGGAGGTGCACGCGGCGATCGACGGCCTGTGGCCCCGCCTCACCCCGGGGGAGTTCCTCACCGCCTATCTCTCCGCCCCCACCGGGCTCCCGCCCCGGGAGGCGGAGACGGTCCGCCGCGACGACACGGACCCCACCGGGCTGACGGACCGCACGGAGTGGACCCCCGCCGACATCCCCCTGCTCGACGAGGCCGCCGAGCTGCTCGGCGAGGACGACAGCGCCCTCCGGGCGGCCGAGGAGGCCGAACGCCGCAAGCGGATCGCGTACGCCCAGGGCGTGCTGGACCTCTCGGAAGGCTCGCGCTCCACCGACTTCGAGGACGAGGACGACGCGGAGATCCTCTCCGCGCACGACATCATCGACGCCGAACGTTTCGCCGAACGCCAGGAGGAGGCGGACCACCGCAGCGCCGCCGAACGCGCCGCCGCCGACCGGACCTGGGCCTTCGGCCACATCATCGTCGACGAGGCGCAGGAACTCTCCGCGATGGCCTGGCGGTTGCTGATGCGCCGCTGCCCGACCCGCTCCATGACGCTGGTCGGCGATCCGGCGCAGACCGGTTCGGCGGCGGGGGCCGACTCCTGGGCGGGCATCCTCGGCCCGTACGTCGGCGACCGCTGGGAGCACACCCGTCTGGACGTCAACTACCGTACGCCGAAGGAAATCATGGAGACGGCCGCCGAGGTCCGGCGCGAGACCGATCCGTCCTTCGAACCGCCCCGGTCGGTGCGGTCCACCGGTGTCGCGCCGTGGACCCTGACCGCCGAGCCGGAGAAGCTGGTGCGTACGGCGGCCGAGGCCGTCGCCCGGGAGGCCCGGTACGAGGGGAAGCTCGCGGTGATCGCCCCGCGGGAGCTCCATGCCGAGCTTGCCGAGGCCCTGCCGGGCGCCTCGTTCGGACCTGACCCCGACCTCGCGGCCCCGGTGGTGATCCTGGACGCGCGGCAGTCCAAGGGGCTGGAGTTCGACTCGGTGGTCGTCGTGGCGCCCGAACGCATCAGGACCGCCTCCCCGCGCGGGGTCAACGACCTGTACGTGGCGCTGACCCGCGCGACCCAGCGGCTCGGGCAGATCGGGTTCGCCCCGGTACTGCCGGAGGAGGACGCGTAGCGACCTGGGTCCCGGCCTCTCAGATGCCGCCCACGATGCTGGGCGGGACGACCAGGTGCCGGGCCCGGTGCTCCAGGACCAGGGCTCGCGGCATCGTCGTGGACACCGCGTCCGCGGCGCACCGCCCGCAGGACGCGACGGTGGCGGGTACGTGGGCCGTGTGCTGGTCGGCGATGTGCTGGGAGAGCCTGATCTGGGTGGTGATCACCTGGTCGAAAGGGTCGCAGTCGACGCCCGGGCCCACCTCCTCCCGGGCCGCCGCCGCGAGTTCGGGCGCTTCCCTCATCCGCCGGTACAGGGTCACGCAGTCTTCGCAGTCCCACATCCAGGGTGGTGGCAGGGGCCACTTGTCGGCTTCTTCGGCGTCGAGGTCTTCCACGGCGACCACGGTAGCGCCCACCGGTCGCGAGCGGTGCGCAATGGACCATTTACCCACCGCTACCACGGCACCCGGGGCGGGACGGGGTGCACGACGCCGTACGCGCTCGTACCGGCCGCCGTGGAGGACGGGAGGCACGGCCCTGCCGGGCAGCCTCCGATGGGCCCGGAGACCCGTCCGGCGGCTCAGAGCACCAGCCCGGGGTCGGAGGTGATCTCGACGACGCTCCACGGTTCGTAGGGCAGGGCGGCGAGCCCGTCCCGCAGCGCCCTGCGCACCCGGTCCTCGCCCGCCACGTCCCAGCCGCCCGGCGGCACCACGAAGGCGATCTCCACGTAGAGCTTCTGGCCCACCTTGCTGGTGCGCAGCACCGGTTCGGGGAGTCCTTCGGCGGCGCGCACCCGCTCCACCACCTCACGGACCCGCTGCCGCACGGCCGGTTCCGGACCGGATTCCAGCAGCTCGGACGCGGCACGCCGGAGCATGCGTACGGGCAGAGCGCCGAGCAGCGCGCAGGTCAGCAGCACCAGTACCGAGTCGGTGTACGCCTTCGCGGGGTGCCACGCGGTCATGCCCAGCAGCACCGCCACGACCCCGCCGACCGCGATGAGGAGACTGGTCACCGCTCCCGCGAGCCAGACCGTCGCCTCCGTACGGATCAGGTCCGAGCGCGGGCCGCGCCGCGCCAGACAGCCGTAGACCGCAAGGCACGCGAGGCCGCTCACCGCTCCGTAGGCGGCCAGCCCCGCCGCCGCCACCTCGGAGCCGCCCCCGAGGATGACCCGTACCGCCTCCACCGCGGCGTAGCCGAACGTCCCGAGCAGCGCGAGTCCCTGCACCCCCACGGCTACCGGCACCAGGGACTCCCGCCCGAACGGGAAGCGCGGCGTCGGCCCGGCCGCGGCGACGCGCGAGGCGCGGAGCGCGATCCAGGAGAGGAGGAGGCCGAGGGCTGTGGAGACGCCGTCGAGCAGCACCGCCTGCGACCCGGCCACGAGCCCCCACACCAGGCCCGTCGCCGCGAGCGCGACCGAGGCGGCCATCGAGACGCGCAGGGCGCGCTGTTCCCGCCGCGCCGCCCGGGACGGCCCTCCGTCTTCCACCCCCTCATCGTCATGGGGGCCCGGCCGGGCGGCAACCGGGCCCCGCCGGGCGGAACGCGCCGGGCCCCTGGCACACCGCCCGGGAGTTTCGGCCACCCCTCGCCGGGCCGGGTTCCTTGTGCCGCCCGGGTTGATGCAGGCCGCACGTCCGTACGGCCTGGTGTGCCGCGTCCCGGCTTCGACCGAAACAGACGCGTTCGCCGGCCCCGTCCCGTCGTTGAGCCCGATGCCCCGGCCGGACCGGCCGCCGCGCCCCAGACCCGACACCGCACGCCGTCCGCACAGGGGGAGAGCGATCCATGGCATACGCGAGGGCCGACTGGTCCGCACACTTCGGCGAGGGGCGCGGCTTCGCCCGGCTCGGGGACGAGGCGGAGGACGCCCATGTGCCGGCGGTGCTCCATGACGCCCGGCTGGTCCTCCCGTGGCCCGGCCGGACGGCGGTCCGTCTGCCCCCGCCGGCCGCACATTCCTCGCCGTCCCTACCGCCCGCCCCTGGAGGCATCCGTGTCCGACACCCCGCCCCGCACGGCGGCACCCACCCGCTGGGCCTCCTCCCTCTGCCCGGGCGCCGCGGCCCTCCCGTCGGTGCTGGGAGTCTTCGCGCACCCCGACGACGAGAGCCTCCTCGCCGGTGGTGTGCTCGCCCAGCACGCCGCCGCCGGTTCCCGCACGGCGGTCGTCACCACGACCTGGGCCCCGGACAGCCCTCGCGCCGTGGAACTCGCCGCTGCGCTGGCCGTTCTCGGCGCGGGTACACCACGGATGCTCGGGTACCGCGACGCCCGCAACGAGTCCTCCGCACCCGGTCGGCCCCGCCTGTGCGATGCGGACCTGGACGAGGCCGTCGCCCACGTGGTCGGGCGGATCAGGGAGTTCCGCCCCGCCGCCGTCATCACCCATGACGCCTTCGGCCAGCTCACCGGCCACCCGGACCATCTGCGCACCCATCAGGTGACCCTGCTCGCCGTGCAGGCCGCCGGGCTCGCCGGGCTCTACCCGGAGGCCGGTGAACCGTGGCGGACCGACGCCCTCTATGCGGCGACGCACCCTGCCTCCGGGGCGGGCGACCTCGGGCTCCTGCTGGACGGGGTCGGCAAGGCGGTGCTGAGCGTGCCGGACGCCTACGCGACCACCGCCGTGGACGTGACCGACCAACTCGCCAGGAAATGGGCGGCGATCACCTCGCACCGCAGTCAACTGCTGGGCGAGCGAGCGCTGCCCGGGCTCCTCTCCCGCCTCGGAGCGGACCGCAGGAGCCGCATCCTGCGCCACGAGTACTTCACCCGGCTCACACCCGGACCCGTCCCCCACCCCCGTACCGACGCGAACCGCGCTTGCTCGTAGACCTGTTCGCCACCGCCCCTTCCACGACGCGGAGCCCCTGTGACAACGACGCCCCCCTCGGACGAGCGGTCCGGATCGGCGATGACCGACGAGGCGTACGGAGACTTGCGCGCCTCGGCCGCCCTGTGGGCGGGCACCTCCGTACTGATCACCGGCCGGCTCGGGCAGGTCCTGGTCCAGAGCGTCGACCACCGCGACACGCACCTCCTGCCGGGCGGCGCGGTCGACAAGGGCGAGGACGCGGCGGCCCGGATCTGTACGCCCCTGCTCCTCGGCCACCTGACGGCTCCCGCAGGGCAGCCCTGCCGACTGCGGTACGCCGCGCCGCTCGACGGCGTCGGTCCTGCTCCCACTGACCGTATGCACACCCGTGTCCTGGCGACCCCGGAGCAGGTCGCGGAGCTCTCCGACTGGGGCCCTGCCGGGGCCGAGCAGCTCGCCTCCGTCCACCGGGCCCGCCGCCGGCTCGGTCTCCCCGAGGCCGCCCGTCGCCCGGTCACCGAACTCACCGGTGCCGCCACCTGGTAGGCGGACCGGCCCCCGACTCCTCCGGCCCGGCGTGGTGTTCCTCAGCCGGCGGGCCTGCGCAGCAGCCACTGCCCGAGCGTCCGACGCGGGGGCCGCACCACCACGTTGCCGTGGGCCTTCTGGCCGACGAGCCGCACGCGCAGCGTGGTCGGTACGCCGTCGGGCTGTGGCGTACGGCGGTGCTTGAGCTTGCAGTGCACCAGGACCAGGCCGTCGACATCGACCTCGACACCCGGCTTCGTGACCAGAGTCAGGCTCTTCCCCGCCATGGCCACGTCGATCCTCAGAGTGTTCTGCGTGACCACGGCCTCGGTGAAGTCGAGCGTCACGTCGCACCAGCTCACCGCGAGCTCCAGCCGCCGCGGCAGCGCCCAACGGCCCGTCCGCTCGATCGGGCCGCTGAAGGCCTGCTCGATCCGGACGACGTCCTTGACCTCGGCCGCCGTACCGTCCGCGGCGACCGAGAGGGCCGGAAGGTCGGCGGTGAGTACGGCCAGTTCGCTCAAAGTCCGTGCCGAAAGCGCGAGTTCCACGCGCTCGTCCAGCTCGTCCGCGTCCAGCAGACCGTCCCCCGCCGCGATGCGCAGTACGTCCACCACCCGGTCCCGGTCCGCGTGGGAGGCCCGCAGCTCGGGCGACGAGCCAGGATCCGAGGGCTTCCCGGTGGGTGAAATCTCTCCCGACATGCTTCCGTCCTGATCCTCACACACGCGTTTGCGCGACGCGGGCCGCGGCGCAGGCAGAAGACTAACGAGGTTGTGCGCGATTGAGGTCCGGGCTCCGTAGCCGAGGATGGCCCTGTGCATGCTCCTGTCGATCAACCCGAAGTCCGTCGGGTCTCACGAGGCGAGTACCCCTTGTGGGACGAGGCTCTCGCGATCCTCAACCAGGACTTGGCCGTGACTCTTCCTGGGCAGGGACCTCTGCAACTGCTGGCCCAGCCCTCCTACGAGGCGGGCGAGCCGGAGTATGTCTACGTTGCCCTGGCCAACGGCGAGTGGCACGGCAGTCATTTGTACCCGAAGGCGCCAGAGGACTCTGCTCACGCCTTGGCGATCGTCGCCGACGCCGCCCAGGACACCGTCGCTGAGCGTCTGTGGCAGGCGTGGCCTCTGTGTGTCGAACACGACCTGGGCCTGCATACGCGCGACGTGGAGGGGCTGCTCTCCTGGTGGTGCGCCGGGAGGCGGCCGGGGGGCGGGCGGGGCCACATCTGTGCGGCCGTGGGCGCGCTCGACACCTTCTGAGGGCCGTGGCCGTGTCGTGAGGGCAGCTGTGTGAGTTGGATGTCGAGGTGACGCACTACCTTGGTCGCACGGCCATGTCCCCTCCCGTCTTCACCGGCCTTCAACCCCATCGACTCGGTGCGCTGGTCGCCGGGTCGGCTCATGCGTGGATGGCCTCCGAGGAGGGCCGACTGCACAACCGCCGGGCAGGGGTCGCGGCCGTCTGCGGGCAGCCGGGGCCGGCCCGAACCATCAGTTGGTGTTCACCGACCGGATGTTCGAGCGATACCCGGCGGTCAGGGATGAAGTCGATGTCGGCTGTCAGGGACTGGACAAGCAGTTCCCCGACCAGGTCCAGGCCCCGCCCCTGCACGGAGCCGGGAGCCGCGCCGGAAGCGGTAGTGCGTCCTTGACGAGGAGTTGCCCACAGGCGGATCAGGCAGTCGGGGAGTGGGCCGAGGACCGCGGCACCACGGCCGGGTAGACCTACGAGAGTGACCACGCGCAACAGTCGGCCGCGGCACAACGGGCCGTCAATGACCGTGCCGCCGTTGTCACAGGGTTTTTCCACGTCATGGTCGGAGCATGGTGTGCCGGAGTGGCCTGTGCCGCCATCGGCCGGATCGTCCTGGCATTTCCATCTTCCAGAGCGGATACGACAACGGAATCACCGGAAGCTGCCGAAGTAAATTGGGAGGGTTCGCCAAAAATCTGGCGATGGACTACGCTGTCGGAAAATTTGGGATGGATATACCCGCGACCCGAGCGCCAAGACCGTGAAGGTCGGAAACTCCGCCTCCTCACAAGGCAATATGGAGAAGTGGATCATGCGGGGAGTCGAGGATTTCATCGATTCCGCTCGGCAGTTCGCAGGAGATCAGTGACCCTCTTTCATCCTGAATAGTCGCAGGTCAGTAGCGTGTGGACGGCCTGGACGATGGTGCCGATACGGCGGGTGGAGCATCGCGCTCGTCGGAGTAGTCGCCAGGTCTTCA